>NZ_QUGR01000040.1:0-1570 GCF_003479145.1 Parabacteroides sp. AF18-52
TGTCTTTTTGTAGATATGGTTGACTCTCTATAAGAATCCAAAATGAGAGAACAAAATTATCAACAAAAGCGAATACAGTATAGTCGTAATGAGGAAATCTACCGTCTTCGTGTAATAGAAGGATTGGACATATCCTCCATCATGGAAAAAATGCATGTAAGTCGTGTGACAGTTTATCGTTCATTATCTACCTTTGAACGCGATAATCCCAAACAGGTAGAACAGATGAAGAAACAAGGTAAAAATGTGACTCCTGAAGATTACAAAGAATTACTCAAGGAGATAAGCGAGTTGAAGAAAAGCCTTGCCCAGGAACGCTTGCGTGCTGATTTTTATGAGGAAATGGTCGCTTTTGGAAAAGAAGTATATGGGATTGACCTAAAAAAAGCTGGCACCAAGTAGCAGGTAGGCTGCACAATAGGGACAAAAAGCGATATTGCATTGTCCCTATGTGTCGTCTACTTGGTGTAAGCAAACAAGCCTACTATAAACATCAGGACAAGCTGATGCAAAGATTGGCATTGGAATCATTTGTGATAGAATACGCTAAAGAAGTCCGTGCCAAAGACCCCGGAATAGGAGGAAACAAACTCTGGCTGATGTACCGTAGCCGATTTGGTCAGGAAAACAGCGTGGGTTATAATCGTTTTTATGATATACTGGAGCGTTTCTCGCTGAAAATTCGCAAACGGCATCATCGTACCCGTACCACCAACTCGGAACATGACCGTCCTGTTTATCCCAATCTGGTTAGAAACTTCCTCCCCCAGGCTCCTTGTCAGCTGATGGTCAGCGACATTACTTATATTCATCTGGGAGAGAATCCGGTAACGGGTAAAAATATTTTTTGTTATTTGTCAGTCGTCACCGACGCTTACAGTAAGGAAATCATAGGATATAGTATCGGAGAAACGTTGGCTACCAAGTATCCTTTAGATGCTTTGGAAATGGCTATCAGCCATTATGGTCGAAAAGACCTGTCCGGTTTGATCCATCATTCTGACCGTGGTATCCAGTATGCCGGTTATGCCTATACAGCCCGCTTGAAAGACTGCGGAATCCGCATAAGCATGACTGAAACTGGAAACCCCAAGGAAAATGCCATAGCCGAACGGGTAAATAATACCATTAAGAATGAACTTCTTAAAGATATGAAGTTTACTTGTATCCCGGAAGTGAAGGCTGCGGTAAAATCGGCTGTAGACTTCTATAACAATGAACGTCCGCATTGGAGTCTGAACGGCATGACCCCGTCTCAGGCTGCACAGTGCAGGGGAGAACTGAAGAAAAGGTGGATAAGTTATCGGGAAAATGCCATTAAGAGCCAGATAAACGTAAGTCTGACTGGATAGAAGAATATCAGGCTGAGGAAGCTCTTTGGAGGCTTCACGCCTCCAGCCGCATGGCAATCCTCCGCGGTGGTTTTTCATAATTTATTTGGAGAGAATCACACTCTTGATTATTTTTGCCGGCAAATAATTAGAGAGTAAACCTCTTTCAGAAATAAACAACAAAAGGGACAACCCTTTTTATTATTAACTATAAACCGAGTCAACCCTTTTTATTGATT
>NZ_QUGR01000041.1:0-1498 GCF_003479145.1 Parabacteroides sp. AF18-52
CTCCCAACAATTGCGGCGTAAAGATAAAGGCCCTGCTACGCCCTACCCTCACCTCGTTCAAATCCATTCGGAGTTGTACATGCAGGCTGTCGTTCTCCACCGATATCCGTTGCGGAACGATACGGATACCCTGCGCCTTCAAAGTATCCGGCGGCAGCAATAGAAGCAGACCGGATATACATAATATATAATGTAGGATTATTTGTTTCATAAGAGACGATTCGATTTAACGTAAAAAGTAGATCACGGAGAAACCAAGACGGGTAGGACCGAAATAATTACGGGTATAAGCTCCGACAGGTTCGGCACATTCCGAGCACCGATATTTGGTGTATTTCATCGAAACATAACCACAACCGAGAAGGGCTTCCACGCCCCAACGATCACCGAACGCCCAATGGTAGCCGTAGGTGAGACCACCGCCATACAGGTTTCCCCTCAAGACATAATTCTTTAAACCCGAGATAAACGGGATCAGTCCGATATTAAAATGACCGTAATGACCATGTACACCCACAAAATGACCCTCGAACTTACGGCACGGCCAGAAACGGATTTCAGGTTGCACCAGATAAAGATTCAATTTCATTTCATTGGAAAACTTCCACGCATTATAGGCGCCCCACAAGTCGACAGAGAAACGGCGTCCCAATCCCAGCTCCACTCCCCCATTGGGCGTAGTCGTTGCCCAATACAGCACATTCGTTTTCAATGCGCTCTGCTGTCCCCACAGACCCGGGACAGAGGAGAGAAGAAATATGATAGATAATAGCGATAAATAAAGAGCCCTATACATTATATTAATACCAGATTAGGTTACCGTCTGCACCGGGGCCGTCTCTTGGTAAGAGACGGAACGAAAGGAACAACAACCTGCTACCGGCAACACTTTTAGCCATTTACACCAGGGATCTTCATACATAAAAAGCATCCCCGGACAACATTCAAAAAACAGAAAATGGTAAAAGGATTGGACGGACTATTGAAAAGTGATTGTTTTTCAGGGGAAAGAAAAGATAATCCGACATTCAATGCAGGAGGAAAAGAAGAAAACAATTCATAAACAACAGATTATCAAAGAGAAACGAACAGGAAATAATAGAAAAGAATAGATACAGCCAGCTGAGAGAGAAGATAAAGCAACCGGCCTTCTTTCTTAATTTTTGTAATGATATTCATAAACACAATGAATATTAAGGCTGGTTATGCGAAAAAACATAGATACCAATAACGTATATATAAAAAAGAGTTAGTACATTTGCGAAGTTTTAACACTAACTGCCTTCACCGTTCCGTCTCTTACCAAGAGACAGAATTTCCCTTACAAGACAACTCCACGGGGCAGCCTTGATTTACAATTTCTTCCTAATATAACTATCTCATTGGCACGGTCGATCTGCGAGGTATTCCGGTAAGCTATATAAATACGTGTCGTTTTAACAGACTCATGGCCCATGCCTTTCGAGATCAGTTCTTCGGATATACCTTTTTCCAGGGC
>NZ_QUGR01000042.1:0-1496 GCF_003479145.1 Parabacteroides sp. AF18-52
TAGGTGCGGCTTTCGTTCTTCCGGCGTTTGATATCAGTGTAGAAGCGGTAGCAGTCTTTAGAATCAACCCCGAATATCTTATAGAGAAGTGGGGCGAGCTGTTTGAGCGGCATATTGCCGTTGTTGATGCAGCCCATCACGTCTATGCCGTAGATAAGTTCCACGAGGTCGATGGCATTGCCCGTCCATTGAAGAAGGCTGGCGGTGGTTTCTGTTGCGTTGTTGGCGGATATTAGTGGTGGCACTTGGGGCGTGGCAAGGAATTTCTGCATCTTTCTTACGAAAGACAGAGCCTTGCTGACGTAGGCGGCAATCTCTCTTTTTTCTTCTGACAGATTACGTACGGGATGGTGCTGCAACTCGATTTCGATGTAGGCAAGCGCGATGACGGTAAGGTTCATGTCCATGCCGCCGTTGCACAGTTCGATCACTTGGGTGGCGAAAGCCGTGTATGCCGTTTCCATATTGCAGTCGCCGGCTTCGTTTATCAGGCGGAAAAAGTCGGTTTCCGCCAGCAAGAAATAATTCATGGTTCTGTCAATTTTGAAAATTACACTTTGTTTTCTGCGTGCGCACATGAATATAATTGGCAAAAAACGCGGCAGAAAATAAAAAATCCAACACTCAATTTTACAAAGTGCTGGATTTCAGAGGTATAAAATTCAGTATTTTTTCACAAGGACAAATTATCTCCGACTTAAATTGTTTGTAATCGGAACATTTATTCTATTCCTGAAAATAGAAATGTATGCTTGCCGCACATTTTGGCTATCTTGCTTTTTTATCAAGGATATAGATAATGCGACATACACCGTTGGGATAGCTTTTCAAAGAGGAAAGCGTCCAGTGTTGCTCTGGCAGAGCCGACTTAAAAAAATGTCGTCCGCTTCCGGATATGAAAGGAACGGTGTATAGTATGATTTCATCCACAGCGTGCATCCGCAGCAGTCCGTTTATATAGTCTGCCGTGTCCGGTGTGGCTTCCGCGAGGTAACGGATGTTTGTGCAGTCTTTTCTCCATTCGTGCAGCATTGAAATGGAATAGTCCGGTGTCACACGGTAAAAGGCTTTCTTCCTGATTTCATCAAGACCGCAACGGTCAAGGCACAAATCCTGATGTGCTTTATCATATAACTCTGAAGAAAGACATCCGTCCATCGTCAGTACGGCGAGAATCTGAACTTTACCCATAATCGTTTCCTTTCGTTAGGCAAGGGTAAAAAAGTAGCGTGCAATTCACACTACCTTCAAGCGATGGCTCTGGTAAAGCCTTTACGGAGAGTACGTGAATGCACGCTATGCGTAAGCATAGCATAAGCATCACGCAATCGTCTCCGTAGTTCCAATTTACCAGATTTTCGCTTGAAACGCCTTGCGGTCTTATCCTATATGTTGGCGGCGAAAAGCTCCTGCCAATCGCCGTTTTTCTCAAATGTTATGCAAAGATAGCCAAATTCAGTGAATTACGGGCTATGATTGCTTGAATTTATATTTAA
>NZ_QUGR01000043.1:0-1399 GCF_003479145.1 Parabacteroides sp. AF18-52
TGTCCTGTCCTGAAATAAGTTGACAAAACACCACGGTAAACTTATGTCAGAATCGAAACATGTGGGTTGTATCCGTTACAGCCATGAATTAAAATTAGAAATAACAAAACGTTACTTGTCAGAACAGACGAGTGTACGTAAGTTATCAGAAGAGTACGGGATCAGTTTTGAAGCTGTACGACGTACTGTAATTAAATATAAACCAGAAGCTTTGCGCTTATTTTTCCGCAATGATATATCTTTGACCCGTATGAAAAAGGAAAAAGACACTAAATCATTGGAGAAAGAAGTCCTTCGTTTACGGGAAGAACTCAAACTGGCTAACATCAAAGCTGAGGGTTATGAACATATGCTTCATTTGGCAAGTGAAGAATATGGAGAGGATCTGTTAAAAAAAGCCGTAGCCAAACAGTCGGAAATCTTAAAAGGAAATATCCCCAAGTAACCCTGGATAACCTTTGCCGGTTGTTTGGCTATACACGTCAGGCTTATCACAAACAGTTGAACGTGCAGATGAAAAAAAGATTCTCAGAGGAATGTATTCTTGATACAATCCAGGGCGAAAGGGAATTGTTACCACGGATAGGAACACGTAAACTATACCATTTACTTCATTACAAAGGGATAAATATAGGACGTGATAAACTGTACAAATTATTGCGTGACAATGATTTGCTGGTTCGTCCATCCAAGCGGATTGTCATCCGTACGACTCAGGCTAGTAGCCGGGCTTATCTTTTTCGTAATCTGTTAAAGGAATGCTTTATAGACTGGCCTAACCAGGTTTGGGTAGCTGATATTACCTATATAAGATTACAAGAAGGATTTGCGTATTTGTCATTGATAACAGATGCTTTTTCACGTAAAATTATTGGGTATTGCCTACATTCGTCTTTGGATACAGAAGGATGCATTAATGCTTTGAATATGGCAATGACAACACTTTCATGGTCTGAACTTAACGGCATTATACATCACTCAGACCGGGGATGTCAATATTGTAGTAAAGAATATGTAAAGATACTCAGGACTGCCAAAATGAGAGTCAGCGTAACTCAAAACGGGGATCCTTATGAGAATGCTTTAGCTGAAAGAATCAATGGTATACTTAAAACTGAATGGATCAATCAAGAAACATTCCTGAATCTGGAGCATGCTAAAGAACGGATTGAGCAGATTGTGAAGCTATATAATACGCGTAGGCTGCACAGTGCTCATTCATATAAAACTCCTGAAGAAATACATCAGAAGTTTTATCGATCCGCAAAAAAAGCTACTAAAAGAGCTGCAGGAAACTCTTTTAGTGCTAAATTTGTAAACTTATAACAGGACGGAGTTTTTTAGTCCTTTTTGAAACTTATTTTTTTTCAAGACTGTCAACTTATTTCAGGACAGGACA
>NZ_QUGR01000044.1:0-1356 GCF_003479145.1 Parabacteroides sp. AF18-52
CTTTCATTATGCTTGATTATGTACAACATTAAACACACAAATGTATAAAAAAAGCCGGACTGACTTAATCTTTTTATTCTAAATCATATACTTGCATTACGTTTCTATTTCTTGATTCAAATATTTCATGTTTATTCTACCTCAGGTGCTTCCCAAACGCCTGTTTTATTCATTCGATAGCTTTTCTCTATCATTTTCGGAGTATATGCATCCAAAGCATAGAGTATTTCACGGCAGAACTCCAGTGCAGAAAATCCGTTGGCTGTTACAATGTTACCATCTCTTACTGCCGGGCTGTCGATATAGCGGCATTCACCTTTATAGCCTGCTCCGGCAAACGCTTTGATGTATTCCAATGCATTACTGGTGTGGTTCACCTCATTGAGAAACCCGTGCATCCCCAGAAAAACAGAAGCATTGCAGATACCTGCAACCAGTTTCTTGTTCTCGATGGCATTTTTTACTAACGGTACAATCAATTCGGCTTCCGGGGTAAACCAACTCATACCACCGATCAATACGATTCCCGCATAATCGGCAGGAATATCGTCGATGCTGTAATCGGGCAATATCTTGAAACCACCGCACGAAATGACAGGGTCTTTTGTCACCGACACCGTTTTGACCACATATTTACTCTTAATATCAGGCCCACAGCCGAAATTTAAGTACGGGCCAATATACGCGCCTTCCCAATCGGCAAAGTCTTTGAGCAGTATAAATAAAATCTCTTTTTTCATGATTTTGTTGCTGTTTAATTGTTGTTGTTAATAAACTGTTTTTCACATATAGATTTAACAATCTCTACAAACCGTTACGGCTCTTCGAGAATACTTAAACGTTGTACAGGGGTCAGGCTGGTATCATCTATATAGTACTCTGTTCCCCATACTCCTTTATCTTCGCCTCGCAAATCCGTTTCGCAATATCCCTGAGCAATTCGACTTTCGGGATAAGGGCGTCGATATCCTCTTTCGTTACTACAAAATACGGGGTATACCTCGCTTCCACATAGGCTGCTTTTAAAAGTACAAAAAGTCGTTTTTCTTCAGGTGTATTTTGTGGAAACACAGTTCCCAGATCATCGATATAGCGCCTTACAGAAGAAGATAACTTAGAAAGATTGTGTTGTTTGTTATTTCGTAAAGTAAAAGTCAAACGAATGGCATAATAGTAATTCTCACAAGCTTGATGTAAATAAAATGAAGACATTTGAAATCTCTCTCTTCCTTTATTCGTTACAGCATCATCAAAAAAGAAATTTCCCTTTTCAAATTTCTCATCAAAATACTCCTGCGCCTGTTCCTTTATTTCCGCAAAGTTCAGTTTTCTTCTACGTGATAATTTGTATTTACC
>NZ_QUGR01000045.1:0-1078 GCF_003479145.1 Parabacteroides sp. AF18-52
CCGGAGAAAAGCGCATGCCGCTTTACGTGCAGCTGATTTACCGTCGTGAAACCCGAAAGATCCGGCTACCCTACCGTGTCTCCGCTGGTGAATGGATAAGTGAAAGGGAAGAGGTGCATATTCCTGCCGGAAGTGAGGGGGAACGGAGTGAAGAGTTGCGCGGCATACGCGAACATCTGGTCCGTGATTGCCGTACGGTCCGTCAGGTGGTCTGCTCGATGGAGAAGAAGAAAGTGTTTACGCTGGACGATATCGTGGCAGCGTGTAAGGAACGGTTCACGGTTTCCAACCTGACAAAATATGTGGAGAAACTGATTGGGGAACTGTTTGCCGGAGGTAAGGATCAGACGGCCCGTCATTATCGGAGCACACTGAATTCTTTTCTCCGTTTCCGTCAAGGTAGTGACTTGCGCCTGGATGAACTGGACCCTGTTCTCGTGAAAGAATATGAATCTTATTTGTTCGGTACGGGACTTTGTGCCAATACGGTCTCTTTTTATCTTCGTGTGCTGCGTTCCGTCCTGAACCGTGCGGTCAGGGAAGGTCTGGTGGAAGCGGTTCCGATGCTTTTCAGCCATGTTCATACCCGTATTGAGAAAACGCGTAAACGTGCGGTGGAGGAAAAAGTGATCCTTGAACTTGCCGCCCTGCAACTGCCGTCTCCGGGACTGTCCCTTTCCCGCGACCTGTTCCTTTTCTCCTACTATGCCCGTGGAATGGCTTTTGTCGACCTGGCCCACTTAAGGCGTGAGAATATCCGTGGCGGCAAGATCGTTTATGTCCGGCGTAAAACCGGTCAGGAACTACAAATACAATTGTTGCCTGTGATGAAACAGCTGCTGTCGCGTTACCGGGATGCTTCGAGTCCCTATCTGTTTCCTGTTCTGAAAGGTGCCACTCCCTCCCGAAAGGAGTATGAAAGTGCGCTCCGTCTTCAGAATAAGCGTCTGAAAAGGCTGGGAAGTTTGGTCGGGGCGGACCTATCCACTTATACAGCGCGGCATAGCTGGGCAAGCGTGGCCCTGGAAAAAGGTATATCCGAAGAACTGATCTCGAAAGGCATGGGCCATGAGTCTGT
>NZ_QUGR01000046.1:0-978 GCF_003479145.1 Parabacteroides sp. AF18-52
AAGGTGAAAGATATATGCTTCAAGGAAAAGGAGATCGGTTTAGTTAGCATAGAATGTTGTTTTACAGCATGATACTAAAAGATTATGCGTAAACCGATTAATACGAATAAAAAAAAAGAACAACGAACATGTTCCTGAAGAGTATGTGGCTTTTATGATCTCACTTTTTGCCGGACTGAAGCAGAACGGTCTGTTCGGTGATTATTCATACAAGAAGATCGCTGAATTTATAAATCCGTTTTTCATATTTAAGTATGCAGCGAGTACCGTTTGCAAAAACATGAAACTATTCGACAAATACTCGGACTATTACACTGAAATACAAGAGTTTATAAAAACATTAAAAAACAAAGTCAAATCAACAGACAAAAAATAATATTTATTAACCCGCTGTGAAACAGCATTCTAAGAAATACAGAACGGGTAAAATTGGTACTATAATCCGGAGATGTTCATATCTACCTTTGCAGAGAGATTAAATGAAGTAAGTTCTTTGTTTTGCTGTAATCTGAAAAAATGCCGGAGGCTTATATATCTTTATAAAAAGTTCTTTCTATATTTATATAGCCTTGCAGACCTTAGGACAAAACGATTTCACTGCATAGTCTATATCGCTCATTTTCAGAAAACTAAGAACAACAAACTAATTTCATTTTCGATTTCAGTAATTTTTCACTTTTAAATTGTATTGTTATGAAAAAGAAAAAGATTGAAAATGAATTACTTACGAAAGATTCTTCTGTTAGGGACCTTCTCGGACAAACTTTTATCAAGACACCCCGTTCGATGTTTAAACGGATGCAAAGTAACAACATTATCGACCGCCAGGTGGCTCATCTGCACCTCTTGCTATTCGGTCTTTGTTATCACACTGACGGGTTTTGTACTGTAAATAAAAGGACTTATATCTGCCGCAGAGGAGAATTCATCGGAAAACAAGCCACCCTGGCTAAATGGATGGATATAAGTGCCAGTACA
>NZ_QUGR01000047.1:0-978 GCF_003479145.1 Parabacteroides sp. AF18-52
CGAACGATCACCTCGATGCGCCGCAGCTTCGGAAAAAAATGTCTCAGCATATCTTTATAGGGAGAACCTCCCTGCAATTCCATTAAATACTTTTCCCGTCCGTTGAAAATACCATAGCGGGATATTACGCGCAAGGCGGCATCACGGTAAGGAGGATTATCACGCATCAAAAGATCCACCAACCCCTCCCAGTCTTCCGCCACCGAAGAAACCTCTATCAGTCCGCGGGGAACGCCGTACATACTCCGTAGGTAAATGGAGAAGAAACGCGAACGGGCTTCAGCAAGACGTTCGTTATCCCCATAATTACCGTCAGGCGAGCAATAACCGCAGATACGGATGGACTTGACAGATGCAAAATGCGTTCTCTGCAGGGGGGCAATCAACCGGTCGATCTTGTCGATCTCGTAACGGTTGTTTTTTAGGTCGGGATGAATATCGTCCTTTCCAATCGGGTAATCAAAATAGAGTACCACACTCTCAGTAGTTGCAGATGCGACTTTTGACGTTGAAACCATTGTTGACTTTGGTCTTGTAACAGCTGTCGGTTCCGGTTTTACGACTTTCGGTTTCACTGCTTCTTCCGGATGCGGTTTCATCTTTACAACAGGCAATTGAGGAATACCTGCCACAGCAGCCAAACCCAAATCGCATTGCAGCGTATCTACCGCCAAGAGTTCATTGCCGCAACATTCACGACTTTCCTGTTTCAATAGCAACATAGCATGCTGCATCCATGAGGCATAAGGTATGGAAATACGGTAAGTGATATTTTTAGAAACATTCCGGCTGTCACGTATACGAAGATAAGGAACAGTACATTCTTTACAGAGAGAAAGTGCTGCCTCCCGACGATCCTGACGGTCGCGTATCGAGCCGCTGATTACGACAGCTGGTAAAGAAAGCTGTTGTTTCCCCTCTCCCAACAATTGCGGCGTAAAGATAAAGGCCCTGCTACGCCCTACCCTCACCTCGTTC
>NZ_QUGR01000048.1:0-831 GCF_003479145.1 Parabacteroides sp. AF18-52
TAAGGAGGATTATCACGCATCAAAAGATCCACCAACCCCTCCCAGTCTTCCGCCACCGATGAGACCTTGACAAGTCCGCGGGGAACGCCGTACATACTACGCAGGTAAATGGAGAAGAAACGCGAACGGGCTTCAGCAAGACGTTCGTTATCCCCATAATTACCGTCAGGCGAGCAATAACCGCAGATACGGATGGACTTGACAGATGCAAAATGCGTTCTCTGCAGGGGGGCAATCAACCGGTCGATCTTGTCGATCTCGTAACGGTTGTTTTTTAGGTCGGGATGAATATCGTCCTTTCCAATCGGGTAATCAAAATAGAGTACCACACTCTCAGTAGTTGCAGATGCTACTTTTGACGTTGAAACCATTGTTGACTTTGGTCTTGTAACAGCTGCCGGTTCCGGTTTTACGACTTTCGGTTTCACTGCTTCTTCCGGATGCAGTTTCATCTTTACAACAGGCAATTGAGGAATACCTGCCACAGCAGCCAAACCCAAATCGCATTGCAGCGTATCTACCGCCAAGAGTTCATTGCCGCAACATTCACGACTTTCCTGTTTCAATAGCAACATGGCATGCTGCATCCATGAGGCATAAGGTATGGAAATATGGTAAGTGATATTTTTAGAAACATTCCGGCTGTCACGGATACGAAGATAAGGAACAGTACATTCTTTACAGAGAGAAAGCGCCGCCTCCCGACGATCCTGACGGTCGCGTATCGAGCCGCTGATTACGACAGCAGGTAAAGAGACCTGTTGCTTCCCCGCTCCCAACAATTGCGGCGTAAAGATAAAGGCCCTGCTACGCCCTACCCTCACCTCGTTC
>NZ_QUGR01000049.1:0-261 GCF_003479145.1 Parabacteroides sp. AF18-52
GCCTCCGAGAGCCAAGGCATCCACCGTCTGCCCTTGCTTACTTTCTTTTGTCCGGTCACAACTTAATGTGAATCGGATTGATATATCTTCAGCTTGCTCTTTTATTCGTTACTTTATTTTACGTTGTCCATCATGTCAAAGATCTTTTTTGATTACTTACGTTTCTTATGTCTCGGTAATCTTTGTGTGGAGAATAACGGATTCGAACCGTTGACCCTCTGCGTGCAAGGCAGATGCTCTAGCCAGCTGAGCTAATCCCCC
>NZ_QUGR01000049.1:271-615 GCF_003479145.1 Parabacteroides sp. AF18-52
GCAAGGCAGATGCTCTAGCCAGCTGAGCTAATCCCCCGTTTTAGAGATTCTGTTAACTGTCAACTTTCACTTGTCAACTGTCAACTCTTTTGTAGTCCCAGGCAGAGTTGAACTGCCGACCTCTACATTATCAGTGTAGCGCTCTAACCAACTGAGCTATAGGACTGTCAACTTTGCCTTGGTTTCCCTCAGCATCATTTTTCTCTCTTGCCGACGTTTTATTGTCGGCAGATCTATATTTTATACATATTCAACCGTAGTACAAGTTAACTAATACCTTTAGTTAACTTGATAACGAACTCTGCGCTCCAGAAAGGAGGTGTTCCAGCCGCACCTTCCGGTAC
>NZ_QUGR01000005.1:0-379219 GCF_003479145.1 Parabacteroides sp. AF18-52
AGTCCTTTTTGAAACTTATTTTTTTTCAAGACTGTCAACTTATTTCAGGACAGGACATAGGGTAAATTGAATTAGTATGGGGTCTTTTTCTATTTAGCATATATATAAATAGAAAAAGACTCCCTTTCTATAATTGAATTTATTCTACATACAACATCACTGTTCCGCCAATCGTATCTCCCTTCTTTAACGGCTTCCTGAACGGGGCATAATAACTGCCCAGGAACATTTCATTTCCTGCCGTTACGAAATCTGCAACCAGGAAACGGATACGATCCTTCTCTAACCACGAACGCCAGTGTTGCTTTCCATCGGAAACAGCTGTCACCTTATTCCCTGCATGGTCTGTAAGACCCGCATACCAGATGTTCCGACGCGTAGAACGGAAATCGTTACTTCCCAACTCATTATAATCCAAGCTCCATGACCAGCTCGGTTCTACACGGGGATTCAGATGAGAAGGCAAACCGGAGTAGAACAGCTCCGCCTCACCTACCGGACGGCTGATATGATCGTCGGGATAAACGCTCCACAAACCGTCACGACGCCAAAACGTTTTATCGAACGTAGCCGGAGCCTCAAAAACCAGTCCCCACTGACGGGGATTCACGTCTGCCAGCGCATCGAAAGAATAGCTCACGGACAGTTTTCCTCCTGCATTGATAATCAGCTTATAACTTCCTTCAAACTCTTTATAGCTTCCTTTTACGCTAACGATCACATCGTCTCCGTCTTTGATTGCATCGATCTCCGCCGGTTTCCATTCGGTACAGATATCATTAAACAACGGTGTGTTCGCATTATGATTCGGATAACAGCCACCGCCGTTCAAAGGCAATGCCATCAGCCACGGACCGCCGTTCAGGACTTCCTGTTTTCCCTGCTTCAATGACAGGATCTGTCCGGTCGTACGGCTCACCTCACAGGAAAAGTTTTTACCTGTAATACGATAAACGTCATTTGTTTTCTTCAGCTGAGTAGCTACCGGTTGCAGTTCAAGTAATTCGTTCTGGACCTGTTTGCCGACCGGAATGATATATTCGTCGGCTACAAAACCGCGCGGATCGGTGAATGACAGATAAAGTTCGTTCGCCTTATCCGGATTTTCGATCGGGATACGTATCTGACCGTTCTCTCCCGGCCGGATCGAAGCAAAAGAGATACCCTGCTCCTCCCCGTATTTCCAATGGATCTGCAACTCACTGAAATCCGTATAAGTATATCTGTTTTCTAATGCTACAGTCAGTTCCTTTGCCGGAGACAACTGAGCAGTATGTACCCGGACAGGACTGTATATCTTCTTCATATCCCAATATTCCGGCTTCGGGCGACGCCATCCGTCGATCGGCCCCCAAGGACCATAACCGACCGCATCTCCGTTCGGCATCTGGAAAATATCGTCTATACCCGACCAGATAGAGCCACCCAGCACACCGTCCGTCTTATACATATTATCCCATGTAGGAGACAAAGCCAGCGCCCAGTCGCTGCGTACACCCGGATCCGTTACCAATTCACTCCGGTTATATACATTCAGGTGGCAGTACTCGCCATACACCATCGGACGTTCGCTTTTGGCAGCAACCTTATATCCGTCCGGTCCCGGATAATGGATATTTGTTATCGGGGCCGTGCTTCCCTGGTTGTTGAAACCGCCGTATGCCTGATCATGGAACGTATGCGGACGTGTCGGATCGGCTTTTTTCACATAGACTTCCACCTGGGCAAATTCCTTGTTCCAGTAAGATTCATTCGCAATCGACCAGAAGATCACAGAAGGATGATTCCGGTAAAAATGGATTGTCTCCATATTTGCCTGTAAGACATACGGATAGTATTTGCTATCCTGATAATCGAGTGTTTTCCAGTTCTCATTGGCATGATGGCCGATCCAGCAGACAGGCGCCTCCACCTCGACGAACATACCCAGTTCGTCACAGACCTGAAGCAACTCTTCACAGGGAGGGTAATGCGATGTACGGATAAAGTTACAGTTTGCCGCCCGGTATAATTCGACATCTTTCCGTTCCAGTTCGGGTGTCATGACACGGCCTGTAAGCGGATGTGCTTCATGGCGGCAGACACCTCTCAGTTTCACCGGTTTTCCGTTTACCAGCAGACGGTTTCCCTCTATCTGTACTTCGCGGAAACCGAAGCGTTTCTCGATCTGTTCTGCCGTATGGTCGCCATTTTCCAATTCTATCTTCATCGTATATAAATAAGGATGTTCGTTATCCCATTTTTGCGGATCACGCACTGTTCCGGTCAGCCATCCGTTCCATGTCTCGCCAGGAGCCAATGAAGGAATCTGCCGGTCCAGCACAACCGGCAGTCCGGCAATAGAGAGACGGGCAGCGATATTCTTTTCTGTTTCTTTCCCGGAGTTCGTTACTGCCAGGTAGACTTTTAAGTCGGCATCTTTATATTTTTCGTCCAGGTCCGTCACAATGCGTATATCCGAGATATGCACATCGGGAACGGCAAAAAGCGTTACTTTACGGGTGATACCTCCGAGCTGGTGAGCGGCATACTGCGTCAGGCTACCCAGCATATCGGCCAGCGATTCGCTACGGACTTTCAGTGCTAATCTGTTCACGCCCGGTTGCAATGCCGGTGTAGCATCCAGTTCAAACGCAGTCATACCTCCCATATGGGTCCCAATCTCTTTTCCGTTCAGCCAAACGGTACATTCGCTGGATACACCGTCGAAACGTAATTTAACCTGTTTACCTTTCCAGTCAGCCGGTAAAGTAAATGTAGTCAGGTATCCGCCGAATCCGGCAGAATCGACTTTAAATCCTTGCATCGACCACTGGCCCGGTACGATGATCGGATACCATCCGCCAGCCTCTGCCTCCCGGTTCTGAAAACCGGCTTCCGGTGAAGGGTTGAATTGCCAGGTACCGTTCAGCGAGAGAACCGGATCATATACGCCCGGCACACTGTAAGGGATAGCTGTATAAACCGGCAAATGTTCTTCCGCATTCACCGTCGTATCGACCTGATAACTCTGCGTATGTGACAATGCCAGTTTCTGATCGCCCTCGAACGGAACCGGTTTCTTCGGGTTAGAAGAATACAGGTTCAGTTCCGATACCAATGCATTCGGTCCTTTCAATACTTCAAAGACCAATACCAGCTGCCCGTAAGCAAATGCCTTTTTCGGCAGGTCGATACGGTAACGTTGTTCTTTCCCTTTTTCCAACACGACAGGAGACTGTACCTCGTTTCCATCGGCAACGATCCGCTGCCGGCGCTCACTGTCAGAGAGATAAACGACCTCCAATTGATAATCGGCCTGAATATCCATCCGGTCGAAAGCATAAATAACGGTTCCGCCGAAATTACATGTCCGGGCAGTCACGCTTCCGCCTATCTCATCAGGCATCGTATAATTATCTCCTTTCACCAGAAACGGCTGTTTGCCGTCCACGCCGCAATCGTTGGAAGCAACCGGGTGCAAGGTGGTTGTCTGTGCACTTACCGTCAGCACAGAGAGCCACAAAATCAAAGTACTTAGAACAGGCTTTCTGTGCCTGGATTTTTCAAGGTTATTCATTCCGCTTTTGTTTAGTATTTTCCACTGCAATATTACGAATATCTATCCGCTCCGCCTCTATGACCGGACGACAGAAAAAATGGGAAGAGGGAACAAATTCCCAATAAAAATGTACAAAACGGAACTACCTTTAATAATGCTCATGATTATGTTAATGATTTGTATATCTGAACAAAGACTATTTTCTTTGTAACCAATCCCGGATATCTATCCGACCATATCCGGCAGAAAAACAGGATTTGAACCAACAGAACCGACAACAGAACAACATGGCAAAAAAGAAGACTTTTACATTCCCATTTTATTTGCAGATACTTCCGGGAATGATCATAGGATGGAACGATATCAAAAAAGTTCTCCCGCCCGGGAGGAAAAACGATCCTTATCTATATCGGAACAACTTAGAAACCGGCCGTCCGCTGGATATGTTGCGGACAGCCGTGAAGGTTACAGGCGGTACGACGGTCGCATCCATAGTCGATAAATGACAAAATAAAGGAGGTATATCTGAAAATATCCCTCAAAAACGTCCCATTTCATCGAGGTTCGCCAGAATGGGACATGTTTGAAACAAGCTTAAACAGCCTTTTCTTTATGGATAAATTATCTTTGCCCACTTAAGACAAAAGAACGAAAATGGTTAATATTCATGTATTATGCACCGAATTATCTCTTGATGCAATAGGGCTTGTCATGGGCACAATTGTCCTGATACGTTCTTCCGACAACAAGCTACAAAGAGCATGGGGATTTCTCGCCATCACTTTGTCTATACTCTTGTTGCTGGACAATACTGAATGGGTCTATTTATATGGGAAAGGAGGTAAAGGATTGCCGGACCGTGCAATCCTTTTACTTGATCATCTATCTTTATGGCATATTGTGCGTACAGTTATATTCTTCCAGTTCTTCTCCCTGTTCCCCCTGGCCTCGCTGAAACCCGGATGGCTGACATTGTCCCGTATCACGAACTTTTGTATTCCGATCATACTCATTACATGTATCGCTTGTTGTTATGAGCTTTTCAACGGTCAATATACGAAACTAAGGTCTTTTTCGGATATTATAAAACATATTGATAAACAGGATGTAATCCTGAGAATATTCCTTTTTATTGTCAGTGTCATTACTCCTTCCGTAAACTTTCTGTTCCTGTTCTTTAAACGTTGGATACCCTACCGCCGTAAACAAAATCATTCTACGGTTATTTATATGAGCTGCTTCGGACTCATTATGTCAGGATATATATGGTTGATGCTGGGAACTTCCGGTCTGAGTTTCAACATATTCGGTTATCTGGTCATCGTACCGATGATCTATCTGAACAGGCTTTACCTGCGCAATGAGAACCCGTTGTCGCTCCCTCCTAACCCGGCGGAACAACTGAAATCGGAAAATGCCGAAGTTGTCCGGGAAATGGAAGCCTCTGTTACTGTGCTGGAGTTGAACAATCAGCTACAGAGCCTGATGAAAGAACAAAAGCCGTTTATAAATCCGGAATACTCTTTGTCCGATTTACTGGGAGAGATGAACACCAACGAGCACAGACTTACAAATGTACTGCGTTACAACGGTTTCTCCGGATTCAGGGAATATATCAACTTTATCCGCCTCCAGTATTTCAAGGAACAGGCGGCATTGCATAAAGATAGTACCGTAAAAGAACTAATGTTTAAAAGTGGTTTCACCTCACGTTCAAGCTTTTACCGTTACTTTTCAAGCATCGAAAAAATGTCTCCTACCGAATATATAGAAAAATTGAAAGAATAATCTATTTTCAATTCGTATACATCATGCGCATACTACAATATTTCATATTGCTGTTACCTTTCTCTGCCAGCCTTTTCTGGGCATTGACTTTATTCTGCGGCAGAAAAGGGAATGTATATTCATGCAAAATATGGATACTGTATGCATTGCTGATCATATTGAATGCTTTTATAGCCACAGCAGGTGAACGTATCATTTTCGTAGGCAATCCTATTACAGAAGCTATATTATTGCTTATCTGGGCGGGGTTTCTCTATTATACAGGTTATAAAATACATCATAAAAAGCAGACTGTTTCGTTTTATGATGCAGAACAGTCCTGTAACGAAAAGACAGATGAAACAGATAAAAGGGAAATCACCACGAAAGCTCATTATAAACTTCTTCCCCATTTCAACAGACTGATCGATGAAGAGCAGATATTTCTGCAAAATAATCTGCATATAGAAAAGATTGCCCGGATGCTCAGTACAAACCGTACCTATATTTCCAGACTGATCAATCAGGAATATCAGTGCAGCTTCTCTGATTATATCAACCTGAAACGGATAGAATATGCAAAAATACTGGCTCACTCCCACCCGGAACTGACACAGGAACAGATTGCAGAAAAAGTAGGTTTTACACACGCCTCCAGTTTCAGCCGCACATTCAAACAACTATCCGGACAAACCTTCAGGGAATGGAGCAGGAACAACCAGGAAAATAAAAACCCTATCCGGGAAAGGATAGGGTCATAATCATTATTCCGATTTCAAACTATCTACCGGATTGGCATTGGATGCCCTCCAACTCTGGAAAGTGACGGTACCGATAGTAATAACCAATACGATCAGCAAGGCCAACAAATATACCCACCAATACATCGGTGTTTTATAGGCAAAGCTTTCCAACCACTTTTTAATGCCATAATATCCTACCGGGGCAGCCAGTGCAAAACAGATCAGGACAATATAAACATACGAACGGTTCAGCATCTCCAATATTTCCATATTCGTCGCACCATGCACTTTGCGGACACCGATCTCTTTCCGGCGGTATTGGGTTTCAAATACAACCAACCCAAAGACACCTACAAGCGATATAATAATAGCCAGTATACTGAACACCGTAATCAGGCTACGCAAGTTCTCTTCCTTATGATACAGTTGGTTAAATATCTCGTCATAAAACTCGATATCATACGGATAAGACGGGTCTATATCTGCCATCGTATTACGGATATGGGAAACAGCACCGCGTATATCTGTTCCGGCTTTCAGGCGGATATAAGAAACAGTCATAGGAAAAGGTATATTACCTGTCACAAAAGCAATATTATTCTCTCCGCTACGGAGTGAAGTAAACTTCACATCACCGGTCAGACCTACAATACGACCTGTTTTCCACGATGTTACCTGATCACCGGCTTCCATGTTCATTTCCATCTTAGCCGCATGGTTAAAGATATACACAAAATCTTCCGACAGTTTGTCTACTGGCGAGAAATCACGCCCTTCCTCTACCGGAATACCCATGACACGCAGGAAATTCTGTGATACGGCTATCATAAAGAACTGAAACTCCTTTTCCTTTATATAACCGCCATTGGTGCTGTAACCATCCTTCGAACCTACTTTTTCCATGGCGAAAGCCACATCTTCGATACCCGAATATTCTTTCAGGCGGTTCACATACGTCTCATGCGATTTATTGTATATCTCCCCGCTCAAACGGACAATAGCGACCTGATCCTTATCGAATCCCAAAGAATATCCACGCATATAATTGTTTTGAAGGCGAACAAAGCTGGCACCGATAATCAGCAGGATAGAGACGACAAACTGAATACCTATCAGCACAGTACGCAATTTACGCCCGGAAGGTGAAAGTCCGAAACTACCTTTCAGTACCAATGCCGGAGGGAAAGAGGTCACATACCATGACGGATACAATCCGGCAACGATACCGGTAACCAAGGCAACAACTCCGGTCAGTAATATAACAGGCAGATTACTTACTATTGCCAGGTTTGCATCAACGAAAGGCAAAGCTTCCGTACGTCCCAATATCCAGACAACGAACAAACTCAACAGCCAGGCAACCATGCTGATGATAGCCGCTTCCACCAGCAAGGCACGTCTCAATACGGCATCCGGGCTACCCAATACTTTCTGGGTATTGATACTCTTGATACGCATCGGCGTCAGAGATGTACTGAAGTTCGTAAAGTTGATAGCAGCCACAATGATAATCAATAAAGCGATGAAGAACAGCAACATGGTCACTTCCTTATTTCCACTTCGGAAGATCGTTCCGTCCTGGCTCTCATTCATATAATAGATACTTGTCAACGCAGTCAGTTTGATACGTGTATCCTCCCCTTTATCTATCTTGGAGAAGTCAAAGTTGGCATTGAAATTATCCACTACGGTCTGTGCTGATTCAGGATTATCCAGTAACAGATAGCAAACATAATTACTAGCTCCGAAATTATCTCGTTGATAGGTTTCACCGATAGCTGTATAGATCAGGTTACGCATCTGGGTATTACCGGGAAAATCCTTATAAACTGCTCCTACCGTATACTCGCGGTTATCTTTCGATTGTACACTTTCTTCCGCATGAAGTGCTTTTCCCACAGCCGGCTGGTCACCGAACATCTTGCGGGCTACACTCTCAGGCAGGATTACTTTTTCCGGATCATTCAGGCAATCGCGGTCCCCTTCAATGATCGGGAAATCGAAAACTTTGGCTATATCCGGATGACAAGTTTGTACCAACTCCCGGTAACCGATCTTCTGCCCGTTCTTCACAACAGAAAAATAGACAGCAGGATTGTAGGGATAGATCAGGCTACCTGCTTCGATATGGGGTGACGACTGGATGACCGACTCTACAAAAGCACGGGGCAGGATCAATCCAAAAGTACCTGTCTGAGTTAATTCAAGACGATATACCCGATCGGCAGTCGGGTGGCAACGATCAAAACTACGTTCATAGTTCACCTGTATTAAAATAACGATAAAGGCAGCAAAAGCAACAGCCAACCCAGCTACGTTCAAAAGGGTCGCCATCTTGAAACGCCGCAATACACTCAGAAAGTTTCTTAATATTGTTTTCATATTATTTGTATTTACTTTTCACCATCCAAAATGCATGCCAAAACTTTAAACTATTATATACCAATATATTGCCTCATAACCATCAAACAACAATGTCTAATAATTAGACACTATTGTCAAATTATTAGACATTGAAACGGGGTACGGTAAAATATCAGCTATTCAGCCTTCTATTTTTATTCCGATTTCAAACTATTCACGGGATTGGTACTGGCAGTTCTCCAGCTTTGGAAAGTCACCGTACCAATGGTTATTACCAATACGATCGCCAGTGCCAGCAGAAAAACCCACCAATATATCGGAGTTTTATAGGCAAAACTTTCCAGCCATTTTCTAATGCCGTAATAAGCGAGAGGCACAGACAATGCAAAACATAGCAGGACAATATAGATATACGAACGGTTCAACATCTCCAATATCTCACGAATAGTTGCACCATGTACCTTGCGGATACCGATCTCTTTCCGGCGGTATTGGGTGTCGAACACAACCAGTCCAAAAACTCCTACCAGCGATATAATGATAGCCAGTAGACTGAAAACGGTAATCAGACTGCGCAGATTTTCTTCCTTATGATACAATTCGTTGAATACCGCATCATAGAATTCTATATCGACCGGATAAGCAGGATCTATATCTGCCATTGTTTTCCGAATATGGGATACGGCGTCATTGATGTTTGTACCGGCTTTCAGACGAATATAGGAAACAGTCAACGGGTATGGCATCCCGGTCACGAAACCGATATTATTCTCTCCTTTTCGAAGGGACGTAAACTTCACATCACCCACTAGCCCTACAATAGTACCGGAAGCCCACGATTCCAGCTTATCGCCTGCTTCTATACTTACTGCCTGTTTCGCATTACGGTTAAAGATATACGAAGGAGTCTCCGATAATTCATCTGCCGGAAAAAAATCACGTCCTTCCTCCACCGGGATTCCCATGACACGAAGGAAGTTTTCCGAAACGAAGATCATGAAAAACCGCAGGTCATTATTCTTTATAGAACAACTATTCGTGCTATATCCGTCCTGCGAACCCACCTTTTCCAAAGAGAACGCCACATCTTCGATACCGGAAAACTCTTTCAGACGGTTGACATATGTTTCGTGCGACTTCACATATATATCGCTACTCAGACTGACAATAGCAATCTGGTCCTTATCGAACCCCAATGAATAGTCACGCATATAACTATTCTGTAAACGGACAAAACAAGCCCCGGTTATCAACAGTATGGAAACGATATATTGAACTCCGATCAATACTGTCCGTAATTTTCTCCCAGACGGAGAAAGACCGAAACTTCCTTTTAAGACTAAAGCAGGAGGGAAAGAGGTTACATACCACGAAGGATATAGACCTGCAATAATCCCCGTAACAAGCGCGACTACTCCCGTCAGTAACACGATCGGTAGATTATCCGGTATATTCAGATTTGCTTCGATAAACGGCAGTGTCCCGGCAGAACCGAGCAAATAAACGATGAACAGGCTGACAAACCATGCAAACAGGCTGATTATAGCCGCTTCGATCAGCAGTGCCCTGCGTAATACATTATCCGGACTTCCCAGTACTTTCTGAGTATTGATACTTTTAATACGCATCGGCGTTAGCGCTGTATTGAAATTCGTGAAATTAATGCCAGCCACAACGATGATCAACAAGGCAATAAAGAACAATAATATAGAGACCTCTTTATTTCCGCTACGAAAAATCGTGCCATCCTGACTCTCATTCATATAATAAACGCTTGTCAACGGAGTCAGCCTGATGTGTACATCCTCTTTTTTGTTTATTTTGGAGAAGTCAAAATTTGCATTGAAATTATCAACTACGGTCTGTACCGATCCGGGATTATCCAACAACAGATAACAAACATAATTACTAGCTTTAAAATTATCCCGCTGGTAGGTTTCACCAATAGCCGTATAGATCAGATTACGCATCTGGGTATTACCGGGAAAATCCTTATAGACCGCTCCAACCGTATACTCGCGGTTATCTTTCGACTCCACATCTTCTTCTGCATGAATCGCCTTTCCTACAGCCGGTTGGTCACCAAACATCTTACGTGCTATGCTTTCCGGCAGAATCACTTTCTCAGGATCATTCAGGCAATCACGGTCTCCTTCAATGATCGGAAAATCGAAAACCTTGGTTATATCCGGATGGCAGGTTTGTACCAGTTCCCGGTAACCGACTTTCTTTCCGTCCTCCACTACTGAAAAATAAATAGCCGGGTTATAGGGATAAATCAGGGTGCCTGCTTCAATATGGGGTGATGACTGGATAACCGACTCTACAAAAGCCCGAGGCATGATCAGACCAAAAGTCCCTGCTTCCGTCAGTTCCATACGAAAGACCCGATCAGCTGTCGGATGGCACCGGTCAAAGCTACGTTCGTAATTCACCTGTATCAGAATGACGATAAAAGCAGCAAAAGCTACAGCCAGTCCGGCCACATTCAAAAAGGTTGCCATCCTGAACCGGCGTAATACACTCAGAAAGTTTCTTAGTATTGTTTTCATTATTGTTGATGTTTTACTTCCATCACTCAAATTACATGCCAAAACTAAAACCGACTGTGTATAAGAAGATTGCATATCACCCCTTAAAAAACAATGTCTAATAATTAGACACTTATGTATAATTATTAGACATCGAAACAAATAAAAGAAGCAGTGTTATTCAGACTTTATGCTCTCAACCGGATTGGAGTTCGCTACATGCCAGTTCTGGAAAGTGACCGTAACGAAAGTAATAACAGAGATAATAACAAAAGCCAGCAGGAATACCCACCAATACATCGGTGTACGATAAGCGAAGTTTTCCAGCCAACGGTACATACCATAGAAAGCGACCGGAGTAGCCAGCACAAAACAAGCGGCAAGGATGATCAGGTAGCTTCTGTTGAACATGACCAGTATCTGGGAGGTAGACGATCCCAACACTTTACGGACAGCCACCTCTTTCCTGCGGTACTCGCTCTCGAATACAACCAGGCCAAATACCCCGACAATGGAGATAAAGATCGCAATAACGCTGAACAGAGTGATCAGGTTGCTGATCTTCAATTCCCTTTCGTATGTCTGCTGCAGGATCTCGTCATAGAATGTAGTTTTGAAAGGATAAATCGGATCTATCTTTGTTAAACAGGCTCGCACATGTTTCATAGCCGCCCGCAAGTCACTGCCTGCCTTTACTTTTACATAGGCAGCTGCGTAATATTTACTGTCGACCTCCCGTCCCCAATAGTGCTTTCCCCATACATAAAAAGTCATCGGCGACACTTCATTACGGAAAGAAGCGAACTTGACATTCGAAATGAAACCGATGATCTCATCGCCATCGATCTTCTCTCCCAGTTCTAGATTATACATCTCCCGGGCTTTCTCATTAAAAATATAGCTCCCGTTTTCTTTCAAATCATCTTCGGGGCGGAAATCACGACCGTCTGTTATCTCGATTCCCATGACACGCAGGAAAGAGGGAGAAACAGGAATACACTGGAAATTGATATCCTGGTCTTTGTACATACGTCCCCATCCCATATAAAAGTCACGGCTGGACAGAACCTGTTCCGCATAAGTGATATCTTCTATTCCCGAGAATGACTTCACCTCGCTGGTCAGGACTTCCTGGTTTTTATTGACTTTACTGTTCAATTCAACCACGATCAGTTCGTCTTTATCATATCCCAAGGGGGTATTTTGCATATACCGGTTCTGTAAATACATGAACAGAGAACTGATGATCAGGATAAATGAAGCGACAAACTGGATACTTATCAGTGCACTTCGAAGTACCCGCCCTTTCGGAGACAAACCAAAACTGCCTTTCAACACCAACGCCGGAGGGAAAGAAGTGATATAACAAGCCGGATAAATACCCGCTAATACACCTACCGCCACAGCTATGGCAGCTGTAGTCATAATGATACCCGACTGTGCCGAAAAAGACATGTCAGCATCTACCAGAGATGCGACAAAAGTCTGCCCGGCAATAAATAACAAACCCAGCGAAATAAGATAAGCCACGATACTCACAATGACAGCTTCTCCCAACAAGCTCGTCCGGAGCACGCTATCGGGACTACCCAACACTTTCTGCGTATTGATACTCTTGATACGCATCGGGGTCAGAGCAGTACTGAAATTAGTAAAGTTAATACCGGCTATCAATAGGATGACAAAAGCGATCGCAAACAGTACATGCATCGTCTGCCGGCTGGCTTTCGGCATGGAATCGAAAGAGACATTCGTCAGGAAATGTAACTTAGGCAGCGGTGTCATCATCAGCTCGATGCCGTCTTTCTCCCACTTGAAATCTTTTCCGAATTGCTGGGAGGCATCGAAATTCTTTTTGAAGTTTTCTTTGACAACTTCTATGTTGGAAGGATCATCCAGACGGAAGAAAAAGAAATAATTCTGGTTGCCGTACTCATTGTAATTTTCTTTATCGGACATTTGCCGGTAAATTATATTCCGGACAGACGAGTTACGGGGGAAGTCTTTAAAGACACCGCTAATCGTAGCCAGTGTATTTTCGGATTCCACACTCATCAGACGTTTACCTATGGCCGATTCATTTCCGAAAAGGCGGCGTGCCATACTCTCTGGGATCATAGCTGTTTCCGGCTGATCCAGGGCAGTCTCGTTCCCTTCCACCATATCAAAATGAAAAACACGGGTAATCCCGGATGTTGCATTTACAATGGGATCCTTGAAGTTCTGTCTTTCTCCTCCCCGATCTACACTATAAAACAACTCGGAATTCCAGGAAGACATAATCATTCCGGCTTTTACATGCGGGGATGATTCTGTAAATCCTCTTGCAAAAGGACGGCTGATAACAGCACTCATGCTACCTTGAAAATCCATATCCATCCGATAGATCGAATTGGCTTCCGGCTGGCAGGAATCGAAATTGTTGTCGTAATTTACCTGCATCATGATCACCATAAAAGCGGTAAAAGCGATGCTTAATCCTAACACATTCAGAAGTGTCGCCATTTTAAAACGGCGAAGCACACTGATAAAGTTTCTAAAAAGAGTTTTCATATCGATTAATTATTACTTCGATTTAAGGTCGTTCCCACAAACAACTTTATTATAAAATACGTAATAATTTTACAGAGGTTGCATGATTCTCATTCTGTTTTTATACTTTCTACCGGATTTTCGCTGGCTGTACTCCAATTTTGGAACGAAACAATCAGGATCGTGATAGCTGAAACAAAAATAAAGGCAATTGCATACACCCACCAATACAAAGGTATCTTATAGGCAAAATATGACAGCCACCGGTTCATTGCATAATAAGCAACAGGTATCGACAGTATGAAACAAATTACCAAAATACGCGCATATACTTTATTGAACATAATCAATATCTGTGAGGTAGTTGCACCATGTACTTTTCGGAGACCTATTTCTTTTCTCTTATACTCACTTTCGAAGATCACTAAGCCCAAAACCCCTACTATCGAAATAAAAACAGCTACCAGACTGAACAGGGAGATCAGCCAACCGATACTCAATTCACGTTTATAAAGATTATTCAAGATCGTATCATAAAACGATACCTCGACCGGAAAATCCTTGTCTACCGAAGTAAACGCTTTTCCAATGGAAGCAATGGCTTCGCGGATATTGGCTCCGGCTTTTATCTTTATATAGGCATATCTCGGATGAAAATCTTTTTCAGCCGGTACATAAAAAGCCATCGGTTCGACAGTGGTACGGAAAGAAGCATACTTTACATCATCTATAAAACCGGCGATCACGGCAGGAGGTACTTCAACATAAGCATTTCCTGTAATATATTCACCTGCCACCAGGTCATACTGCAACCTGGCTGTTTCATTAAAGATATAAGCTCCTCCTGCCGATGCTGCATCTTCCTGGTAAAAAGCACGACCGGATATAACCGGAATATTCATTACCTGAAGGAAATTAGGATCAACTGTGAATAATTTGAATGTTAGATCATTGCTTCTGTAGCCCCGTCCAAAAGTAGAATATTGATCCCCTCCTGACAATAAATCTTCGGCAAAAGCCACCTCTTGTATAGACGACTCATTCTTTAACTGGCTTTCCAATGTTCCTGTATTCTTTATCAACTTCCCGTTCAACTCAACAATAGCAACCTGATCTTTATCAAAACCTAAGGAGGAAGCAACCATGTAACGATTCTGCAAATAAATAAACAAAGCGGCTATGATCAATGCAAAAGAGATGACAAACTGGAAAGAAATAAGAAGACTTCTTAATTTTCTTCCGGCAGGAGTCAACCCGTATGAGCCTTTCAACACCAATGCCGGAGAAAAAGAAGTGATACGCCAGGCAGGATATACCCCCGCTAAAACTCCCACTGTTATGGCCAATATCCCCGTCAATGCCAACAAAGGAATATTGGAAGCCAACGACATATCTCCACTTATCATATCTGCAAGCCAGGTATTCCCCATTCCCCTTACAATAAACAGCGATATGATAAAAGAGACCAGACAGATTAGTACCGCCTCTACCAGCATAGCACAACGTAATACTTTATCAGAACCTCCCAGTATTTTCTGCGTATTAATACTACGGACACGTATCGGGACCAACGCATTACTGAAATTTGTAAAATTGATACCGGCAATGAACAATATCAATATAGCGACTGTAAATAAAACCAATACCAACGTACGATTACCCTTATCTTTCAGCGAATCAAATTGCGAATCCGCTTCGTAATAAATATCAGTTAATCGGGTTAGTCTTACATCACGTGTTTTCCAGTCGTACTCTTGTCTGTTTAAATGTTCTTTAAAATTTGCTATTATCTCATCTTTTTTATCGGGATTGTCCAATAAAACATATAACTGATAACCATTCGCATTCCAGTTATCCTGATCTACTTTTCCATTGATTCTCCAATATACAGCATTCTGTATCACGGAATTTGCCGGAAAATCTTTATATACGCCACCGACTGTAAAAGATAAATTATTATCCTTCAAAATTTTACCCACAGCCTGGTCGTTCCCAAATATTTTTTGCGCATAACTCATCGGTATCAGAACAGTACCCGGATTATTTATGCTCTCTACATTACCTTCCAACATCCGGAAATCAAAAATAGTCGCATATTCAGGTGTCATGGCATTTACCATACACCAAAAACCGACATCATCATTCTTTCCGGTTTCCGCCTTTAGCGTTAAGCGGCTTCCACTGGAAAAAAGCAATGCTCCTTTCTCTATATGAGGAGACGATTGAATAAAAGCATTGGCAAAAGGAGGAGATACGATTACCTGATTTCCCCAGTCCGGCGTATAAAGTCCTACCCTGAAAATCCGTTCCGCATTTTTCTGATACCTGTCGAATCCCCAGTCATATTGCAGCTGGATCATTAAAATTATAAAAGCTGCAAAGGCAACACTAAGTCCCAATACATTCAACAGGGTTGTCACTTTAAACCGACGAACTACTCCCAACAGATTCCTGATAATTGTTTTCATAATCGTATCGAATTAACATTATAATCTGAATGATATATCCTCTTATGCTGCGCTATCCGTTATATCATTTTGGCTAAATCCATTCAAATAATGTGCCAAAGACATAAATATGTAAAAAACAAGGCGTTGCTTATGCAACGCCTTGCCGGAGGTGTCCAATATTTAGACACAGGTGTATAATTATTAGACAAAACAAACCATGAATCTGTCTAATTATCTTTTATGCTATATACCGGATTCTCATTTGCTGTCCGCCAGTTCTGGAAAGTCACTGTCAGGATCGTGATAAAGAAAATCAGAGCGAAAGACAAGGCGAATACCCACCAGTAAACCGGAGTTTTATAAGCAAAGTTTTCCAGCCATTTATTGACGGCATAATAGGCCGCCGGAGCTGCCAGTACAAAACAAACTGCCAGAATACGTATGTATGTTTTATTGAACATGATCAGGATTTGAGAAGTAGTCGAACCCAATACCTTACGGACACCTATTTCCTTCCGGCGATACTGGCTGTCGAACACGACCAGACCGAAAACCCCGACCATCGAGATAAAGACAGCGATCAGGCTGAACAGGGTAATCAATGCCCCCAGGTTTGTCTCCTTCTCATACAAATTATTCAGTACATCATCGAAGAAGCGGACATCGAAAGGATAATCCGATTGGATTTCACTCAGCACCTTTTTTACATGCTCCATAGCTGCCAGCTTGTCCGTTCCGGCTCCCACACGGATGTAGCCGAAGGTGGATTGTTCGTTACGGCTGGTTCCGGGTACGTAAAAGGCCATCGGCGTAACCTCCATACGGAAAGAGGCCGCTTTAATATCGGGGCAGAAACCGACAATTTCCGCTCCGTAGATTTTGTCACCCAACTGAATATCGTAGGCTTTCCGGGCTGATTCGTTGAAAACGTAGACACCCTCTGCCGTCAAGGCATCTTCGGGACGGAAGTCACGTCCTTCATTGACCGGAATACCTAATACCTGCAGGAAAGAGGGATCGACCGGCAGACATTGATACTGGATATGCTTACCATTCAACTCACGTCCCCAAGTCGAATACTGGTCCTGTCCCGACAACTGAAATCCTGCAGCAGTCACATCCTCGATCCCGGAGAAAGACTTCAGACGATTCTTGAAAGAATCCTTATTTTTCATAACTTTAGCAGTCAGGTCGGTCACGATAATTTCATCTTTGTCGTATCCCAGGGAACTTGTCCGCATGTAGTTGTTTTGCATATACATAAACATGGCCCCGATGATCAAAGCAAACGAAGCGATGAACTGTACGCTGATCAGTACATTCCGCAGCAACCGTCCTTTAGGAGAAAGTCCAAAACTACCCTTCAACACCAGGGCTGGTGAGAAAGAGGTAATATAGTAAGCCGGATAAAGTCCTGCCAACACACCAAGCAGGATGGCAAGCACGCCGGTTACGCTAATCAATACCGGATGAGCCGTCAACGAGAGATCAGCTCCGACCAATGCCTTGAGTGGAGTATCAGCAGCCAGATAGACAGCCACCAGTGCCAATATAAATGCGATGAAACTGATACCGACCGCTTCCATCAATAGGGAGAAACGCAAGGTACCATCGGAACTTCCCAATACTTTCTGTGTATTGATGCTTCTGATACGCATCGGCGTGAGTGCCGTACTGAAATTGGTGAAATTGATTCCTGCAATAAGGATAATCACACAGGCGATAGCGATAAGCACCAACAGCGTCTGCCGGCTCGTTTTAGGAGCCATATCGAAGGCTACATCCGTTACGTAATGCAGTTCCGGCAATGGGGTCAACTGGAAATTCGCAGTTTTGTTTCCCCACATATTTTTCTCCAGATCGTTTTTCTTGTAATAATCCAGAAACTCGCTGACCAGGTTTTCAGCCGATGCAGGACTGTCCAGAAGCAGATAGGCATTGTAACTGGAGTTTCCCCACTCATGCAATCCTTCTTTATCATCTATTTTCAAATAGACAGCATTCTGAAGAATACCATTCACAGGAAAATCGCGATAAACTCCTCCTACCGTATAATCGATTTCGGCAATGGTAAACATTCCCGAAAAGCGTCCTTGTGTATCTGCCGCTTTCATGTGACGACCGACGGCAAACTCCGTACCGAATATCTTCTGTGCCATGCTGGCCGGAATCAGTATCTTCTCGGGATCTTCCAGAGCCTTTGCCGAACCATCCAGCATATCGAAAGTAAACACATCGGCAAATGAAGAATAGACCGGCAAATTCGGCTCCATATAGCTGACCCGCTCTCCTGTGCCCACATCGGCCAGAAAAACCGTTTGGCTGTACATCGGATAAGCCAGTGCACCGGCAACAATATGCGGTGAGAAATTGAAAAACGCATCCGCCAACGGCCTGGAGAGAACTGCTTGTAAACCATCATCATCGCCCCACTTCATTTCCAGCCGGTAAATCCGGTTGGCCTCTTTATGGAATTTATCGAAATTCCTGTCATAATCGACCTGCATCATGATTACCATAAAGGCTGCAAAAGCAATGCTCAGTCCCAATACATTCAACAGCGTCGCCATTTTAAACCGGCGCAATACACTTAACAAGTTTCTAATAATAGTCTTCATATCTATAGTTCATTTCTTTCTGGCCAATATAATTCAAATACTGTGCCAAAAGAGATAAGCCAATAATAAACAAGGCGTTATAAATATAACGCCTTGCCGGATGTGTCTAATATTTGGACACTGATGTATAATAATTAGACAAAACAAACCATGAATATGCCTAATTATCTTTTATGCTGTACACCGGATTTTCATTGGCTATCCGCCAGTTCTGGAAAGTCACCGTCAGAATGGTGAGGCAGAAAACCAATAAGAAAGCAAGCATAAATACCCACCAATAAACCGGTGTCTTGAGGGCAAAGTTTTCCAGCCATTTATGGATGGCATAGTAGGCAACCGGAGCCGCCAAGGCAAAACAGATACATAATATATATATGTAAGTCTTATTAAACATGATCAGGATCTCGGAAGTAGTCGAGCCCATTATTTTTCGTATACCGATTTCTTTTTTGCGGTATTGGCTATCGAATACCACCAGTCCGAATACTCCGACCATCGAAATGAACACGGCAATCAAACTGAATAGGGTTATCAGCGAACTCAGGTTCTCTTCCTTCTCATACAAAGTATTTAATACCTGATCGAAGAACTTAACGTTAAACGGATAATCCGGATGTATCTCATTTAGTACACTTTTCACATGAGCCATTGCTGCTTGCAGGTTCGAATCACCCTTTACCTTTATATAAGCATAATCCGCTCCACCGCCATACCCCTTACCACGCACATAGAAAGCCATAGGAGTAACTTCTGTACGGAAGGACGCAAATTTTATATCCGGAATAAAGCCGACTATGTTGGCTCCATCGATCTTATCCCCCAAACTAATATCGTATAGATTTCTCGCCCGTTCATTAAATATGAAAGCCCCTTCGGCTGTCAAAGCATCTTCCTCCCGGAAATCCCGGCCCTCAGTCACAGGAATATTCATGACCTTAAGAAACGACGGATCTATCGGCATGCACTGGAACTGTATATTCTCGCCTTTCAATTCACGCCCCCACTCCATATATTGATCCTGGCTCGATAGCATGAACTCACCATAAGTGACATCCTCTATACCTGAAAAAGTCTTCAGGCTACTCCTGAAAGCGTCCGAACTCTTCAATACAGGTGCAGTCAGGTTCGTCACAATTATTTGATCCTTATCATACCCTAACGGACTATTTTGCATAAAACGATTCTGCAAAGACATAAACATCGAACCGATAATCAAAGTAAAAGAAACTATAAACTGTATGCATATAAGCACATTACGCAATCTTCGTCCTGCCGGAGACAGACCGAAACTCCCTTTCAAAACCAATGCCGGAGAAAAAGAAGTCATATAATAGGAAGGATACAAACCTGCTAGCAGTCCGGTCAGCAATGCGATCAAAGCCGTTGCGGAAAGTAACAACGGATGGGCAAACAAAGACATATCCGCATCTACCAACTTCGCTATCGTACTGTTGCCAGCCATATGGACCATCCACAAAGCCAGTAAATAAGCCACCGTACTGATACAAACAGCCTCCATCAATAGCGAGAAGCGCAATACGCCATCGGAACTGCCCAACACCTTTTGTGTATTAATACTTTTCACACGCATCGGCGTCAGTGCCGTACTGAAATTAGTAAAATTTATACCTGCAATAATCAGTATGACCAATGAAATAGCGATAAGAACCAATACCGTTTGCCGACTAGACTTGGGAGTCATATCGAAAGTTACATCCGTTGCATAATGTACATCCGGTAAACGAGTCAAGCGAAAATTAGGCTCACCTGAATACCACGACATATTCTTTCCCAGTTCATTCTTTTTATAATAGACTAAAAAATCGCTCACCAGATCCTTTGCTGACTCAGGATGGTCAAGACGGACATAAAAGTTATAGCTTGAATTTCCCCAATTATGCAAATCAGCTTTCTCATCCATCTTCAAAAAAATAGCATTTCGGATAATACTATTAAGGGGAAGATCCTTATAAATGCCACCTATCGTGTAATTTCCTTCCGGTGTAGTGAAAAAACCGACCAACAGTCCTTTACTCTCCTTTGCTGTAATCTGTTTACCAACAGCCGACTCTTCTCCGAATATTTTACGCGCCAAACTTTCCGGAACCAGCACCTTACCCGGTTCTTTCAGAGCATCTACCGAACCATCCAATATATCGAAGTCAAAGACATCCGTAAAAGAAGGATCAACAATCATGGTCGGTTCCATATAGGTACTTTTTTCTACTCCTTTATCGACCGAATAAAATGTTTCATTATAAAACGGAGAGGTAACCGCCCCTGCCACAATATGCGGAGAGAAATTCATAAAAACATTAGCCATCGGACGTGACAGGACAGCCTGTGTCGACTCCTTATCCCACTGAAACTCCACTCGGTAGATATTATCTGCATTCTTATGGAACGTATCGAAGTTCTTATCATAGTCCACTTGCATCATTATCACCATAAAAGCGGCAAAAGCCACAGATAATCCAAGGATGTTAAGAATAGTTGCCATCTTAAAACGGCGCAATACACTGATAAAATTTCGAATAATTGTTTTCATTTCTTTGTGTTGTTTATATATGGCTAACTTAATTATCTTTTATATTATTCACCGGATTGGAAGTTGCCGCCTGGTAACTCTGCACCAATACGGTAAAGAACGAGATGAACAGGCAGAACAAACCGGCTGCCGCATAAATCCAGGGAGACAGCTCGATTCGATACGAATAATCCGAAAGCCACCCATTCATAAAATACCAGATTATCGGTATGGCGATGATAAAGGCGATTGCCACATAGGTAAGGAACGCTTTTACCAGCCGGACAAGTACCTGCGCATTTGTCGAACCGAAGACTTTACGTACTGCTATCTCGGAAGAACGCTGCTGGATAAAGTAGGTTGACATCGCCAACAGACCCAGTAAAGAGATCAGGATTGCAATCATGGCAAAGATCGATACGATCTTCAGGGTCCGTTGCTGGGCGGCAAACGACCGCTCTACCTGCTCGTTAATGAACATTCCTGTAAATTCCATTCCCGTATATTTCTCGTAAACAGCCTCTATCTCTTTACGGGCTGCAAACGGATCCCCCTTCACCTCTACAATGATATTGCGCGGATTCATATCTTCCCGGTTTGAACAAAGTATCACAAGTCCCGGAAGTTTTTGCATCAGGATATTATTCATCTGGAAATCCTGAACGATACCGGCCAATGGCGTATCGAACGCAGCCCTGTGCTTGAACGAGGCAGCATCTTCCGGCAGTTCCAGGGCTTTCATAAACTCTTCAGAGAGATAGTATTTGACCGATCCGGCGACATGATTGTCACGCAGTATCTTAAAGCCCAGAATATCGAAATAGGTCTGATCGCCCCGAAACTCCTGTGAACTGATACTCTTATTATCGTAACGGCCACTGAAGTTCATACCCATAGTGAAAGGAGTTCCTTCCGCCAGTCCGACTCGGCTGACACACGCCAGTTGTTCCAGTTCGTTTGCCAGGGTATAACTGCTCTTCTGATTAGGCAACTCTCTTGCATAGATATCGAGCACATTTACCGTATTATATCCTAACGGAGCATTTATCAGATACCTGATCTGCAAAAACATAGTAAGCGAGGCAGCTACCAGACAGATCGTTATCAAATTCTGGAAAATGATAAAGAACTTGCTAAACACCATTTTCGTCTGTTTACGGAACGTACCCCGTACCACTTCGATCGGCTTCGCATTCGATATCACGATGGCAGGCAGCAACCCGGCAATAAATCCGACCAGGACGATCAGACAAATGACGATAATACCATTCACCGGCGTGATCATCTCGGTGATCTCTATCTTTTTCTGCAACAGGTCGCCGGCATAAGAAGCAAAGAAAAAGGCAAGGAATAAACCGACTACAAAAGAAATAGCCGTCAGCAAGGTCGACTCCATGATCAGGCGGGTAAATAGCTCCTTTCGCGAAGAGCCCAGCAAGCGCCGGGTAGCCATCTCTTTTGCCCGGAATCCTGTCTGTGCCACCGTCAGGTTGATATAATTGATAACGGCAAACAGTAGGATCAGCAAGCCGACCGAAAGCAGAATGACCACAAACTTCCAGTCTCCCTTTTCTATTGTAACAGCGCCGAATGATCCCTCCGGTTCCCAGAAATACAACTTATTCAGCGGGATAAATACAACTTCTGTAGAAAAGCCTCTTTCATATATCCAGAAAAAAGTATTGAACCAGTCTCTTACCTCTTCTGATTTGGAAGCAATATCAGTACCTTTACGCTCCATCACAAAGATGTTCACAACACCGGCACTATTATAATCGTCAAACATATTCTGTCCTACCGCTTTGATATTCTCGACCCGGAACAGAATATCCTGATCGGGAATGACCGAATGACGAATATTTTCCATCACTCCATTGACCACCAGTGTCAACTCATCATTGATACGAATCGTTTTGCCCATCGGGTCTTCTTTACCAAAGAACTTATTCGCAAAAGACTCGGAGATCACCGCATAGTTTCTGGCGGCCAAAGCCTGTTCCCGGTTCCCCTGTATCAACGGAACATTGAAAAAGTCGAAGAATGTCGTATCGGCCAGCATCAGATTGGCTGTCAGCGTTTCATTTCCACGTTGGATCAGGGTATTGTCGAATATCCGGCATAAAACATGACAGACTTTCTCAATTTCCGGATAACGTTCTTCCAGACGGTATCCAATCTGGTAAGCCGATCCGATATCCTGACCATTACTTACGGCATAGATACGGTCAGCATTTTCATTGTTGCGGTCGGTCGACAACTCGCCGACCACATAGGTTGCAATCAGGATCACAAACATCAGCGAGACGGACAGACCGAACAGGTCGATCGCCGTATAGCCCTTGTTTCGTCCCAGGAAATTAAAAAAGGACTTAAAATTCAATACATTGTTCATTGCAGTGTTACTCTAAATGTTTCTACTAAGTCATTAGCTATAATAATTATGTAAAAGGTTTTGGTCATTCCGGTTAAAAGACAACCAGGCAAAAGCCTAATTATTCTTTATGTTTTCTACCGGATTGGCTATTGCTGCCTGATAGCTCTGTATAAACACAGTTACAAACGAGACGATCAGACAGAACAGTCCGGCAACAACATAAATCCAGGGGGAAAGTTCGATCCGATAGGAATAATCGGTCAGCCATCCGTTCATAAAATGCCAGATCAACGGTATGGCGATGATAAAAGCTACCGCCACATAAGTAAGAAAAGCCTTCACCAACCGGATCAATACCTGTGCATCTGTCGAACCGAAAACCTTACGTACCGCTATTTCAGACGAGCGTTGCTGAATAAAGTAAGTCGACATGGCCAGCAGTCCCAACAACGAGATCAGGATCGCAATACCGGCAAAGATCATAACGATCGATAACGTCCTTTTCTGAACCGTAAACGATTCCTCGATCTGTTCATCCATAAACTTACCTGTAAAGTCCATTCCGGTTAGTTTTTTATAAACAGCTGCTACTTCCTGACGGGCTTCAAACGGATCACCGTTCACTTCTACCAGGATATCACGAGGATTATTAAGTTCTTCTTTATTTTCTGTCTGAATGATAACTACCGGACGATTCTCCAGCAATACATTATGTAACTGAAAGTTTTTTACGATACCCGCTACAGGATGCACACCCCAGGCAACGAAATCAAAAGAGGTAGCATCTTCTTTCAATTCCAGAGCTTTCATCGATCCTTCAGACAAAAAATACTTTGTCGGATCGGCAATCCGGTTATCACGCAGGACTTCAAAGCCCAGGATATCGCAATATTCCTTATTACAATAAAGTATCTGGAAAGGTATTTCCTTATCACCGTAACGGGCAGTATAATTCATACCCATATCGAATGGTGTGCCATCTCCCAGTCCTACCCGATTGACGCAAGCCATCTGTTTCAGCTCACTCACCAGGGTCTCGTACATCTTACTATCAGGCAGCTCTGTTCCGTTTATATCGATAATATTGACTAAATTATACCCTAACGGGGCCTTGATCAGATGTCTTACCTGTAAAAACATGGTGACGGAAGCGGCAATCAGACAAATAGTGATCGTATTCTGAAAAACAATAAAGAATTTACTGAATACCATCTTCGTCTGTTTCCGGAACGTACCCCGTACCACTTCGATCGGTTTCGCATTCGAGATAACGATTGCCGGTAACAATCCGGCTATAAATCCGACCAGGGTGATCAACAGTATCACAACCATACAGTTCAATGGAGTAATCATTTCAACCAAATCTATTTTCTTCTGCAACAGGTCGCTCACATAAGGAGCAAAGAAAAAGGCTAACAACAAACCGACAAAAAAAGAGATGGTTGTCATCAAGGTCGATTCCATGATCAGACGGGAAAACAATTCCTTCCTTGAAGAACCCAACAAACGGCGGGTGGCCATTTCTTTCGCCCTGAAACCCGTCTGTGCCACCGTCAGATTGATGTAATTAATGACAGCAAACAACAGGATAAGTAAACCGACCGACAACAGAATCATCACAAACTGCCAGTTACCTCTTTCTATCTTATATCTTCCGAACGGACTGTTTTGTTCCCAGAAGTATAACTTTGTCAGCGGAACAAACCCAACAGCCTTCATCGCCCCGTGCTTGTATCCCGGAAGAAAAGTCTTGAACCAATCCACTATATCATCTGCCCGTGAAGTGATATCGGCTCCTTCACGCTCCATGACAAAGACATTGGTAGCCCCATAACTGTTGTAATTAGCGAACCACCCTTCAGGTGCCATAGCTGTGATATTATCGATCCGGAACAGGATATCCCCATCCGGAATGACAGAGTGACGGATATTCTTCATTACTCCGTTGACTACCAATGTCAATTTATCATTGATACGGATCGTCTTACCCATCGGATCTTCATTTCCAAAATACTTATTGGCAAAAGATTCGGAGATCACGGCATAGTTTCTGGCAGCCAAAGCCTGCTCTTTACTTCCTTGTACCAAAGGGAAGCTGAAGAAGTCAAAAAAAGTCGTGTCGGCAAGCATCAGGTTTGCCGTCATATTATTCTCTCCGTTCCGGAGGGGGACATTATCGAAGACACGGGTCATGGTATGGCATACTTTTTCGATCTCCGGATAACGCTCTTCCAGGCGATAACCTACCCGGTAAGCCGAGCCGCTCATTTCGCCATCCGTTAAAACGTAGATACGGTCGGCGTGCTCATGATAACGGTCGGTCGACAACTCGCCAACCACATAGGTTGCAATCAGGATCACAAACATCAGCGAGACGGACAGACCGAACAGGTCGATCGCCGTATAGCCCTTGTTTCGTCCCAGGAAATTAAAGAAGGACTTAAAATTCAATACATTGTTCATTGTGGTGTTACTCTATATGTTACTACTAATTCATTAGCTATATATAATATGTAAAAGGTTTCGGTTGCTTTGGTTAAAAGATAATCAGGCAAAAGCCTAATTATCTTTTATATTTTCTACCGGATTGGCTGTTGCTGCCTGATAACTCTGTATAAACACAGTTACAAACGAGACGATCAGACAGAACATTCCGGCAACGACATAAATCCAAGGGGAAAGCTCGATCCGATACGAATAATCGGTCAGCCATCCGTTCACAAAATGCCAGATCAGCGGTATAGCGATGATAAAGGCAACCGCCACATAGGTCAGGAAGGCTTTCACCAACCGGACAAGCACTTGTGCATTGGTAGAACCGAAGACCTTGCGCACGGCTATTTCAGACGAACGCTGCTGGATAAAGTAAGTCGACATGGCCAGCAACCCCAACAACGAGATCAGGATCGCGATACCGGCAAAGGTCATAACGATTGTCAAAGTTCTTTTCTGAACCGTAAATGATTCTTCGATCTGTTCATCCATGAACTTACCTGTAAATTCCAAACCGGTCAATTTTTTATAAGTGGCAGCCACTTCCCGGCGGGCAGTAAACGGATCGCCATTCACTTCTACGATGATATTATGAGGACGATCGAGTTCCTCTTTGCTTTCAGAGAGAATCAGAACGACCGGAGAGTTCTTTTGTATTATATTACGTAACTGGAAATCCTTTACAATACCGGCAACAGGATGTTTTCCCCAAGCGCTGAAATCAAAATCCGTAGCGTCTTCTTTCAATTCCAGAGCTTTCACCGAGCTTTCGGCAAGAAAATATTTATCCGTATCGGCTACATGGTTATCACGCAGGAATTCAAACCCCAGAATATCGCTATATTCTTTATTACAACGAATGATCTGGAAAGGAATCATCTTATCATCGTAACGGGCATTATAATTCATTCCCATATTGAAAGGAGTACCTTGTCCTAATCCTACCCGGTTGACGCTACCCAACTGTTTCAACTCACTCACCAGAGTATTACAGGATTGATTCTCCGGCAATTCATCTCCTTTTATATCGATAATATTGACTGAATTATATCCTAACGGAGCATTGATCAGATGCTTCACCTGCAAAAACATGGTAACAGAAGCTGCAATCAGACAAATCGTGATCGTATTTTGAAAAACAATAAAGAACTTACTGAATACCATCTTCGTCTGTTTACGGAAAGTACCCCGCACTACTTCGATCGGTTTCGCATTCGAGATAACGATTGCCGGTAACAATCCGGCTATAAATCCGATCAGGGCGATCAGCAATATCACAACCATACCATTCAACGGAGTGATCATTTCAACCAGATCTACTTTCTTCTGTAACAGATCACTTACAAAAGGAGCAAAGAAGAAAGCAAGCAACAAACCAACTAAGAAAGAAATAGTTGTCAACAATGTCGATTCCATGATCAAGCGGGAAAACAATTCTTTCCTCGAAGAACCCAGCAAACGACGGGTGGCCATTTCTTTCGCCCTGAAACCGGTCTGTGCCACTGTCAGGTTGATGTAATTAATGACGGCAAACAACAAAATAAGCAAACCGACTGATAACAAGATCATCACAAACTGCCAGTTGCCTCTTTCTATCGCATAAAATCCATACGGATTGGTCTGTTCCCAAAAATATAACTCTGTCAGCGGAATGAAGCTAAGTCCCTTTACAGATCCATTCATATATGCCGGTACAAAGGTATTGAACCAATCCATGATATCCTTCGACCGGGAAGTAATATCTGCACCTTCCTGTTCCATCACAAAGACATTGGTCATTCCATAACTGTTGTAGTTAGCAATCCAACCTTCAGGAATTAAGGTATTGATATTTTCGATCCTGAACAGGATATCCTGATCCGGGATAACAGAATTCCGGATATCCTTCATCACACCATTCACCATCAGCGACAGTTTATCATTGATACGGATCGTTTTCCCCATCGGGTCTTCATTTCCAAAAAACTTATTCGCAAAAGATTCGGAGATCACGGCGTAGTTCTTTGCCGCCAATGCCTGCTCTTTACTCCCCTGCACTAACGGGAAATCAAAAAATTCGAAAAAAGTCGCATCAGCAAGCATCATATTTGCCGTTACATTATTCTCCCCGTTTTGGATCGGAGTATTTTCAAAGACACGGGTCATTGTATGACAGACTTTTTCAACCTCCGGATAATGTTCCTCCAGACGAGTACCCAACGGATAAGCCGAACCGCTCATTTGACCATCCGTCAAAACGTAGATACGGTCGGCATGCTCATGGTAACGGTCGGTCGACAACTCACCGACCACATAGGTTGCGATCAAAATCACAAACATCAGCGAGACAGACAAGCCGAACAGGTCGATGGCAGTATACCCCTTGTTGCGTCCCAGAAACTTAAAGAATGATTTGAAATTTAAAATGTTACTCATAATATCGATACTAGATTAGTTATTCACTTTTAACACTATTCACCGGATTCTCATTCGCCGCTTTCCAGTTCTGGAAAGTAACCGTCAGCATCGTGATCGCTGCCACAACGGCAAAAGCCAAAACAAACACCCACCAGAAGATCGGTGTCTTGTCGGAAAAGTTTTCCAGCCATTTATGCACTCCGTAATAAGCAAACGGAGCCGCTATGACGAAGCATATACTGACAACCTTCAGGTAAATTTTATTGAACATATTCAATATCTCCTGTACCGTCGCACCGAACACTTTCCGAACGCCGATCTCTTTCCGTCTGTACTGTGTTTCAAAGACTACCAAACCGAATACGCCCACGATCGACAGAACGATAGCCAACAGGCTGAACAAGGTGATCATCTTTTTCAGATATTGTTCTTTATGATAGAGATTATTGAATACCGTATCGTAAAACTCGACTTCGAAAGGATAAGCCGGATCGATATCGGCAATCACCCGGTGGATATGGGCTACCGCCTCTTCCACGTTTGTTCCGACTTTCAGGCGGATATAGGAAACAGGTAAGACATCGAATCTTGCACTCAACCTGAATAGCAACGGTCTGTTAGACGAACGCAGGGAAGAAACCTTTATATTGTCGATAAAGCCGACTATATTACCTGTACCCATCCAGCTCTTTTCCAATGGATGTCCCGGTTCCATATCCGGAACGACATCCAGAACCCGCTTGGTAAAGATACAAGCAAAAGTAGAATCACTTTGTGCATCCGAACGGCTAAAATCACGTCCGCTGGTGACGGGAATACCCATCACATTCAGAAAGTTCCATGAAACATCGATAATTTCGCTATTAAATTCTTTATTATTATAACGGAAATCATTGGCTGAATAGACATCCGAAGCTCCTACTATGGTATTGGCAAATCCTACATCCTCGATACCGGCATACTCTTTGAACCGGTTTACCAACAAATCGCCGGACTTCTTGACTATATCCTGACTCAACGTCACCATCGCTACCTGGTCTTTATCGAATCCCAACTTGTAAGAACGCATATAGTTATTCTGGATCTGTATAAAAGAAGAACCGATAATCAAACCGATGGAAACAACATACTGGAAACCGATCAAGGCTGTACGCAACTTCCGTCCTGAAGTAGACAGACCGAAACTACCCTTCAATACCAGTGCCGGTTGGAAAGAGGTCATATACCATGCCGGATACAGACCGGCTACCAACCCCAATAAAACAGAAATACCCAACACCATAAATAACAGCGGTATATAATGCAGTAAATTCGTATCCGCTTCGACGAATGATAAAACTTCCGTCCTGTTCAATATCCAGGTCAATAAAAAGGCCAACAGGCAGGCAAATACACAAATAGATACCGCTTCGGCTACCAAACTTGCCCGCAAACTTGCTGTCGAACTGCCCAATACCTTTTGGGTATTGATACTTTTTATCCGCATCGGAGCCAGCGAAGTACTGAAATTCGTAAAATTGATCCCGGCAATGACGATAACCAGTAAAGCGATCAATACCAATAACCGCATCGTATCGACATTTCCGGTCTTAATAAAATCATCCAACTGACCAGGCATATAATAAATGTCAGTGATAGGTATCAGTTGCAAACGGGTTTCTTTATTGACATTATATTTAGCAAAATCGAATGTACTATTGAAATTATCCTCTGCTACCTGACGTGATTCAGGTGAATCGAGCAATAAATATCCCATAAAGTTCTGAGAAAGCCAATCATCTTCAAAGTGTTTATTCATTCGGGCATAAATTCCGTTTTCCATCTGCGAGTTCTCCGGAAAATCTTTATAGACAGCTCCGACGGTAAAGTTCATTCCATCTACATAAAACACTCTATCTTTCGAACGAATACTTTTGCCTATAGCCGATTCCTTGCCAAACATCCGTTTAGCCATACTTTCAGATATCATTACCTTTTCCGGGTCTTCCAGGCAAGTTGCAATTCCTTCCACCAAAGTCGGTTCGAATACTTTGGGAAAATCCGGATAGCAAGGGATAAATAATTCTTTAAAACCTCTCTCATCATTTCCCTCTCCTACGTTCACATAGGTTTTACTACTAAAAGAATTCAGCAATGTATAGGCTTCAATATGCGGAGACGAAGTAAAAGCAGCATTCGCTAACGCCTGGGGAATTACTGACGCATAAATATCTCCTTCGCCGTGATTCATATCTACCCGGCAAATACGGGATGCGGTCGGATAACACCGGTCGAAAGTCCGTTCATATTGAACCTGCATCATAATCACCAGAAAAGCAGTGAAGGCAACGGTCAACCCTATCACATTCAGAAAAGACGCCATCTTGAAACGGCGCAGTACGTTCATAAAGTTTCGTAATATTGTTTTCATCTATACTAATGTTTTTTGTCTTCTATTCTTATTACACCTATCAATATTCAAATTACGTGCCAAAAACAATAAACAGCTATTTATCAAACATATACATAAACACAGATATTCAGGACATGTCAAATAATTGGACAGTCCTGTCTAGTTTTTTTACATCGCAAAGCATTCTTCTCCAAGATATTCATTATTCACGTTTCAGGTTTCAGTCCATTCGAACGTTTGTTTTTCAAGACAATAAACTGAAAGGAGATAAATTGCTTATCCAGAAAGGTCCTACCTTTTGATTTCAAAATAAGGGACTTTTGATCTCAAAACATATATGTTTTGCCAACGAAACATATATGCTTTTTTTAACGGGTAACGACTGCTCCCTCCACGGGTAGGCATTCGTAAAAAATAAGACGGGACCGAAAAAAAACGGGACGGCATCCGTTTCAGAAAAACCTTTAGTATATAACTCAAAAGCCTTGCAGCTTTCCGAAAAAAACTGCAAGGCTTTTGGAACCTGATGACGTTTCAGCATAATCAAATCATATACAGATATTTAAAAACAACTGAAACCTGAAACGTTATTTTGTTTTTCCTATGGGGAAAAGTCATTCGTTCTCTATTTATTCGCTACGCTATCTACCGGATTGGCATTCGCCGCCTGGAAACTTTGTACAACGACCGCGGCAAATGAGATAAGCAGACAGAACAGACCGGCCGCAATGAAATAAAGCGGATTGAGGCTGATGCGGTATGAATAGCCCGACAGCCATTCTTTCATGGCATACCAGACAAGCGGCGTTGCGATAACAAAAGCAATCACCACATAGATCAGGAACGTACCTACCAGCCGGAACAGGATACTCTTATTATCCGACCCGAAAACTTTACGGACCGCTACTTCCTGTGCACGCTGCTGGATGAAATAGGTCGACATAGCCAGCAAACCGAGCAGAGAAATCAGGATCGCGATCAGAGCAAAGATCACAACAATCTTTACCAGGCGTATCTGCGAGTCGAACGATTCCTGTATCTCACTATCCAAATATTTAGCCTCGAACTCTACCTTGGTCACATCTTCCACAATCCTGGCAATCTCTTTATAAGCGGTGAACGGATCGCCCTCCACCTCTATCAGGATATTCCAGGGCCAACTGTTCGGTTGGTTGAAATCGCGGAAGCGTAACATGACCGGCGAACTTTCGTCCGTGATCCTCCGTAACTGGAAATCTTTCAGCACACCGAGGATAGGCGCCGGATCATTCCCTTCCAGGTTGAACGACTGGGCATTCAGTGGTAATTCCATATCGCGGAGAGCTCTTTCGGAGAGATACCAGCTCCAGTTATTACCCGATGCAACCTGGTTATCCTGCACAATCTCAAGCCCCAGCATCTTAAATGCAGCACTGTCGAGCACCATCTGCTGGAAACTGAGCGATTTCCCTTCATATACTCCTGTCAGGTTGTTAGTGCCGCTGAACGGCGTACCGTTACTGAACCCGATGGACTTGACACAGGTCAACTGACGCAGACCGTCCATAGCTGCCGTTTTCTCGCTGTCCGAACGGAACTGGTTTTCGGCAACCAGGATATTCCTTGTATTATATCCCAGTGGGGCCGTTATCATATGATGAATCTGGACACCCATGATCAGGGCTGCCGCCAGGGTAGCAATCGTGATCGTATTCTGGAAAGTGATAAAACATTTACTGAATACCATTTTAGTCTGACGACGGAATGTACCGCGCACCACTTCGATCGGCTTGGAGGCCGAAATCAACAAGGCCGGCAACAAACCGGAAAGCGTTCCGATCAACAGGATTATCCCCGCAGCCACAGCAAACCATACCGGTGTACAGGCTTCTGTCAGGGAAATACGTGTATCCAGCAGTTCATTGGCATACGGCACTGCGGCAATAGACAGCAGGACACCGAACAGGAACGAAACCAGCGTAAGCAGTAAAGATTCCATCATCAACCGCAGGAACAATTCCATACGGGAAGAACCCAGCAGACGACGGGTTGCCATCTCTTTTGCCCGTTGGCTTGCCTGGGCTACCGTCAGGTTGATATAGTTGAATATGGCAAAGATCAGGATCAGGATACCGACCGACATCAATACGAGCACGAAGTTGCGGTCGCCACGTTCAAGCGTAGACCATTGGAAATCTTTAAAATAAAGTTCATTCAGCGGTGTAACCGTCACTCCTTTCCATACATCTATCTTATAAGGCCAGAAGATCTCTTTAAAATAGGTATGGATATCGTCGGCCCTGTTACTCAGGTCAGCCCCTTCATGCAACATCAGGAAACCGACGGTTGCACCGGCATTGTTATCGGTTGTCTTAGTCAGACCACCGTTAAATTCACCCATACGTTCGATGCGTATCAGCATATCGGTGTAAGGCAAAACGGATTTACGGATATCTTCCATCACACCGGTAACGATCACCGAGGTGGAATCGCTGATGCGAATACTTTTCCCTACAGCGTCTGCCTCTTGTCCGAACATTTTACGGGCAAATGTTTCGGAGATCACCGCATTATAACGGTCCTGCAAGGCTCTGTCAGGATCGCCTTCCAATAATTTGAATGAGAAAAAGTCGAAGAAGGTCGAATCGGCACACATCAACGATGCCTTCAGTTTCTTATCGCCATAAAAAACCTGATGGTTATCCAGGTTATTCGGGATGACAGGACAAACCTTCTCTATCTCCGGATACCTTTCCTGCAAACGGTAAGGGATGGGAACGGCAGTAGCCGGTCCGTCCTCATTGCCGATCACACAGATACGGTCACGGTTCACATGGAATTTATCCACAGATAATTCCTGCACGGTATAAACAGCGATCAGGATAACGAACATCAGTGAAATAGATAATCCGAATACATCGATCGCAGTATATGCTTTATTCCTGCTAAGAAACTTCAGGAACGATTTCATGTTCAACAAATTATTCATCATTCAAATTATTTGATATTGACTCATTTCTATTTCATACTACCTGCCGCTCACGCTTTCTATCGGGTTGGCATTAGCAGCTTTGTAACTCTGAAAAAATACCGTTACAAGTGCAATTACAAGACAGAATATACCGGAGACAATAAAGATTAGCGGATTCAGGGAGATCCGGTATGAATAATCGGACAGCCACTGGTTCATAAAATACCAGATAATCGGTGTTGCTATAATAAAGGCCACACCCACATAAACCAAAAATGAACCGATCAGACGGATCAAAATAGCCTGATTATCAGATCCGAACACTTTGCGAATAGCCACCTCCTGCGAACGCTGATGGATGAAATAAGTCGACATGGCCAGTAAACCCAACATAGAGATAATAACTGCAATCGAAGCAAAGAGCGAAACAATCTTTGTCATCCGGACTTCAGACTCGAACGATTTCTGAACCTGTTCATTCAGATAGGTGGCATTGAAATCCAACCCACCGGAAGCCTCCTTATAGATCTCTTGTATTTTGTTATAAGCTGTATAAGGGTTACCTTCCACTTCGATAAGAATACTCCAGGGGAACATTTCACTCCGTTTGTCGATGCGAAGCATGGCGGGACGCATATCATTCGTAATATTTCCCAACTGAAAGTCCTGCACAATACCGGCAATCGGCGTTGCATTTTTATTCCATAGGAAACTGGGGGCGTCCTGTGGCAACTCCATATCACACATGGCTTTTTCAGTCACATACCAGCTCTTTTCTGCTAATTGGTTATCACGGACAATCTTATATCCCAACATATTGAACGCTGTGCTATCCATGATGAACTGCTGGAAACCGAGAAATTTGCCTTCATATTCGCTGGACATATTATTACTTCCGCTCAAAGGCATCCCGGCAGCCAGCCCTACTCGTTTAACGAACGGCTGACGGCCAAATTCATCGATAGCCGCATTACGGTCGGAGTTATTTGCAAAACCATTCGCAACCTCCAGTATACTATTCGTGTTATAGCCCAACGGTGCATTGATCAAGTGACGCGATTGCAGGATCATGACGATCGAAGCAGCGATCATGGCAATGGTGATTCCATTCTGGAAAGTGATAAACACCTTACTGAACACCATTTTCGTCTGCCTACGGAACGTTCCGCGCACGATATCGATCGGCTTCACGGAAGAAATCAATACAGCCGGCAACAGTCCGGCAACAACGCCAATCAGAAGAATCAAGACAATACCCGCAAGACACCAGCCAGGAGTGAAAGTCGCCATCAGATCGATCTGCGTCTGCAAAAGATCATTCACAAAAGGAACCGCCGCATGTGCCAGCAACCAGCCTATTCCGAAAGAAATTACGGTCAGCAAAGTCGATTCTATCATCATACGTATGAATAAATCTCCACGTGACGATCCTAACAAACGTCTTGTAGCCATCTCCTTCGCCCGCTGACCTGCCTGTGCGACTGTCAGATTAATATAATTGAATATGGCAAAGACCAGGATCAGGATACCTACAGACAAGAGAACGATGACCAAACGCTTGTTCCCTGTTTGAACAGATCCGAAATCGTTCAATTCAGAGAAATAAAGTTCACTCATCGGTATCAAGTTCACTACTTTGGACATATCACGCTGGTAAATCCAGAACGATTCCTTGAAATATGCCAGGATATCCGGTATCTTCGGACGCAGGTCGGCACCCGGCTTCATCTTTAAGAAAGCGACTGTCGAGCCGGCATTTCCGGGATGATCCATACTGATCGACCAGTTGTACTCATGAGCCCGCTCCACACGAAACATAATATCAGCGTACGGGATCGTCGAGTGTTTGATATCTTCCATAATGCCGCTCACCAGGAAAGAAAGCGAATCGCCGATAATAACGCTTTGTCCGATCGGGTCTTCCGTGCCGAACAGTTTATTGGCAAAAGTCTTTGAGAGAACGACATTGCTTCTGTTTTCCAATACCCGGTTCTTATCTCCTGCCAGGAGTTTAAAAGAGAAAAAGTTAAAGAAGCAAGAATCGACGGGGACTGTTCTGGCAGTTAATTTTTTATCATTGTTTTTTACGATCTGGTTACCCACATTGGTTGTAATAACCGGGCAGACCTGCTCGATCTCAGGATAGCGTTCCTGCAGGCGGTAAGCAATTGGCAAGGCCGTGCTCGGTCCTTTGTCGTTAGCCAACACATAAATGCGGTCTACATCCTTATGGAACTTGTCGACCGACAATTCCTGTACGGTATAAACGGCAATTAGTATAACGAACATTAAGGAAACAGACAATCCGAATACGTCGATTGCCGTATAGGCTTTATTCCTGCTTAAGAATTTGAGGAATGATTTTATATTTAATAGGTTATTCATATTCTTACTGATTTCATTTAGGCGAGAGAATAAACATATCCCACCTTCACAGGTAGGATATGCCGGTTTATCTTAATTTATAAATTTAGCTATATGCTTTGTTATGTATCGAAATATGATCAAATAAATTCACTGACAGAAGATACGATGCTACCGTCGAACAGGTTGACGATGCGGTGTGCAAAGCTGGCATCATGTTTGGAGTGGGTTACCATGACGATGGTAGTTCCTTCCTTGTTCAGTTCGGTCAGCAGCTGCATCACTTCGGCACCATTCTTAGAGTCCAGGTTACCGGTCGGCTCATCCGCCAGAATGATCTTCGGGTTGGAAACGACTGCACGGGCAATGGCAACACGTTGTTGCTGACCACCGGATAACTGCTGTGGGAAGTGAGTGGCACGATGGCTGATATTCATTCGTTTCAGGATATCGGTTACCATCTGTTTACGTTCGGCAGCTTTTACCTTCAGGTAAGTCAAAGGCAATTCCACATTTTCATACACATTCAGTTCGTCGATCAGGTTGAAGCTCTGGAATACGAAACCGATATTCCCTTTACGCACCTGGGTACGTTCTTTTTCTTTCAGGTGGCCCACTTCTTTATCGATCAGATAGTAGTCGCCGGAAGTCGGGTTATCCAGCAATCCCAGAATATTCAACAATGTTGATTTACCGCAACCGGAAGGTCCCATGATAGCAACAAACTCACCGTCTTTCACTTCCATTGAAATATTGTTCAATGCAATAGTTTCAACCTCCTCTGTACGGAAATGCTTACTTAATCCTTCAATCTTAATCATAATGTTATTTTTTAATTCTACGTTATATACTTTGTAATATCTAAAAAACGCTCTGTTTTCTCTATATAATTCAAAATACGTGCCAAACTTAATAATTTACTGATATTCAAACCTATAGATTTTATTCTTTTTTCGATGAGTGTCTAATATTTAGACACTCATGTCTAGTTTTTTTACACTCGGCAGCAAATCGGTCATTTATTCTTTATACTTTCCACCGGATTGAGATTGGCAGCCTGGTAACTCTGGATAAATATCGTAACGAACGATACGAATAAACAAAACAGACCGGCTGCTATAAAAATAAGCGGGCTCAATTCGATCCGGTAAGAATAATCGGACAACCATTGCTGCATGAATCGCCAGATGATCGGTGTAGCGATCACAAAAGCAATCAATACATAGACAAGGAAAGTACGGATCAGCCGGTATAATATCTGGGAATTGGTCGAGCCGAAGACTTTACGCACCGCCACTTCCGATGAACGCTGCTGGATAAAATAGGTCGACATAGCCAGCAACCCCAGCAATGAGATCAGGATAGCGACGAAAGCAAAGATCGAAACGATCCGGGAAGTCCTTTCCTGTGCAGCAAATGATTCCTGTATCTGCGTATCTATATATTTCCCTTCAAAGCCGACATGGCCGATACGTTCATATATTTCCTGTATATCTTTATAGGATTCCACAGGATCGCCTTCTACTTCCAGCAGTACATTATACGGGGTCCATTCTTTTATATCATTCTTAATAAGCAATCTGACCGGCTTCTTCTGATACATGATATTCGATAACTGGAAATCTTTCACAATACCGGCAATAGGAATTTCCTGCCCCCACACTTTGATGGAAGGAGAATCTTCCGGCAATTCCATTTCACGCATAGCCTGCTGGTTCAGATAGACCTTTTTAGTACCGGCCAGATGATTATCACGTATTATCTCAATACCTAATATACTCAGAAAAGCCGTATCGGCCCTGAATACCTGAAAACTGACCTGCTTGCCATTGATCTCTTCCGTAGAATTATTCCCCCGATTAAAAGGAGTGCCCTGTGAAAAAGCGATCCGCTTGACAGAAGCCAGTTGGCTCACCTCATTAGCGAATGTCTCTATATCTTTCTTACTTTTATAAGATTCGACCGGAACATCCATCACATTCGTCGTTTTATATCCCAACGGAGCATGTATGAGATGATTCACTTGTGCCACCATCGTTATGGAAGCTGCCACCAAGGCTATCGTGATTCCGTTCTGAAAAGTAATGAAGAACTTACTGAACACCATCTTGGTCTGCCGGCGGAAAGTACCCCGCACCACTTCAATCGGCTTGGCATTGGAAATCACAATGGCAGGCAACAATCCTGCAAGTATACCGATCAACAGAATGGCAGCTACAGCCAGCAATACATAACCGGGGGTAACAAAGTCCGACAGATTTATACGGGCATTCAACAACTGAGAGGCATAAGGAGAGAAAAATATTGCCAGAAAGATACCCAACAGGAAAGAAATGAAAGTCATCAGGGTAGACTCCATGATCAGCCGCAGGAACAGGTCTCCTCTCGACGAGCCCAATAATCTGCGGGTAGCCATTTCTTTTGCCCGGAAAGCCGTCTGCGCCACTGTCAGATTAATATAGTTGATGATGGCAAACAGCAGGATAAGTATCCCTACCGAAAGCAGGATCATTACAAATTGCCAGTCCCCTTTAGCCAGCGTATAGGTACCCATATCCGAGAAATAAAAATCCTCCAGAGGATTCAGAAGCACTTTACTATAAATTCCTCTTTGATACATCCAGAATACTTCTTTGAAATAAGCGACGATATCATCCGTTTTGGCAAGCAGGTCTGCTCCTTCCTTTACCATTATGAAATTGTTGACGGCTCCGGTATTATAGAACTGGTCGCTGTCTATTCCCTCTTCCATATATTTGAGCTGTTTGATTCCCATCAGGATATCGCAATACGGAATCGTAGAGTTTTTAATATCTTTCATGATCCCGTTCACTTGGATACGGATGGAATCGTTCACCTGAACGACCTGCCCTATCGGATCACTGTCGCTAAATACTTTGCGGGCAAAACTTTCGGAGATCACGCCATAGCCATCGGCATCCATCACATGATTGCGGTCGCCAACCAACAGCGGGAAAGAGAAGAAATCGAAGAAAGTCGTATCGGCGAACATTAATTCGGCATTGAAGTTTTTATCGGCTACCGTTACAGATGTATGATAGAATCCCCAGGGAGCGACCGGACATACTTTTTCTATTTCCGGATACCGTTCCTGCAAACGGTAGGCCAGCTTATAGGCCGATCCGGTATTGGCTTCGCTGCTTAACACGTAGATACGGTCGCCTTTCTCATGGTATTTGTCGGTAGATAATTCCTGTACCGAATAAACGGCTATCAATATAACGAACATCAACGATACGGATAATCCGAAGATATCGATTGCCGTATAGGTTTTGTTCCGGCTTAGAAATTTGAAAAATGACTTAAAGTTTACCAGGTTATTCATTTGATTTGTGTTTTTAATATTTTATACCAGTGTATGCTAAATACATATAGCCTGTAAAGAATCAAATAGTGTGCCAAAACAAACAATCATCTGATATACAAGAAAATGAATCAGACAGAATTCAAAGAAAATGTCAAATTATTAGACAGTGGTGTAAATTAATTAGACAGTTAAGAGCATAAAAATAAAAAACATCCTACTTTCACAAGCAGGATGTCTAAGTAAATAAACAACTTAAAATCACACCAACCATGGTGTATATCATTCGATCTCCGGGCGATCGCTGCCCGGTTTCTTTTTGTCTTTATTTGCCTTAGCGATACCGATACGCTGGTTGTAGCGTGCTTTGGTTTCGTCGATCAGGGCATTGACGGAAGTGACAAAAGCGGCGGTTTCGGCCGTAGGCTGTACTATATTATACGATTGTGCAAGCAATAACATTTCTGCATAAAGCGGTTCCATCCGTTGGCGGATCACCTTGCCGTTGTCTATCGCATTAGCAGCTTTATTAGCCGTACGCTGTTCGGTTAGGCGGCTGAATTCGTCGTTGGCAGTTTTCAATTCCGCCAGAACGGAAGTGAGCCCCAATGTCGCCACATTGGTTTTATTCGGTTCTTTCTCCATGTCGATCAGCAGTCCGACGATTTGCTGCGTCTCCTGCTGGTCGGCCAACCGGTAAATGCCGACATATGGTTTAACTGCGTTATACAGGCTCACAGCAGCCGTTTTTTGGGCGACAATGGGGCTTTTACGCTTCTGTGAAATATCTGAAGTAAAGAAAACGATGCATTCATCGCGATGTGTATCGACTTCTCTCAGTTGATTTGTCTCATCACTAATAGTCGAAGTATTGACCAGATCAGTCAGTAAAGCCAGATTATCTCCGAATTCCTTGATAAGTTCGTCGGAAAAGCCCAATGCCGGAGGGCCTGTCAGATCGACACTTTCGATTTCCGGACGATCCCCGCCGCCGCTGGCAGGGATAAGTCCCTGAAAACGTGTCATGTGATTGGCATATTCCGTATTATTCAACTGGGATACTGCAAATTCCTTGATTTTCTGATGTGTTTCCATATTAGATTCGTTTTTAATATTAATACTTGCTTAAAAAAACATTTAAAGATAGGTATTTTAATCAATAGAATTGAAAATCACTGCTTTTATTCTCGCTTTTAATAAAAAAAACTTGCGAAATGTAATCCTGAGACCAGAAAACATTTCGCAAGTGATGTAAAATGGATTCCGGGGGCAGGATTGCACTTCGCAAGTGATACAAAACGGAATCCGGATTCAGGATTGCATTTTGCAAGTGATGTGAAACGGATTCCCGGGTCAGGATACCATTTCGGAAGCGATGCAATCCCCCGGCAGGTTTCCGACTGAGGCTCCGACAGTTTTTCCTATTCCGCTTTCAGACTGTCGATCGGATTCTCATTGGCCGTCGCCCAGGCGCGATACAATACGCAACCAATGATGACGAGGTAAACGAAGAAGGCCGCGATGATAAACAGGAAGATATTCAGGTGGATACGTTCCGAGAATTTCTCCAGCCAGTCGGAGGCACTGATATAGGCAATCACTACACCGATCGTAAGAGCAGGAACGGCTATATAGGAGATGTCGCGCGAGATCATCCGGAGGATGCTGGCGGCAGTCGCACCGTTGACCTTGCGGATCGCTATCTCACGTCCGCGGCGGTTGGTTTCGTCGGCAGTATATCCCAGCAGGCCGATCAGCGCAATGATCAGGCAGACGATGCCGCTGATGAAGATGGAGTCGCGGAACTCACGGTCGCCCTGGTATTGCTGAGCCAGACTCATTTTATAGACAGAAGCTTCCACCACTTTATTCGGCATTGCATCTGTCAGGATCTGGTTAACCTGTGCGATATTGTCCGATGTCATATCGTGCATCTTTATCAGGATATTTTCCGTAGGGGCAATACCACCCGGCTTCATGTCGTAGAAGAAAACCGAGGCACGGGTATCGGGACCTTTGATGGAACCGATACGGAAGTCATCATAGACACCGCAAATGGTGTACACCTGATTTCCATTACTATGTTCGGATATCATCACACCTTTACCAATAGCACTTCCTGTCCAGCCCGCCACCTTCTCCATCTGTTCGACAAAACGACGGCTAACCATTATTTTATCGCCGTTAGCCTCACCCTGGCGGAAAGCGTGGCCCTCCAGAATAGATATCTCCATCAGTTCAAAATAATTATCACCGACGCTGTACATATCAGCAATGTTAAACAGTTCGCGGTTATCACCCGGCAGACCGACATTATTACCCGAAGGATATTTGAAAGGCAACTCGCAACTGGCCGACACCAGGTTGACCTGTGGCAGACGGCGCAGTTCGTCCATCGCCCGCTCACGCTCCTGGGCACTCACCCCGCGGGTATTACAAAAGATCAGATTCTCGTAAGCGTAGCCGGGATCACTCGATATCATAGCACCATACTGGCGGTTGATCGTGATCAATAATGCCACCAGATAGGCCGTAGCGACAAACTGTACAAAAAGCAGGCACAGTTTCCAGTAACGTTTCGATTCTTTTACACTACGGAAAGCCGATGCTACCGGAATACGCAGAAAGAGCCAGGTGGGAACCAGACAGGTTACGGCGAATACAACGATACAGATACCCGACAAAATCGTCAAAGTAGGTACCGTAAACAGGGCAGACAACGAAGCCGACAACAATTCCTCTACCTTCCCTTTACAAAGGATCAGCAGGAAAGCTCCCAGCAAGAGTGCCAACAACAGATGCAGCAAGGATTCGGAAAAGATCATTCCGAATATATTTTTACCCGAAGCTCCGTAACATTTATGTACCGCCACTTCCTTCGTACGTCCGATCAGTGTGGAGATAACGACCAGCACATAATTGAGCACGGCAATGAGAATCAGGATCGTAGCCAGGAAGAGAAGCATGGCATTCATGTCTTTCACCTCCTTATCATTATTATGGATATCCTGCAACGGCGAGATGGTATAGAACAGATCGACGCCGGCCTGTTTCAGAGCTTCCATATCCTGATTGCGTTCCTGCATACGGCGGATAGCGGGGGCCAGTCCTTCCGGGTCAGTACCCGGAACCAGTTTCACATAGGCGATGTAACGGTCGTTACCCAGCCAGTTTGTCGTACTCCATTCCGGCATGCTTGCCAACGCTCCCAACACATCATAACGCAAATGGCTGTTTTCAGGTATATCTTCAAATACACCGCCGATGGTTTGCGGAGAGTTACGGTTTGCTTCACGAACGAAGGTCTTGCCAACCACACTCCCTACTCCCCCCATTTTCTCGGCAAGAGAGCGTGAGATCATCACATAACCGGGACGGGACAGGACATCTTTCGGATCGCCCACCAGAATCGGACGGGGGAATATATCGAAAAAGCTAGTATCGGCAAGCAGGATGGTCGCTTTATAAAATTGTTTCTCCGGCGACATGATCAGTTCATTGGCCGGTCCTATGCGGGTATAGCGCGTTGCGACTTCCACCTCCGGAACCTCCGCTTTCAAACCCGGAGCGATAGCACCGCTCACCTGTCCCCAGGTATCTTTCTTCCCGTCTTTGTTCAAGCCGGACTTGACCAGATAAATGCGGTCGTTGTCGGGATAAAAATTATCATACGAACGTTCGAAACATACTTTTGCAACCAACACCAGCCCCATTGCCAGCCCGACAGCAAGCGCCAGTATCTTAATCCCATTGTTCCTTCCCTTCTTAAACAGGGAACGGATTGCCATACTAAAATTCCTCATATTTCTATCATTTATTCAGATTTCAAACTTTCCACCGGATTGGATACGGCAACCATCCAGCTACGATAGACAACGGTACCCAAAATAAGTAAAAGTACCCCTGCTACACTCAACGTGAACACACCTGCATTCATCGATATCTTTTCGGCAAATTGCTGCAACCACTTCTCGCCTGCATAATAAGAGGCACCGGCTCCCAGCAACAAAGCGGGAAAAGCCATCCAGGTTACATCGGAAGCGATCAGCGAAAGGATATCCTTTTCCGTTGCCCCGTTGATCTTGCGAACGGCTATTTCTTTTCCGCGCCGGTTGGTTTCATCATTGATATACCCGATCAGCCCGATCAGAGTGATGATCAGCGTTACGATACCGCCCAGCATCACCGCGTTGCGGAAAAGGCGCGAAGAGTTATACATATTTGCCATGCTGACACTGTAGGAAGATACAGGCATCTCCTTATCCGGCAAAGTGGCCTTGATGGTTTCGTCCAGCCGTGCCATATTCTCCTGCGACATTTTATTCAGTTTAATGACCAGCGTATTCTGCGGACGACCGCTATAAAACAGCGCCGAAGGTCCCATCAATTCGCTTCCGATAGCCCCGACACGGACATCGTCGTACACGCCTGCTATCTCGAAATCGTTAGGCGTACCATGACCGCTCACATATATTTTCTTTCCTACCACGCCGTCTTTCCAGTCGAGTGCCAAGGCCAGTTTGTCGGCCATCATCCGGCTGATCATCACCACGCGGGAAGAATCGGAATAAGAATGATCGAATGCTTTTCCCTGGATAACGGACATTTCCATCAGAGAGGTATAATTGGCATTCGCCCCGTAAAGGTCGGCGAAATGAATAATGGTTTCCTTTGTTCCCGGACGATAAACCATATCCCCTGAACCGCTGAAAGCAGGTAAGCTACTGCAAGTAGATACATCCTCCACCTCCGGAAGTTTTTTAAGCTCATCTATCAAGGCGCGACGGGAAGAACTCGGTACACCTTCCATCCAACAATAAGCCAGCCGTTCGTATTTATATCCCGGATTATCGTTTACCATCTTATTATATTGCAAACCGATCACTACCAGCAGACATACCAGGAAACCAACGGCCATAAACTGGATAAATAACAACGCCTTCTTCCATGAACGGCGTGATTCTTTATAGGAACGAAATACCGATGCTACCGGTATTTTCGAAAACAGTTGCGAAGGCAGTAATCCCGCCACTAAAAATACAATTACACAAACAGCCACCAGCATCAGAACGGTATCGACCGTAAACAGTGATAACAACGACGCACTGAGCAATTCTTCCACCATCTCACGCAAAGCCAGTATCAACATAGCCGATATCCCCAGCGAGACAAGCAGGTTGAGAAAGGTTTCCGAAAATATCATGTCCGAGATATTCCATCCGGATGCACCGTAACATTTATGTACGGCAATATCTTTCGAACGGGTTACCAGTGACGAGATCACCAGTAAGACGTAATTCATCAGGGCTGCAAAAAGGATAGCAAATGCAATAGCCACAAGCATGACAGCCATCCGTTTCGTGGCCGGCGATTTAGCATAAAGCTCCTCCAATGGACACAATGCCAGGGCGTAATCGATTCCCTGCTCTTTCAATTGAGCAGAGTCGACATGGCGGTCGAGCATCTCAGCCATCGGCTGCAACAAGTTTTCGGCACGGACACCGGATTGCAGACGAACATACCCATTATAACTATCACCACCAAACCATTGATCGAGGTTCGTCCATCCCATAACCGTCTCGAAAGAGACCAGCGAAACCAGCATGTTATATTTCAGATGGGTATTATCCGGTACTTCTTCAAATACTCCGCCGATCGTAAAAAGATGTCCGGGGAAAGAGGCGATTTCAAAAGTCTGTCCTACCACATCTTTTCCACCGCCTATCTTAGCAGCTATCTTTTCGGATACAAGGGCATACAATGGACGCGAAAGAGTCTCCTTCGCATTACCGGCCAACACTTTACGGGGAAGGACATCAAAGAAGTACTGGTCTGCCATTACAAAGTTACCGGTGTATTTTTTCTTATCAGAAGTAGTAAAAAGATACTCCCCTATTACATTGGCACAGGTAGCCGATTCCACACCGGGTATTTCTGCTTTCATCCCCGGCGGAACACCTCCACTTACATGCGGATATCCTTCTATTTTCTTCTCTCCTACGGATACATTTTCCTGTATGGCAAAAACACGATCCGACTCGGGATAGAAATTATCATAAGACAGTTCGAAACATACTTTAGCAATCAACACCAAGCCCATGGCCAGGCCAACACCTAATGAAACTATTTTAATTCCATTATGTCTTCCTTTCTTAAAAAGGGAACGAAAAGCGATATGTACATTCTTCATTGTGGTTATCTTTTATAGGTTGTTTATTTCAGTAAAATAATGTGCTAAAGTTGCTAGTTGACAGTTGACAAGTGACAGTTGACAGTTATTTCGGCTTTCAGCCGATTTATTTACCGAGCGCGAAGCCTAACTGTCACTTGTCAACTGTCACCTGTCACCTGAAATATTATTCCAACACCAGGACTTCATTATCCTTATAGCTTTCGTAACTTGATACGATCACTTTTTCTCCGGATTCCAGACCTTCGGTCACTTCATAGTACTGCGGGTTCTGGCGACCGATCTTGATCTTGCGACGATAAGCTTTTTTACCATCTTTATCCAATACGAATATCCAGCTACCTCCCGTGCTCTGGAAGAATGTACCACGTGGAATAATGATACTTTCTGTCGGCTGTCCTAATTCCAGATTGATGTAATATGTTTGTCCGCTACGGATATTGTCAGGACGTTCGCCGGTAAAGACAAAGTCGGTACGGAACTTACCTTCACGAACTTCCGGATATACTTTACGTACAGCCAGTGCGAAACTTGTTCCCTGACGGTCGAAGGCTGCACCCAATCCCGGTTTAACGCGGTCGATATAATGTTCATCGATCATAGCTTCTATCTTATAATCGGAAAGGTCGTTGATCTGACCGATTTTCATACCGGCTGATACATTCTGTCCGAGAACTACATCCAGCAAACCCAGTTCACCGTTGATCTGTGAGCGGACATTCAGATGTTCTTTCCGTTCGTGTACCAATTGGATGTTACGGCGCATATTAGCTAAACTCGTTTCCATTTCATCCATCTGGATCGTACGGGAAATTGAATCCTGACGCAAACGTTCAACGACAAGAGCATATTTCTTGGTTGCCAGTTCATAATCTTCCTTCGCTTTCAGAAATTCTTCCTTGGCGATCAGGTTTTCATCATAGAGCTTCTTTTGTTGCGTATAAGCACGGCGTGAACGGGCGATGTCAACATCGAGCTGTGCTTTCTCCAACTGGTTATTCAGCTTGTCCTGTTCCATCGCTACCTGGGTATTACGCAGGAAGTTCTGTTTTTCAGCCAACTGGGCTTCCGCATCCAATATCTGCAAATCGAGACCGGAGTTGGAAAGGCGTACAATGATATCGCCTTTTTTCACCTGGGCTCCTTCCTCAACAACCTTTTCCTGTACGATACCACCCTCTTCAGGACTTAACTGTACCACTGTGATAGGCTGAACCTGTCCGTCCACACGAACAAAATCGTTGAACTGCTCCTTGGTCACATTACCGATACTTATTCCACGGGCATCTACTTTCAATGTCGATGCATGATCGCCGAAAATGATCCATCCCACCAGTACCAGGAATAAAACACCACCACCTACATAAGGTAAATGTTTCTTTTGAATGCCTTTTTTCTTTTCTAATTGTATATCCATCGTTGTATGTTTTTATTTCTTTATTGTTTGTTTCCTAGTTATTCGCGTTATTCTCAATGAATGCCTTCAATCAAAGGTTTCCCTTTATAATAATCGACCAGCTTGCATTTCATCAGATACATCAGCTTCCGCTGCAGCAGATCGGCTTTTGACAGAAGTAATGTATTTGCACTGGTTTGCAGATCGATCGGACTCATCAAACCCTCCTCAAATTTACGCAAAGTAACCTGATAGGCTATTTCATCTGCTCTCGCTTTCTTATCCATCTGAATAGTCTCTTTGGCATATCCTTCCCGATCGAGAATAGCCTGTTCGATAGCGGTCTGCAACTGACGAAGTACTTCGGTCTGCTGTTCCTGGGCAATACGCATATTATTACGCGCTTTACGCAGGTTAGTCAAACGGCTCAAACCGTCAAAGAGTGGAAAACTCAGGTTGAAAGAAACATATTCACCTCTATTATTTTTAAACTGATTACTAAAAGAAGCGGGAGCCTGCACTGCCTTCAGGTTCTCATAATAATTCGTAGAAACCCCGGCAGAGAAAGAAATAGAAGGCAACAAACGTCCTTTCGCCATTAGATACTGCATTTTATAGGATTTCAACTGAAGTCTTGCCTGCAAAGCTGTCGGATTATTTTCAGATGCGTAATCATATATTTCATCGATCGACTCCAACATGGTTGCATACGATTTATCCAAAAGCATGGTATCGACATCCAGTTCCATGTCAGAAGGGTAATTCATATTTTGCTTCAAAGTTAGCATAGCGGTATTAAGTAAATTCTGTTGATGGGTCAGATTGTAATCGTTGGCTGCTACCTGGGCTTCGATCTGTGCCACATCCGCTTTACCTTTCAATCCTAGTTCTTCCTGACGGCGGGTTTTATACAGGATACGACTATTTTCTTCCAGCTGTTCGGCAGCCAACTTAACGGTTCCCTGATAATACACTACATCCATAAAAGCCTGCATCGTATTAATAGCCAGATCATCTTTCGCCTTTTGAATATCGTTCATACCTAACTGACGGTTTGCTTTTGCCATACGCCATTGGTTGACCAATTGTCCTCCGTTAAATATAGGAATGGAAACTCCCAGACTATATCCGTTATTGAAAGTAGATGTATTATTATAAACGTTAGTCTCCGGGTCGATCGAACGTCCAAAACTATATTGTGCACCAACACTGGCACTCATAGACGGAAAGAACGAAGCTACAGCAGAATTCAACTCTGCCTTATAAGAATCACTCGTATAAGCTTGTTTCTTGACTTTCGGACTGTTCTCAATAGCATAATGCATGCATTCATCCATTGTCCAGAGCTTTTCCTGGGCCATGGCGGCTGTTGCCAGGCTAAACGAAAGAATCGATGTGAATATTATCTGTTTCATTTTTGTGTTATTTTCTGCCTATAGAAGGGCAAAGACTGTGCCAAACCATTTAAAGAATTATTTATCAACACATTGACAAAACAAGTATTTTCTCAAAGTGTAAAAAAATTAGACAATGGTGTATAAATATTAGACAACAGATATTTATTCGTTTCATCCTCCTATTTTATATGTCTAAATATTAGACAGTGGTTAGGAAGTATAAAACCGAACCTGTATCTTTGCACTATAATATAGATATTATCATATATGGCTAAACAAGGCACCATACTGGTCGTGGACGACAATAAGGGGATTCTTACCGCAGTACAGATGCTGTTAGGCACCTGCTTTGAGAAAGTGATAACCATCTCTACCCCGAATAAAATAAAGACAACCCTGCACAATGAAGACGTGGACGTTGTTTTACTCGATATGAACTTCAGTGCCGGGATCAATACCGGCAATGAAGGACTTTTCTGGCTTTCTGAAATAAAGAAGGAAGACCCGTCGGTACAGGTAGTTCTTTTTACCGCTTATGCCGACATAGACCTGGCAGTAAGGGGGATCAAGGAGGGGGCTACCGACTTCGTTGTCAAACCCTGGAATAATGCCAAACTGCTGGAAACACTGAAAACGGCTTATGATATCCGGACAGCGAATAGGAAAGGGATTCCTCATGAAAGTAACAAGCAGGTTGTCTCCAAAGAAAGCGGTATGTTCTGGGGCGAAAGCAATGCAATGCAACAACTCCGCAACCTGATCGAAAAAGTAGCTAAAACAGATGCCAATATCCTGATCACCGGAGAGAACGGAACCGGTAAAGAAATGCTGGCCAGGGAAATACATATGTTGTCGAACCGTAAAAAGGAGGCAATGATCCCCGTAGATATGGGTGCCATTACCGAAACATTGTTCGAAAGCGAACTGTTCGGTCATATGAAAGGAGCCTTTACCGATGCACGTGCCGACCGACCGGGTAAATTCGAGGCTGCCAACAACGGAACACTTTTTCTGGATGAGATAGGAAACCTCTCCTACCATTTGCAGGCAAAACTACTGACCGCCCTACAACGCCGCAGCGTAGTGCGAGTGGGGAGCAACACGCCTATCCCGGTAAATATCCGTCTGATTTGTGCAACGAACCGCGATTTACAGGATATGGTGCAAAAAGAACAGTTCCGCGAAGACCTTCTATATCGTATCAATACGATACACGTAGAAATCCCCTCCCTCCGCGACAGACCCGAAGATATTGTACCGTTAACAGAGATATTCCTATCTAAATATTGTAATATCTACGGAAAACCTTCCATGCGCCTGAGTGCGGATGCAAAGGAAAAGTTGAAACAACAGCCCTGGTTCGGTAATATCCGCGAATTGGAGCATACGATCGAAAAGTCGGTAATCATATCGGAAGGGGAAACGCTAGACAGTTCGGATTTCGATTTTCCCCGGAAGAAAGAATCTCCGTTGAAAGAGGCTACCACACTGGAAGAAATGGAATACAACATGATCAAAAATGCCATGGATAAATACAATGGCAATCTTTCGCTCGTTGCCAGCCAGCTGGGTATTTCACGTCAGACGCTATACAATAAAATCAAACGTTACGAATTGTAATAATGTTAAAAGGCATATATCATAGTCTGACTTTCCGGCTGGGTCTGTTCGGAATATTTACCGTCTGCGGAACCTACTTCGCTATGACCCGCCAATGGGAATGGTTCATTCTCATTCTTATCGGTTGGATCTATTCCATTCGGATGATGAGTGAACTATACAAACGCAATGCCCAAAAGGTAGCCTTCATGTTCGATGCCATCGATAACAGCGACTATGCCTTCCAATATGCGACCCGAGGTCGTTCTTCCAATGACAAACTGGTCAGCGAATCGCTGAACCGTATCACCCAGATACTTTTCCAGGCAAAAGCTGATGCTGTCCAAAAAGAGAAGTATTATGAACTGATCATGAACTCGGTCAATACCGGCATCATCGTATTGGATGATATCGGAAATATCTACCAGAGCAACAACGAGGCACTCCGTTTACTGGGGCTTTCCGTCTTTACCCATGTCAAACAGTTGGCTCGCATCGATGATAAACTACAGGCTACGATCGCTAATATCCTCCCGGGGGATAAACATCAGATATCATTCGTAAATGAACGCGGTACGGTCAATTTGTCTATCCGTGTATCCGAAATGACCCTCCAGGAAAAACATGTACGTATCCTGGCAATCAACGACATCAACAGCGAACTGGATGACAAGGAAATCGATTCATGGATACGCCTGACCCGTGTACTGACACATGAGATTATGAACTCCGTCACCCCTATCACATCACTGAGCGACACCCTGTTATCCATCCATGAAGATGCCGACAGCGAGATTCGGAACGGACTGGAAGTGATCAGTACAACCGGCAAGAGCCTGATCTCATTCGTCGAATCCTACCGCAAGTTCACTCATATCCCGACGCCTGAACCGTCGTTATTTTATGTACAGAAATTTGCCGAACGGATGATAAATCTGGCCCGTTATCACAACAATTTCCCTAATATAACGATTAATATACATATAGAGCCGACCGACCTGATCGTTTATGCAGATGAAAAACTGATTACGCAGGTTGTACTGAACCTGCTGAAAAATGCCATGCAGGCCATCGGCAGCGAACAGCCGGACGGACAAATAGAACTGAATGCATCTTGTAACCCGGATGAATCCGTGATCATCGAGGTTAGTAACAACGGTCCCTGCATCCCGCCGGAAGAAGCGGAACATATTTTTGTCCCGTTCTTCACCACCAAAGAAGGCGGTAGCGGTATCGGGTTATCTATCTCACGGCAGATCATGCGGCTTTCAGGCGGTAGTATCGCGTTGAAGAGCAATCCGGCAATAAACAAAACGTCATTTATTCTAACGTTCCCGTAAGAAACCGGAGAATGTCCTTTACAAGATTTTACCAGAGGCAGTTTGCCCAAAAAGACATCAGGAAAGAACAGAAAGAAAGTAACTAATATTTGGAAATACAAGCAATAAAAAATATGAAACTACTAGACAAACTCAAAATTAATCACAAACCTCGTTCCGGAGGATTAGACCTTTTGAAATATATCGGTCCCGGATTATTAGTCACTGTCGGATTCATCGACCCGGGAAACTGGGCTACCAACTTAGCCGCCGGATCCGAATTCGGTTATGCCTTACTATGGGTCGTAACCTTTTCATCCATCATGCTGATTATCATTCAACACAACGTAGCCCACCTGGGGATCGTCACAGGACTTTGTTTATCCGAAGCAACCAACAAATATATGCCCCGCACACTCAGCCGGCCTATTCTCGGTTCGGCCATGCTTGCCAGCATATCCACCTCGCTAGCAGAGATATTGGGTGGAGCCATTGCGTTACGGATGTTGTTCAGTATACCTATAAAGATCGGTGCCGTGATCGTTACAGTAGCCTGTCTGATCATGTTGCTCAGTAACACATACAGTAAAATAGAACGCTGGATCATCATGTTTGTCTCTATCATCGGATTGTCTTTCTTATACGAACTGGCTTTGGTCGATGTCAACTGGGGACAAGCCGTGCAGGGATGGGTAAAGCCTTCTTTCCCTGAAAATTCTATGCTGATCATTATGAGTGTACTCGGAGCCGTGGTAATGCCGCACAACTTGTTCCTGCACTCGGAAGTGATACAAAGCCGCGAATGGAACCTGGAAGACGAATCCGTCATCAAGAAACAATTGAAATACGAATTTTACGATACGCTCCTGTCGATGGTTATCGGATGGGCAATCAATTCGGCGATGATCATCCTGGCTGCGGCTACTTTCTTCAAGGAAAAGATAGCCGTAGACGAACTGGACCAGGCACAACAATTACTGGTTCCGCTGGTCGGAAACAATGCAGGCGTTATCTTTGCCGCCGCCTTATTGCTTGCCGGTATTTCCTCGACGATCACATCCGGAATTGCCGGAGCATCCATCTTTGCCGGTTTTTACGGAGAGGCATACAACCACAAAGACTTACACTCCAAACTGGGGGTTATTCTTTCGTTCGTTCCAGCTCTGCTTATCATCTTCCTGATCGGCGACCCGTTCAAAGGATTGATCCTTTCGCAGATGTTGCTCAGCGTGCAGCTTCCCATCACCGTCTTTTCGCAGGTATATCTTACTTCCAGTAAAAAAGTGATGGGTCAATATGTCAATTCACGTTCGACCACCATCCTGTTGCTGTTGTTGGGAACGATGGTAACAGTGTTGAATATCGCCTTGTTGATCAGTTTGTTTTAACAAAATATTTATTCCGGACTATTTCAATTATACCCGGCAGGATGGAGATAAAAATGATGAGGACAATCAGAAGTTCCAGATTCTTTTGAACGATCTCCATTCCGCCGAAGAAATAGCCGGCATATGAAAACAAAACCACCCAAATAATCCCTCCTACGATATTATACGAAGCAAAATGGCGGTAATTCATATGTCCCATCCCTGCAACGAATGGAGCGAACGTACGCACAATGGGAACAAAGCGAGCAAGGATAATAGTTTTTCCTCCGTGCTTTTCATAAAATTTATGTGTTTTCTCCAGATAACTCTGTTTGAATATTTTCGAATTTGGATTGCTGAACAGTCTTTCACCGAAGAACCGGCCTATTATATAGTTAGAAGCATCTCCCAGTACGGCAGCAGCAATCAGCACCAGTACAATCAAATGCACATTCATCGGATTACCCGGCAAAGCAGCCAAAGCTCCCGCCACAAATAACAACGAGTCGCCCGGAAGAAAGGGAGTAACCACCAACCCCGTTTCACAAAAAATGATTAGAAACAAAATGGCATATATCCAGATGCCATAAGTCGACACAAGTGCTGCCAGATGGGCGTCGATATGCAGCACAAAATCAATCAGGAGATTGAAGTATTCCATATAAATGTATTATAATCTGTTCGATAAAATTAAGGCACAAATATAGGAAAAAACTTGTATTGCTATGCAGCGAATAAAGAAATCGCTACCTTTGTTCCGTTAATAAAGAAATAACATATTTATAACAGATATGAGCGATATCAAAACGAACGAAGAAGAAGGCAAAAAGAGCCTGAATTTTATTGAAGCAAATGTTGAAAAAGACCTGGCAGAAGGAAAGAATGGCGGACGCATACAAACTCGTTTTCCACCTGAACCAAACGGTTATTTGCATATAGGACACGCCAAAGCAATCTGTCTGGATTTCGGTATTGCAGAACGTTATAACGGAGTTTGTAACCTTCGTTTCGACGACACGAACCCTGTAAAAGAAGATACAGAATATGTCGATGCAATCAAGGAAGATATAGAATGGCTTGGATTCCATTGGGGTAACATCTATTACGCATCCGACTATTTCCAGCAATTGTGGGATTTTGCCATCCGTCTGATCGAGGAAGGAAAAGCCTATATCGACGAGCAAAGTTCGGAAGTTATCGCCCAGCAGAAAGGAACTCCTACCCAGCCGGGTATCGATAGTCCGTATCGTAACCGTCCTATCGAGGAAAACCTGACTTTGTTTCAGAAAATGACTGACGGAGAGGTAGAAGACGGAGCCATGGTGTTGCGTGCCAAAATTGACATGGCTAATCCGAATATGCACTTCCGCGATCCGATTATTTATCGCGTATTAAGGACCGCACATCACCATCGCACAGGTGACAAATGGAAAGTCTATCCGATGTACGACTTTGCACACGGACAGAGCGACTTCTTCGAAGGTGTTACGCATTCACTCTGTACCCTGGAATTTGTGGTACACCGCCCGTTATACGACCTGTTCATCGACTGGTTGAAAGAAGGTAAAGATTTGGACGACAACCGTCCCCGTCAGACCGAGTTCAACAAGTTGAATCTGAGCTATACATTAATGAGTAAGCGTAACCTGCTTACGTTGGTAAAAGAGAAGTTGGTCGACGGTTGGGACGATCCCCGTATGCCGACTATTTGTGCATTCCGCCGTCGTGGTTATTCCCCCGAATCTATCCGCAAATTCGTCGATAAGATCGGATATACCACCTACGATGCCCTGAATGAATTTGCCTTGCTGGAAAGTGCCGTTCGTGAAGACCTGAACGCCCGTGCCACACGTGTATCCGCTGTGCTCGATCCGGTAAAGCTGATTATTACCAACTATCCGGAAGGACAAGTAGAAGAGATGGAAGCCATCAACAATCCGGAAGATCCGGAAGCAGGCAGCCATATCATCGAATTCAGCCGCGAATTATGGATAGAAAAAGAGGACTTCATGGAAGATGCTCCGAAGAAATTCTTCCGTATGACTCCCGGACAGGAAGTACGTCTGAAGAATGCATACATCGTAAAATGTACAGGCTGTAAGAAAAACGATGCTGGTGAAGTGGTAGAAGTTTATTGCGAATACGACCCGAACACCAAGAGCGGTATGCCGGACAGCAATCGGAAGGTGAAAGGTACTTTACACTGGTTGAGCTGTGCACATAGTTTGCCGGCAGAAGTCCGTCTGTACGACCGTCTGTGGAAAGTCGAGAATCCCCGCGATGAACTGGCTGCTATCCGCGAAGCAAAAGATTGCTCCGTACTGGACGCCATGAAAGAGATCATCAATCCGGACTCTCTGAAAGTATTGACAAACTGCTACGTTGAAAAATATCTGGCAAATGCCAAACCATTAGATTATTTACAATTCCAGCGTATCGGTTATTTTAATGTAGACAAAGACTCTACACCGGAAAAGCTCGTCTTCAACCGTACCGTATCTCTGAAAGATACCTGGAGCAAGGTTAAGGACAAGGCTTAACAATGTGCCAATTAAATTATTCCCTATGAAAAAAGATGATATCTCACGCTTGTTACAACGTTATTTGTCTGCCCGCGAAATGGGAAAAGAGCCCTATTTCGATGCAGATGAAATCGATGAACTGTTGGGCAGCTTTGAAGAATCGGATAATTATGAATATTTCGATGAAGTTTTAACCTTAGGGTTAAAGCTTCATCCCGGTAATACAGATTTACAGTTCAGACAATGCAAGCTTTACGTCTATAATGAAGACTATGAGAGTGCATTGGCTTTGATCGATTCAATCGCTGAAACAGACAACCAGGACCTCGACTTATTGCGATTGGAATGTTACTGCATGCTCGACCGGTATGATAAACTGATCGAATATACGGAAAGGCTGATCGAATCTGATTGCGAATATCTGGAGACTATATTCGAATACACCGCTCCCCTTCTGAGTGATATGGAAATGACGAACGAAGCGCACGATTTCATACGACGCGGCATCGATCTGTTCCCTGACAACCTCACTCTGAAAGATGAGCTATGCTATAACATGGAGATGAAAGGAGATATCGACGGAGCGATCAGTATGTGTAACGAACTGATCGATAAAGAACCCTACTCCTACGAATCCTGGTTCACGCTCGGACGCCTGTATTCGATCAAATCGGAATTTGAGAAAGCAATCGAAGCATTCGACTTCGCACTAACCTGCGATGACTCGGACCCGGAGCTGAAAATACTGAAAGCATACTGCCTCTACATGAATGAGAATTATGAAAAGGCATTGGAGGTTTATCAGGAGATCGATGCCACTACCGAAATAGCAGAACGTATCAAACCGCTTATGGCTGAATGCTATATCAAACTCGAGGATTTCGAAGGAGCATATAATTTACTGAAAGACATTATCGGTAAAAAGGCAACCTCCAACGAACCGGCTGCCTACATCAACTTTATCCGGTGTTGTGCTGAGACAGAACGCGACAAAGAAGCGTCCAAGACGCTCAACAAAGCAATCGAACTGTTCCCCAACAATGTTCGGATACTCTCTTTACTGGCTCTGACCTATGTGGAAAACGGAGAAGACAAGCTGGCTATAGAGACCACCGAACGTCTGTTCAATGTCCTGGATAAAGGAGAGAACTATCAGCCCGAAGATTACGAAAGTCTTTTCCATGCAGGTCAGTACCTGTATATGAAAGGAGATATCGACAAGGCACTCAAATATTATAATAAAGTATACGCCGTCAATCCGGAGTTACCTTATATGCACCTTCATATGGCTATGGCTTACCTGGCAAAGGGCGACATGAAGCATTTCGGTGAACACTTCAGCCAGACATCTCCGAAAGAACTGGTAAAATACCTGGAAGAATCCGGTATCGATTTCAGTGATGTAGAGCAGCAACTGATGGGAAAACATATCCCACCGGAAGATCTGACGAAGGAATTCCTCAATAACAAAGACAATAACAACTAATGGACAGAAATCTAAAAGACTACGGTCTCCTACTTTTGAAAGGCATGGGAATGGGCGCAGCCGATGTTGTACCCGGTGTATCAGGCGGTACGATTGCCTTTATTGTTGGTATTTATGAAGAACTGATCGATTCGATCAAGAGTATCAACGGAGCAAGCCTGAAGTTACTTTTCACCGGTAAGATCGCCTCATTCTGGAAAGCGATAAATGCGAATTTCCTGTTGGCTATCGTTGCCGGCATTGCTATCAGTATCTTTTCGCTGGCAAAGATCATTACCTGGTTGCTGGTTACGCATCCGATCCTCGTATGGGCATTCTTCTTCGGTTTAGTACTGGCTTCTACCTGGTTCGTTTCAAAAGATATCAAGCAATGGAACTGGAAAACAATACTGAGTTTTATTATCGGAGCCGTCATTGCGTACTATATAACTGTTGCCACACCGGCAGAGACTCCGACTAATTTATTTTTCATATTCCTTTGCGGGGCCATAGCGATCTGTGCCATGATCCTTCCCGGTATTTCCGGTAGTTTTATCCTGGTCTTATTAGGGAAGTACTTCTATATTATGGAAGCGGTAAAGACTTTCAATATACCGGTCATGCTCGTATTTATCTGTGGAGCAGCCATAGGTATTACCTCTTTCTCCCGTGTACTTTCTTTTGCCTTGCGCCGGTTTCATGATACGACCATTTCGGTACTGGCCGGTTTTATGCTGGGTTCGCTGAATAAAGTATGGCCGTGGAAAGAGACGATTGAGACATATACCGACAGCCACGGAGTAATCAAACCGTTAGTAGAAGCAAATATCTTACCCAACCAACTGGTATGGGAAGCAGTCGGATTAATGATCTTCGGATTCGCTATCGTCTATTTTCTTGAAAAATTATCCATGAAAGGAGCTAAAGCTTAAAAAAATCTCTTCCCTATGCTCACGCACAAGGAAGAGCTTGTTCTCTCGCCAAAGAGAACCTCATCAATTATGTTAACCTTATTCAAGGTCATAGAAGGGAGCAGTTCGCCAGAGTTGCTCCCTTCATGTTGAAAACACACATATTCTTAGTATTGTTTATCTTTTCACCTTATTTATTAGCAAATAACATGCCAGAATCGTATCTATCTGATAATTAGAAACATTGAATAAACCAGACATGTCCGATAGTGGACAGTTGCCCGGTTTTGCTTATTGTATATCCGGCAACGCCATTTATATTGCAAATGGCGTGCCAAAATATACAAACACCTATTTATCAAACACATAAACATTATACACAAATCCTAATATGTCCAATTATTAGACACTGATGTACAAAATTTAGACAGTTATTACCTTACATCATATCTTGTAAAGAAATAAAAACAAGCCATAAACAGGACAGCAATTGTTATTATCATAGCAATCAGGTATCCGCTGATAAATTCGATACGCTGGCCGAACGATGCAATCTGTTCCTGATATTGCGGAATCTGGTCTACAGCGACGGACTTTTTACTGGTTGAATAATCTTCATAAGGATTATACCAGTGCGGACTACCTGAATCATTCGCATCTATATCTTTAAACCATTGCAGGAACCGTTCCTGAAAAGCATGCAGGTCATTCCAGTTCTTCTGAAAACGCAGGTAACCGCCTCCCAGGAAAGCTTCATTCATATAATCGAACTGGGCAATCGGCGAAAGCAACGTAAAATTACGGGTCTGCTCGAACTGACGGAACTGCTGCAAATAATAGGCATCATTAAACTTTTTATCGTTATTCATCAGGTTTGTCTGGTTCTTTGCACGTAACTCATGGCGAGGGAAAAACGCATCGCCACCATTGGACGACCAACTGCCCGGAGGCGCATTACGATTAATGTCGTCACTCGCTTCCCGGCGCTTACGGTCTACCTCTTCTGAAGCCGGTATGCCGAATAGTTTTTTTGCCCAGAACACAGATGTATTAGGAATAATAACCGCAGCAAACAACCAAAAGCAAAGAGATATGAGCAGACTGATATTGGAATAACGCGTTACGACCGACGATAACAGACCGAATACTGCGAAAGTAGTGATAAACAACAGACTGATCAACACAAACCCGCCCGTCTCCATCAAAAAGCTTCCGTTCAGCTGCACCTGTCCCGAAACAGCCAGAATAAGCAAACTGATTATTATACCGACCAACTCCATCATTCCCACGATCGTAACGATACTGAGCAATTTACTGCACAGGAAAGTACGCCGCGGCACAGCATTGGAAAAGACCAGTGCCAACGTCCTCTCCTCCTTCTCGCCCGATATCGCATCAAAAGCAAAAAGCAACGTGATAAAACTCAGAAACATAGAGACGATAAACGACCAGCTCAGGCTGTCCCCACGGCTTAATAACGGATTGTTGCTATCGTGACGCACCGAATAACCGAACACATTGTAAGCACTATATTCGATACGGTTAGGCAAATAGCTCTCTTTACAATCTGCAATTACACTGTTTTCACGCGGAGAAGTCACAAAACTACTCGGTTGAGTCGCTACCTTCGACACATTCTCGGCACGTTTAGCCAATGACTCCTGTTGAGCCTGGTTGTATTTGGCGTAATTATCGTGCATACCTTTAAAAGAAGAAACAAATGAAACACTTCCCAAACTAAAGACTAGCACAACAATTACAAAAGAAACCTGAAAACGCAGACTATATAAGTAGTTCTGCAATTCCCGTATATATAAAGTTGTAAACATAACTGTAATTATTTATTATCTGACATCATATTTCATAAACGACACGATTGTTCCGACCAACAATACGATCGCCAACCCCAGCAAGGCACATAAGCGTCCCAATGCATCGCCCAAAGCAGCAGAAAGTGCTACCGGCTGAGGGACATAACGAGGTACACCGCTGGTATCCAGATATGGAAATTCACTGTTTCCCCTTTCATATCTCCTATGGGCATCTTGATCTCCTGCATCCAATTCGGCACGGGTAGGAAAATCCTCCAGTTTCTGTCCCGTAAAGTAAGAGATAGATTCAAACAACTTATGATCCTTGAAATAAGTAATAAGGCTCTCCCGGTAATTGCGAAGACTCTCCATATATTTCAGGAAACTATTCGCATTGGTATGACACAAAGCATCTGTTGCCTGGCCAAACAATTCGGAAGGAGACAACCAGGCAATAACCTGTTGCAAATGTTGCTGCCGCATCAGTCCATCCAGGTAATCGCGTTGCAAAGCCCACTTCTTATCCGCATTATTCAACATGACAGGGGTTGACCAAATCTGCATTTGCTGATGGAATAAGGGAGTTTCGCGCGGTCCTCCTGCCAGTTCCAGATATTCCACACCATCTCCATTACAATTATTATAACTCAACCCACGCATATTGACCCGTTGGGCTGCACGCGGCCATTCTTCCCCATATTCTTTATAATACGTGTCATCATAATTATTCATCGCTGCCTGTACATTATCATACAGAGGTGCTTTAGAGATACTCTGAGAAAGATAAGTGGCAATATTAGGCATGAGGAAAAGAAACCAGATCCAGCACAGCAAGCTAATGATGATGGATGATGACGAATGCGTGACCCTGCTGGAGATAAACATACCCAACAAAAGAAATACCATCATATAAATAACAGATGTCAGGAAAAGCAATGCCACTCCGCCCCAATCGGATGCAGAAAAGGATATTCCCGGATTGACCACGATAATCAGGCAGGCCAACAGATAACAGAACAACAATATAGGAAGCAATATCAGCAACAGTCCCAACAACTTACCCATCAGGAAGGAAATACGGCTCACCTGTCCGGTAAATGTCAGTTTCATCGTCCCGTCTTCCCGTTCGCGGGTGATGGCATCGTACGAAAAGACAAGTGCCAACAACGAAATAAGGATAGCAATTACCTTTGAAAAGTCTATCGAGAAGAAGGCATTCAACGACGGATTATCACGGGTAATCGTATGGCCCGAAGGAAACAACGGATATTCCCAGAAGGCGATCTTTACCTTGTTTCCCACATTCGTCATTATACCCGTACTAAAAATACTCAGAGGTTCAGGCTCCTGTACGATGGTAGGACGTACCGCCGACCACACCCGGCTCTCTTTCAATTCCCGATCCGCCTGCGCCTGTTCGATCTTATAGACGCGAACCTGGTTCTCGTAATTATCCACACTGACGATGATCGTAAACGGGATCACCAGGAGGCAGAGCACAAACCCTATAATAAACCTGACTGACAACAAGTTCAGCAGGAAATCTTTCTTTGCTATTAACCAAATCATATTATTTATCGTATTAGACAGTTTGTACTCTTATTCTAAAATAGCTTCCTGCATATAATCCAGATAGATCCGTTCCAGATCATCCTGAAGGAACTCTTCCCGGCTACGGAGCATGACAAGACGCCCTTCCTTCATAATACCGACACGGTCGGCCACCGCTTTGGCACGGAAGAGGTCGTGGGTGCACATCAGGATACTTTTACCGGCATTGCGCAGGTTGATCAATATCTGCATCAGCTCGGCAGCACTCTTGGGATCGAGTCCGGTAGTCGGTTCGTCCATGACGATGTTGTTGGCATCTTTGATGATAGCGATGGCAAGACCTACTTTCTGGCGCATACCTTTGGAGAAGGTTTTCAACTTGCGTTCGAAGGCTTCTTCCTGAAGTCCGACACGGCGCATGACGTTATAATAATCGTCTTTTGTCAGATTCGTCTTCCCTCCCAGGCGGGCAAAGAAATCGAGATTCTGACGGGCGGTGAAGTTACCGTACAGCATGACGTTTTCAGAAACGAAAGCGACATGATTCTTGGTTTCCAACGGATTCTCCATCACGTCGATACCGTCGATCAGGGCATGGCCCGAAGTCGGTTCGATAAAGTTCAGGAAGATATTGATGGAGGTGGTCTTTCCGGCACCGTTAGCTCCCAACAGGAAGAAAATTTCTCCCGGTTTAATTTCCAGATTCAAGGCATCCAAAGCCAGGTTGCCGTCTTCGTATCTCTTTGTTAAATCGATTGCTTGTAACATAGTGTTCTTATTTATATTGTTATTATTATTTTATTTCTACTTAAGTGACTTAACCATTACAGGTTCATTTGCCGTCGGTTTTAACCGACGGTTTACAAATTGTTTCTCTTCTTCGGCTTTAGCCACATTCCTCTTAAATAGAGAGACTGTTTAAAATAGGACTAAAGTCCAAGAGATAGATCATTTACCAGTCCGTCAGCTAAAGCAGACGGCAAATAAACCTGTAACCAAGCATGTCCCATTTATAATTGATGCCCTATGCCCGGATAGGCTCAAATCTTTATAACTTACCGTTTACTAAGCTTCATCCCGAACCAGACAATTCCGCCTACAAAGCCAATTAGCAACAGGATTAAGAAGATTGTTCCGAAGATAGATGTAGCGGCGTTAACCTGGATGCGGACTGTCTTATCCTCTGTATCCACCTTGCGGTTATCCGCCATGGCTTCCGTCTTGATCTTTACTTCCTGGGCACCTACTCCACCGTCTTTCGGCGGGATGATGGTTACCTGTACGGTCATTTCCTTTTCCGGTTCCAGACTGCTGATCACATCCGGTTCGATGCGGGTATCCCAACCCAAAGGCCTCTCGGCAGTCAGCTTGATGTTATCCAGGCGACGGCTACCACCGTTACGTACGGTCACATCCATTGTCACTTCTTTTCCTACGGTTGTTTCGTGGTAGAGGTTGTTTGCACGCACTTCGATCTTTCCTTTTCCGCGAGGGATGATCTCCAGATTTTCGTTACCGGCCTTCTCGCCGTTAGAGGCAGAAACAGTCTGAACCTGGAACTTGATCGGTTTGTCAATCACTACTTGCTGGTCGTCGCGGTCAGGTAAATATACCTGCAAAGATAACTTCTTTATGTTTACGCCCTGCGCAAATTTGATCTGGGTCACTTTACTTTCTCCGTCCATAAAGTCGTAAGTGATCTGACGCGGCAGGTCGAGTACTTCCAAACGATATACATCGTCCGAAGTAGAGAAGCGTTCGAGTGTCAGATCATACGTGGCCTTACTGCTCAGGTCCGCTTCCTGGCTGAACTGCATGGAGGAAATATCGATCACATTCACACTGGCATCTTTCTTCAGATAGATATTCTTCTCATCCTTGCGGTTATTGTAGTTCAACGACACCGTAAGGTTCTCCGCATCTTTCAGCAATTCAAAATCGGCAGTCGCCACCTTTCCCAGTTCGATAAACGGCACACGGTACTCGTACGGCGAACCGATAATCGTCTTCGATTCGTTATCGACCAGCGATACATATATATTATATATTTTACCGGAACGCATCTCGGGCGTAAAAACATCGAAATGTTCTTTGAACTGGCTCAGATACTCTTCATTCCCTTCCAGCGCACTTTTCAGGGTGATCTTTACCTTGCGTTCGCCACGCTGGTCTTGATATTTCACGGCACGTTCCACCGTGATGTAACTCTGTTGCGAGATCAGCTTCAGGATCAGCTTCTGATAATCCACTTCCTTACTCAGCAGCTCATTCTTCGAACGGTTGAAATCATTAGCGGAGATGGCTTTCTCATTATACAACTTCGTGTCGTTCTGAAACTTCTGTTTCGCTACTTCATAGTCGGCACGTGTCTTCTTCAGGTCGAGTAACAAGGCTGCTTCGCTGTCACCTTCCGCCCGGACGGTAAAGGGCATCAGTAAAATGACCAGCAGTACCGTGATAAAACTTTTCATGTGTTCGTTCATTTGTTCTTCTTATTATTAGTTATTTCAATTTCGTTCCTAAGTTTCTTTTAATTTCCTGCAATGGAAACTGGAGTTTCTTCGGCAGGAAACTGTAATTTCCTCCGCAGGAAACCGGAGTTCCCCAGGCAGGAAACTGGAGTTTCCAAAGCAGGAAACTACGAGGAAACTGTATTCAATTATATATCATACTACTAACTAAAAACAGCTTTCCTACGATTCAGGCAGGAAACTGCGGTTATGTTCAAAGTCATACATCGTCTTACGGTTCAGGTCAGCTACCGATAAGCGGTAAGTGATATAACTGTCGATGTAAGCCAACTGCACCTGCGAAAGACGCTCCTGTTCGATGGAAAGTTCCTGGCTCGTCATATCGCCGTTTTCAAAACGCATCTGGCTGATCCGGTAACTCTGTATGGCAACCTCCTGGTTCCGGCGGTTGATGCGGTAACGCTTCTCGGCCTCATACACGCTACGGACAATCTCACGTATCTCCTGTTCGATAGTACGTTCGGTATTGTCAAGATCCAGTTTGCGTTGTTTCAGGCGGACTTGTTCGCGGCGGACCTGATTTCTGGCACGTCCCCAGTCCAGAAGCGGATAAGAGACAGTCAGGGCAATCCCACGGTTTGCAGGACGGTCGCGCATATTGTCAAACGAAGAACCGACCAGCTGACCGACCGTACCGTCGCTGCGCGTACTTAATCCGGTAAAATCATAGTAAGCGGATATATTCCCCTTAAACTCCCGTTCCCGTTTAGCACGTTTCACTTCGATGGCCTGCAACTCGATATCGAGATTGTTTTCCTTGATCTCCATACGGTTGCGCAATGCCTCGTCGATGGCCTGCTGCATATCGACAATAAAAGCCTCGAACTCCATCTCTGCTTTCAAATCGATCTCCTCCCCGAGAGGTAAACCGATCAATAGCTTAAATTGGTCTTTAGCAGTAGATAGCTTTCCTTCGCTCTCCATTACACGGGCCTCGTCCTGCGCTACGGTAATCTCGGCAATCAACATTTCCCCTTCGGGAAGATTACCCGTTTCCTGTTTCAGCTTGGTGATGCGATAAGCCTCACGGGAATTGACCAAACGGTCCTGGTTGATCTTATGTTCGTACGCCAGTTTATATACAGTATAAAAGCTCTCCGTTACATTATATACTATATTCATCTGCACACGGGTGAAATAACAGGTACTTTTCTTATAATCCAGTTCCGCCACCTTCATATTCTCTTTCAGCTTATTGGCTGTAAAGATGGGCTGGTTGAAAGAGAGGGCGAAACGGCTGTACACCTGGTCGCGTTCCAGTTCCTCATAATCCTGTTGTGAAAGCGTAGTCCGGTAATTCTCCCAATACATTTTAGAGCTGAGGGCAAAATTACCTCCGGTGGGTAATACATAGGTAAAGTTCAGATTCCCTCCCACCTGCAGGGAACCGGTGGAGTTATAAACCGGCAGACCGTTGGCTTGCGAGATTTCCGTCAGCCCTTCCGTCCATGAAGGCGTAAAGAAATCGAAATTAAGCAACGGTTTGAACTGTGCCTTTGTGTAAAGATAAGAATAGCGGGTGGCATCCATGTCTTCCTTATAATATTTCACCGTATAACTCTCACCCAATGCGATACGAATCGCTTCATCGTAAGTAATCATCCGGGGCGTTTCCGTTTCAGCATGCCCTGCCAAAGCAAATCCCATTAACAGAGATACCAGTAATTTTCTTTTCATACTATATCGAATTAAGTCTTTCCGGGTAATAGATTACCCAATTATCTTCTTTTATTTATATATTCACATATAGTAAGGCAAACGGCGTGCCAAAATCATAACAGACTGATTATACGCGCCTCGCTGAAATGGGTAAGATTTTACTCATGGGTAACCGCCTTTATCTTTACCCAAATTGGGTAATTATTTACCCATTTGCTATACATCAGAAGATAATACAACCTATTCATCAGAAAGTTATAATCCTAAATAAGAGAAAACTCATACCTTTGCCTATCTGAAATAAATAAGTAATGCCATGAATATAAGAAAAGTAGCACGTAACATATTCTTATCTCTCACGTTCCTTACCACGCTGGCTTCTGCAACGGCCAAAGAACCTGTCGACTACGTGGATATGTTTATCGGAACATCCAACTCCCGGTGGATGCTGGGGCCTTATGCCCAGGAGCCGTTCGGGATGGTACAACTCGGACCGGACAATCAGGGAAATGTCTGGATGGGCGGATACGAATACGCCATCAACAGCATTTCCGGTTTCAGCCATCTGCATGCCTGGACAATGGGCGGACTGATGATTATGCCGACAACAGCCGATCTAGCCCTGTCGAATCCGTCTTCCGACTCTCCCTACAAGGGAGCAAACGCAGGGTATCATTCCCGTATCCTGAAAGAAACGGAAAAGGCTTCGCCGGGATATTATTCCGTTTATTTATACGACCATGAAGTGAAAGCCGAACTTTCCGCCACTACTCGTTGCGGTATCCACCGGTACACCTTTCCCGAAAGAAAGGAGTCAAGGATATTGATAGACCTTCTGTTCCCTACCGAATGGGATTACGGATTCAGCGTAAAAGATGCCTGCATCACCCGGGTAAGCGACACGGAGTTGGAAGGTTATGCCGACTGCCAATCCGGATCATGGAGCAGGTGGAATGATTATAAGCTGCATTTCATCATTCGCTTCAGTAAACCGTTTTCCCGGCTGAACGGCTGGAATGAGGGGAAAGAAGTCGATGATATACAAGCCATCTCCGGCAAAAACGACATCGGAGTCTATGCCCTTTACACTACGAAAGAAGGAGAAAGCATCACCGTCTCTACCGGCCTGTCGCTGGTCAGCATCGAGCAAGCCCGTTTAAATATGGAAGCGGAACTGGCTCCCCTAGAATATGACTTCGACCGTGTAGCAGCGCAAACCCGTACCAAATGGAACAAACTGCTTGGGAAAATAGAGATAGAAGGACAGAACGAAGTGGATAAAACAAAGTTCTATACCAACCTCTACCGCGCTTATGCCGGAAAACAAACCTGGAACGATGTGAACGGCCAATACCGCGATGCCTGCGAAAACGTACAGCAACTGGATCACGGCAATATGTACGGTGGCGATGCTTTCTGGAACAGTTTCTGGAACCTGAACGGCCTTTGGTCGATCATCTCCCCTCGCATCGTTGACGATTGGGTAACCACCCAGCTCGAAATGTTCAAACACACGGGATGGACAAGCAAAGGTCCGGCAGGCTTGGAATATTCGGGGATCATGGAAGGTTCGCACGAAACTGCGCTGATGGTGGCGGCTTACCAGAAAGGGATACGCAAAGACGGAGAAGACATTTACAAAGCCGTCATAAAAAATGTAACGGAGACGGGTATCAACCATCCCTGCGGCGGTAGTTGCGGCAATCCTTTACTGGATGTTTACATTAAGTATGGTTATATGCCGATGGAAATGGGCGTTGTATCCAAAACACTCGATTATGCTTACGACGACTGGTGCGTCGCCCAGCTTGCCTTTGCCCTCGGAAAGAAAAAAGAGGGAAAAGCATTGCTGGCACGTTCCATGAACTATAAGAATGTATTTCATCCGGAGAAGAAGTTTGTCATGCAGCGGGACAGTCTCGGCAATTGGGATCCCGACTTCAACGTATTCTCCAACAATGGGTTTATCGAAGGGAACAGCTGGCAATACTCCTGGTATGTACCGCATGATATTCCGGGATTGGTCGATCTGCTGGGGAAAGATCTTTTCAACAGCCGCCTGGAAGAAGGTTTTATCAAATCGGAAAAGCATAAGTTCGCTGCTCACGTCTTCGACCGTACGATGGGGCAGGCAGCCGAATTTTATATCAACCAGGGGAATGAGGTCAATATGTGTACGCCGTTCCTGTTCAACTATTCCGGCAAACCGTGGCTGGCACAGAAATGGTCGCGTGCCATCCTGGATAGTTTCTACGGTTCGACTCCCTATCATGGCTGGGAAGGTGATGAAGACGAAGGACAGATGGGCGGCTGGTATGTGATGAGTGCCCTCGGCCTGTTCGAAATGAACGGAGGTGCTTCCCTACGGCCGGAACTGGAACTGACCAGTCCGCTCTTCAACAAAGTAACCATCCATCTGGATCCGGATTATTATAAAGGGAAGACTTTCACGATCGAAGCCCGTAACAACTCAAAAGAAAATATCTATATCCAGAAAGCATACCTGAACGGCAAAGAATTGAAACAGCCGCGAATCCCCTTTACCGCAATAACTGCCGGCGGGGTACTTTTACTCGAAATGGGCGATAAACCGGGGTATACATGCTTCTGAAACAGCTCCATGTTGCCGGACGAAATCATTATTCTATGTAACCGTCCGGCAAATTCATCTGTTTTTTATACTTTTGTACAAAGATCAGAAACAACATGCCACTATTCAGAAAGAACGAACGACCCGCGCAACCCAATCTGGAACAATTGCTTTCAGAGTTCAACCAGTCACTTACGTTGATTGTCGACAAACAATTGCTTATCGGCAACATCGCCGCCAAAGTGAAACAAATATGCCCTGTCGAGAGTATCTATATTTTCCTTCTGGATGAGAACACCGGGAAATACAAACAACAGAACGAAGCAAAGAACAAACCGGTGACCCTGACCAAACGAAGCCGCCTGACCAGCTGGCTATCGGTAAACGAAAAACATCTGACCGTGTCCGAACATCCGGATATCATCGCTTACTTCCCTCCGGAAGAACAGGAAATAGTACGTCAACTGGGCGCAGAACTGATCTTCCCGCTAAAGGTGATGAACCAGATAAACGGAACGATCTTTATCGGAAAGAAAACCGACGGAACCGTTTTCACCCCACAGGAACTGAAATTGCTTTCCATCCTGATCAACCAGGCGACTTTTGCCATCGAACATGCTTCGCTGTACGAGATACAGACCGAACGCCTGAAAAAGATGTACCGCACAGATCGTCTGGCAACTTTGGGAGAACTGGCTGCCGGTGCCGCCCATGAGATACGGAACCCGCTGACAGCCATCCGCAGTACGATCCAGTATCTGAGTAAGGATTTCAATGCCGACCCGACCAAAAAAGAGATGATGGATGAACTGATCTCGGAAGTGGAACGTATCAATAAGATCGTACAAGGCTTGCTGTCGTTCGCCCGTCCGTCGGAGTTGAACACATCGGAGGTAAACATCGAGCAACTGATCAACCAGACGCTTTTGCTGGTGACAAACACTTTACGTAAACAGGATATCGAAGTAGAGTTCGAATACTTCACCGACAATACGACCCTACAGGCTGACACGGAACAACTGAAACAGGTCTTCCTGAACATTATTCTAAATGCAGTCGAGGCCATGAGCAAAAATTCTTCCGGCCACTCGCGTACATTAATAATAAGTATAGAAAAGGGAGCACCGATCAATACGCATTCCCGTTATCTGATCGTCTCGTTCGAGGATACCGGAAAAGGGATCGAACAGAAAGACATCGAGAATGTATTCAACCCGTTCTTCACGACAAAAGAAGAAGGGACCGGATTAGGATTAGCCATTTGCTACGGCATCGTGAAACGCCATGAAGGCGAGATCGAGGTAAAAAGTACGCCGGGCAAAGGCACTTGCATAAACATAAAACTACCGCAACGTATATGAAAGCAAAAATAGTAGTAGCCGACGATGAGCCGCGCATCCGTAAAATGATCGCCCGCCTGCTGACAGACGAGGGATACGAAGTCATGCCCGTCGAAAACGGACGGGAAGCGGTAGAGGCACTTCTCTCCTTCCACCCCGATGTGATCTTGCTGGACCAGCAGATGCCGGTACTGACAGGTGTGGAAGCATTGGAAGAGATCAAACGTATTTCCCCCAACCAGGTCGTCCTGTTCGTTACGGCCTTCGGTTCCATCTCCCTGGCCGTCGATGCCGTTAAGAAAGGAGCTTACGATTTTATCGAAAAGCCGTTCGATAACGACAAGCTGGTGCTCACTGTAGGCCGTGCCGTTGAACACAGCCGGATGAAAGGTGAACTATCGACGCTGAAGAAGACACTGGGAGAGAAACAAAGCTCCGTTATCGGAGAAAATACCGGACTCAGGCAAACCATGATACAGGTCCGCCGGGTAGCTGAAACGAATGCCACCGTCCTGATCCACGGAGAAAGCGGTACAGGTAAAGAACTGATCGCCCGTGCCATCCATACCAATAGCCTGCGTGCTAACGGCCCGTTCGTTGCCATCAACTGCGGAGCTATTCCGCTTACATTGATGGAAAGTGAACTGTTCGGCCATGAACGGGGTGCCTTTACGGATGCCAAAGAGGCCAAGGCTGGAACTTTCGAGCAGGCAGACGGCGGAACTCTTTTCCTGGATGAAATAGGCGAACTGCCTTTGGATGCCCAGGTGAAACTACTCCGCGTATTGGAAGAACGAAAAATCACCCGTATAGGAGGGAAGAAGGCAATCCCCGTAGATGTCCGTATCGTAGCAGCTACCAACCGCAACCTGGACGATGAAGTGAAAGACGGCCGTTTCCGTCTCGACCTTCTCTACCGCCTGAACGTTTTTACCCTTATCCTCCCGCCACTTCGCGAACGGAAAGAGGACATTCCGCTGCTGACCAATTTCTTTATCCGCAAATATAACCGGACATTGAGCCTCGACGTACAATCCATTACACCGGAAGCCGTGAAGTTGCTCGGCTCTTACGGCTGGCCCGGCAATGTCCGCGACCTCGAGAATGCCGTACAAAGTGCCATGATACTGTGTACCGACGGTACGATCCGTCCCGAACACCTGCCCGACCGGGTGAAAGGATACGAACTGGCAGAGGAACAATCCGTAGCAGGAAGCGGCGGAAACAGTATCCGGGAGATCAATGCGCAAATAGAAAAAGAACTGATACTCGAAACGCTCCGGAAACATAGTTTCAACCGGACACTGACTGCCGAAGCACTCAATATCAGCCGGAAAACACTATTCAACAAAATGAAACGGTACGGACTGGATTCAGCAACAGACAAGTGATAACAGGATAATTAACAAGCGATAACCGACTATTGGAAGTCGGCAAGCGACAGTTTAAAAATCAATGTGTAAATTATTAAACTGTCACCTTCCGACAGCCATCCGTCAACTAAAAAACAAAACAACCCTTGTTTTTATAACATTAGTTCTTAACTTTGTAGGTCTTACACGACATAAAACATAATTAGTTATACTATGGCAAAGATAAAAGGAGCGGTCGTTGTTAACCAGGAACGCTGCAAAGGGTGCAACTTATGTGTAGTTGCCTGCCCCAGCGATGTACTGGAATTACACCCGCGTGAAGTAAACAACAAAGGGTACCATTATGTGTACATGAAAAACCCTGATGCTTGCATCGGTTGCGCCAGTTGCGGATTGGTTTGTCCCGACGGCTGTTTAACCATCTACAAAGTAAAAATATAAAACAAATATGGCAGAAGAGATAAAATTAATGAAGGGAAACGAAGTCGTCGCCCATGCAGCTATACGCTACGGTGTAGACGGATACTTCGGATATCCTATCACTCCGCAGTCGGAGATCCTGGAAACCCTGATGGCCGAAATGCCGTGGGAAACAACCGGAATGGTAGTACTGCAAGCCGAAAGTGAAGTAGCAGCTATCAACATGGTGTATGGTGGTGCCGGTACAGGCAAACGTGTAATGACTTCATCTTCCAGTCCTGGTGTCAGCCTGAAACAGGAAGGTATTTCTTATATCGCAGGTGCCGAACTGCCTTGTTTAATTGTAAACGTAATGCGTGGCGGTCCCGGTCTGGGAACGATCCAGCCGAGCCAGGCAGACTATTTCCAGACAGTGAAAGGTGGCGGACACGGCGACTATCGCCTGATCACCCTCGCTCCTTCTTCCGTACAAGAAATGGCTGACTTTGTCGGATTAGGATTCGACCTCGCTTTCAAATATTGCAATCCAGCTATTATCCTTGCCGACGGTATCATCGGCCAGATGATGGAAAAAGTGGTTATGCCTCCTTTCCGTCCGCGTAAGACAGAAGAAGAGATCATCGCCGAATGCCCGTGGGCTGTACAAGGTAAAACGAAAAATCGTAAAGCCAATGTGATCACTTCACTGGAACTCGATCCGGCGAAGATGGAAGAAAACAACCTTCGTTTCCAGGCTAAATACCGCAAGATTGAAGAAAACGAAGTACGCTACGAAGAGTTCCAGTGCGACGACGCAGAATATCTACTGGTTGCTTTCGGTTCTTCTGCCCGTATCTGCCAGAAAGTGGTAGAGATCGCACGTGGAGAAGGCATCAAACTCGGGTTGTTACGTCCGATCACGTTGTGGCCGTTCCCGACAAAAGCGATTGCCGCTTATGCCGATAAGGTAAAAGGTATGCTTTCTGTCGAATTGAATGCCGGCCAGATGGTGGAAGATATCCGCCTGGCTGTTAACGGAAAAGTAAAGGTTGAACACTTCGGCCGCCTGGGTGGTATCGTGTTTACTCCGGATGAAGTACTGAATGCGTTAAAAGAAAAGTTATTTTAATTTCTATGATACGCGGAAGTAAAACAGACAGCATATTGACAATCCTGTTCATGGTATTGGCAGCAGCAGCGATCGTTTGCTATTTTGCAGTCGACGATCGCCATGTATTCCTCTATTGCGGAGGGGCTGCCATATGCTTCAGACTTGTTCAATATCTACTGAGATTTATTAGTTAATTAAGCAACAATTATGGAACTCAACGAAATAATTAAACCGGAGAATCTGGTCTATACAAAGCCGGAATTGATGAACGACAATCCCATGCACTACTGTCCCGGTTGCAGCCACGGTGTGATACACAAGCTGATCGCTGAAGTGATCGCCGAAATGGGAATGGAAGAAAAAACAATCGGTGTCTCCCCGGTGGGTTGCGCCGTATTCGCATATAACTACCTGGATATCGACTGGGAAGAAGCTGCTCACGGACGTGCACCTGCCATCGCAACAGCGATCAAACGCCTGAATCCGGAAAAGATGGTCTTCACTTACCAGGGCGACGGCGACCTGGCCGCTATCGGTACAGCCGAAACCATCCATGCTGCCAACCGCGGCGAAAACATCGTGATCGTATTCGTGAACAATGCAATCTACGGTATGACCGGAGGTCAGATGGCGCCTACTACACTGGAAGGCATGCCGACAGCGACTTGCCCTTACGGACGTAACATCGCCCTGAACGGCTATCCGCTGAAGATCGGCGATCTGCTGGCTCAGCTGGAAGGTACTTGCCTGGTTACCCGCCAGAGCGTACAGACTGCCGCCGCCGTTCGCAAAGCCAAAAAGATGCTTCGCAAAGCTTTTGAAAACTCAATGGCAGGCAAAGGGACTTCAGTTGTCGAATTCGTTTCCACCTGTTCATCCGGTTGGAAGATGACTCCTGAGAAATCAAATAAATGGATGGAAGAGAACATGTTCCCGTTCTATCCGCTGGGAGACTTAAAGAACAAAGAATAAGTAAATACAAAAACGACATGAAACAAGAAATAATTATAGCAGGCTTTGGTGGACAAGGTGTTCTGTCGATGGGTAAGATACTTGCTTATTCAGGCTTGATGGAAGGCAAGGAAGTTACCTGGATGCCTTCATACGGACCCGAACAACGCGGTGGTACAGCCAATGTAACAGTAATCCTGAGCGACGACCCGATCAGCTCCCCGATCCTGAACGAATATGACATCGCTATCATCCTGAACCAACCGTCTATGGATAAGTTCGAAAGCAAAGTGAAACCGGGTGGTATCCTGATCTACGACGGCTATGGTATCCATACACCGGTAAAACGTACCGATATCAGCGTTTATCGTGTGGACGCGATGGATGCAGCCACGGAAATGAAGAATGAAAAAGCATTCAACATGCTTATTCTCGGCGGTCTGCTGAAGATCGTTCCGATGGTACAACTTGAAAACGTGTTGCTGGGTCTGAAGAAGTCCCTGCCCGAACGTCACCACAAGCTGATCCCGATGAACGAAGCGGCCATAAAGAAAGGCATGGAGATCATACAGAAAATGTAATCTTGCAAAAAGAATATAAAGAGGGGCGTTTCTTTCGTAGAAATGCCCTTTTGTTTTATCTTTGCAACCCATGAAGCATTGCTTATACATATTATTGTTGCTGATAGTATCTGCCGTAACCGTTCAGGCACAACGCGAAGGAGGCCGGGCAGATCAGAGAGGTGGAGGAAGACGTGGCGGCTTCTCCCTGTCGAACCTGACATCATCGCAGAAAGATATACCGGACAGTCTGCTGGTTGCTGATAGTGCCGCTTTGAAATCCAAACGCATTACAGCCTATCGGCTCACTCCCTTTCTGGGTGAACCGTATGTAGCACCTATGGATACGAATAAACTGAATTTCAGTAATTCGACATTGGTGGAAAGTAAATCGCTTGCCGTCGGCTACCTGGCAAACCTGGGCTCTCCGGCACAAACCAAAATATTCACCGAACGACAGGAAGCACGTGATTTCATCTTTGCCGATGCATATGATTATTATATCACGACACCTGAAAACGCCTATTTCTACAACACAAAAATCCCTTACACCAACGTTATGTACACCACTGCCGGCGGTAGCACGAACAAGGAAGAACAGTTGAAAGGGACAATGACCATGAACTTCGGCAAGAAGATCAATGTGGGTGCCGATATCGACTATATCTATGGCCGCGGACATTATAAAAATAATGGTAACAAACTATTAAGCTATCGCTTCTTCGGCAGTTACCAAACCGACCGTTATGAATTGCATGCTTCGCTAAGCAACTTTAACTTTGTAAATTATGAGAACGGAGGGTTGGAAAACGATTCTACCATCAACCATCCGGACGAATATTTCCCGGAAGGACGTCCGTCCGATACCAAATCGTATGATATCCGTTATCTGACAAATGCATGGAACCGTGTACGTGGAAAACGCTATTTCCTGACGCAACGATACAATCTCGGTTTCACACGTGAACTGGAAGAAACGGATGAAGAAGGGAACCCGAAGGAAGTGTTTGTGCCGATATCCAGTATTATCCATACGATCGATTATGAAGATAACCGCCGCCGGTTCATCGCTGACAACACGGCACTGATGGATTCGTCCTATGTGGTCGATGATAACGGTTTGCGTTTCCCGCGTATCTATGGATTAGGGGCTGCACTCAACGATCAGACATCTGCATGGAATCTGAAAAATACGATCGGCCTTTCGTTACGGGAAGGTTTTCAGGACTGGGTGAAATTCGGTCTGACCGCTTTCGTCAGGTTGGAAAAACGCAGGTTCAAACTGGAGCCAAGGATAGAAGGACTCGACTACGGCGAATACGGCCGAGGCCCTTACTTCTCTGTAGACAATATCGACCTGAAGAATTTACCCACAGCAGAGATTTATGATGAGTTCTCCACCTATGTCGGAGCGGAACTTTCCAAACGCCAGGGTAGTATCCTGACTTATAATGCACGAGGTGAACTATGTATGGTTGGTAGTGATGTAGGTGAGTTTCGCGTGACCGGAGATTTGCAAACCCGTTTCAAGTTATTCAATAAAGATGCCGTTATCAAAGCAGACGCTTACATCAAGAATACAACACCGGCTTTCTACCTGCGCCATAATCATTCCCGGTACTTCTGGTGGGACAATCCCGGCTTTAACATGACCCAGCAAATCTATGCGGGAGGTGAAGTTTATCTGGAATCTTCAAAGACGACATTAAAAGCGGGTGTAGAAAGTATCCAGAATTATATTTATTTCAATAAGGAAGGATTCCCGGTACAGCATGGAAGCAACTTGCAGGTTGTCAGTGCACGTATCAAACAAGACTTCCGTTTCCGTGCTTTCGGATGGGAAAATGAAGTTTGCTGGCAATTAAGCAGTGATAAAAGTGTACTTCCTCTTCCATCGATAAGCGCTTACTCGAACATGTATCTGGCAGTTAAGCTGGCAAAAGTACTGACCGTTCAATTGGGAGCCAATGTGTATTATAACACGGCTTACTACGCTCCTTATTACGAACCGGCCACCCAACAGTTCCAGGTTCAGGATGAAGTAAAAGTAGGTAATTATCCTTTGGTCAATGCGTATGTGAATTTCCACCTGAAACAGGCCCGTTTCTTTGTGATGGCGTATAACCTGAGCAGCAAGTTTGCTGATCCTAACTATTTCTCTCTGGCCCATTATCCGTTGAATCCGATGGTACTGAAAATGGGTATTGCTGTTACATTCAATAACTAAGCCGTATGAACTCCCGGAAGTTACTGGTCGTTTATGTCATCCTGTTGGTATGTGTACTGATAGTCATGTTTCGTCTGTGGCCGTATAAGAAGGCGCCTGTCGCTCCAAGGGACTATCCGGAAATCAAGGCAGAGGGTATCCTTCGAATGGTTACCGAATATAATCAATCCGGTTATTATGTAGCCGGCGATACGATAGAGGGGTTCCAATATGAATTAAGCCAGGCAATCGCCGCCTTGTCCGGTCTGGAAGTTCAGACCCAGCTGGAAATGAGCCTTGCAGAAAGTTTCAAGGAATTATCGGACAACCAATGCGATGTCATAGCCCGCAATATTCCGATTAACAGTGAAATAAAAGAGAACTACCTGTTTACCGAACCGATCGTTTTTAACAAGCAGGTATTGGTACAACGCACGGAAGAATCCAACAACGGCATCAAACCGATCCGGAATCAGCTCGACCTGGCACAAAAGACATTGTATATCCCCAAAAACTCACCGGCTTTGCTGCGTCTGCAAAACCTGGCACATGAAATAGGCGACACCATCTATGTAAAAGAAGACGAACTTTATTCCAGCGAACAATTAGCCATCATGGTAGCCAAAGGGGATATCGACTATGCCGTATGCGATCAGCAAATAGCCCGTCTATCCAAAGACAATCTGCCCGAAATAGATATCGATACGGATATTAGTTTCACCCAGCTTCAATCGTGGGCCGTACGTAAAGACTCCCCTATCCTGCTCGACAGCCTGAACAGCTGGTTGTCACAAATTAAGCGGAGCGGTTTGTATGACCAGATTTACAAACGCTATTACGGAAAGAAATAATTACTTCAAAACAACTCTTTACCAGGCATGTGAAGGCAGAATGAACGAAAAAGTCGAACCTTCACCCAGCCGCGATTCAACCCGGATAGTACCTCCCATCTTCGTCACAAGTCCTTTACAAATAGCTAATCCCAAACCGATACCCTCCACATAGTCATTGACCTTGACAAAGCGGTTGAACAGGTTCTGCAATTGCGCCTCAGCGATTCCCTGTCCGGTATCTTTGACATAAAAGTTCAGTTTACCATCCCCCAGAGATTCATAGCCCATCGTAATGCTCCCCCTTTTGGTATTCTTGATCGCATTATTGACCAGGTTATTGATTAGCTGGAGCAAACGGATATAGTCGGCACCAAAAGTACATCTATCCAGTCCCTTTTCCAGGATCAGTTTCACATCTTTCGGCATACGGGGCCTTATGGAAGCATAAGTAGTATCCATCATCTCGTTCAGGTCGATCGGTGCATAGCTGATCTTTATCGCATCCGCCTCAATCTTCGACAAGTCGAGAATATCATTGATCAATTGCATGAGCAACTGATTATTGGCTTTTATTATCTCATAATAAGACATACGTTCTTCGTCCGAATCCGCAAAGGCCATCATTTCCGAAAAACCGGTTATTGCATTCAAAGGCGTACGGATCTCATGGCTCATATCTGCCAGATATTTAGATTTCAGCTTGTCTGCCATTTCCGCCTTATCACGCTCATCTTCCAAGCGTTTTTCTATTGCCCGTTTCACTGTAGCGTCACGCCACAATGCGAGTAACAGAGGTTTTCCGTTACTTAAAGAAATCGGATACTTAGCAACCTCAATATATTTAGTCTCTCCGGAAACAGTCTTGAGCCACCCATGAAATTCGGCCTCTTTTCCCGAACGAATCACCTGTCTATCAACCTCCAGGCGTTCCTCTGCCGACATTAAGGCATTAAAATTCACTTCAGAGTCATCGTGTCCTTCGATCTGGGATGTATCAATACCCGTTATCTCTTCCATAAATTTGTTCCAGTAAAGATAATTGAAATGATCTTCCGGATCTTTTACAAATACCCCCAGAGGCAAATGATCCAATATTGTATTAAGTAACTCATGAACTGTATCCGACTCATTTAAGGTTACTTTCTTTTGAAAGCCGTTAGAGCTATCATTTATTCCCATAATAACTTGCCATTTTTCCAATACGGGCATAAAGATATTAATTTTTATGGTACAGCACCATAGATAAATATGAATTTTCAAAGCTTACAGAAAAATACAAGACATTTATTACAAGAGCCAACATTAGTAGTATAGAATTTGACAAATATTATTTACCTTTACGGTGAATTTAATGATAGAAGATGAGATTTGACGAATTGGATTTGGAAGAGGCCGTATTAGACGGACTCGATGCTATGAATTTTCAGGAAACGACACCTGTACAGGAATTAACGATTCCGGTAATATTAGAAGGGAAGGATATTATCGCCTGTGCACAAACCGGCACAGGAAAGACGGCGGCATATGTACTGCCTCTGATCAATGAATTAAGTAAGGGAAATCATCCTGACAATGCCGTTAATGCCGTTATTATGGCACCAACCCGTGAGCTGGCCCAACAGATAGACCAGCAGATAGAAGGATTCACTTATTTCGTTCCGGTATCGGCTGTGGCCGTATACGGCGGAACTGACGGGGTAGCCTGGGAACAACAAAAACGAGGTATGGAAATGGGTGCCGATATTGTTATCGCCACTCCGGGACGTTTATTATCGCACCTGAAACTAGGGACTGTAGACCTTTCACAGGTTTCCTATTTCGTGCTCGATGAAGCCGACCGCATGTTGGATATGGGATTTTACGACGACATTATGCAGGTATATAAACAACTGCCTCCTACGTGTCAGACTATTATGTTCTCCGCCACCATGCCTCCCAAAATCAGAACATTAGCAAAAACAATTCTGAAAAACCCCGAAGAAGTTAAAATCGCCATCTCACGTCCACCGGAAACAATCATGCAAACGGCTTATATTTGCTACGATCCTCAAAAACTAAAGATACTTGAAGATCTGTTCCAGCAAAGCCGTCCGCAGCGTGTCATTATTTTCTCTTCCTCCAAAATGAAAGTGAAAGAGCTTGCCTCTACCCTGAAACGGATGAAGTTCAATGTAGCTGCCATGCACTCCGACCTGGAACAGTCTCAGCGCGAAGAGGTGATGAAAGAATTTAAAAACGGACACATCGACATACTGGTCGCTACCGACGTTGTTTCACGCGGTATCGATATCAATGACATCAAACTGGTAGTCAATTATGATATACCTCACGATCCGGAAGATTACGTACACCGCATTGGTCGTACTGCACGCGGTACCGGCGGCGAAGGATTAGCTATCACATTTATCAGTATAGAAGAACAGGCACAGTTCAAACGCATCGAGAACTTCCTGGAAAAAGAGGTTTACAAAATCCCTATCGATCCGAAGTTTGGCGAAACACCCTTGTACGAGCCTGAGAAATATGGAAATATGCGTCGCGGACGCGGACGTCCACGTAAAGAAGGTAACAACGGTGGAGGAAGAAATCAGGGAAACCGTCCGGGAGGAAAACCCAATAACGGAAACCGCCGCGGAAGACCTAAAAAAGAATCCTGAAAGAATATCAAAATACAGGTAAACAAAAAGGGATGCATTTAATATGCATCCCTTTTTTATATGTTTCTGTTTTGAATTATCCGTTCATGGAAGCCAGGAATTCCATATTATCATAAGTCTGTTCCATACGTTTCTTCACAAACTCCATCGCTTCGATCGAGTTCATATCCGACAGATATTTACGAAGTATCCACATACGGTTCAATGTACTTTCATCCTGCAACAGATCATCGCGGCGAGTACTTGAAGCTGTGATATCGACAGCCGGATAAATACGTTTGTTAGACAACTTACGATCCAACTGTAACTCCATATTACCTGTACCTTTAAACTCTTCAAAGATCACGTCGTCCATTTTTGAACCGGTTTCTGTCAATGCTGTTGCCAGGATCGTCAGGCTACCGCCATTCTCAATGTTACGGGCAGCACCGAAGAAACGTTTCGGCTTCTGCAGCGCGTTCGCATCCACACCTCCGGAAAGAACCTTACCGGAAGCAGGCTGAACTGTATTGTAAGCACGTGCCAGACGAGTGATAGAATCCAGAAGGATAACAACATCATGGCCGCATTCTACCATACGTTTAGCCTTGTTCAATACGATCTCGGCAATCTTCACATGACGTTCTGCCGGTTCATCGAAAGTAGAAGCGATCACTTCCGCATCTACACTACGAGCCATATCAGTTACTTCTTCCGGACGCTCATCGATCAACAGGATGATCATATATACCTCCGGATGGTTCGCTGCAATTGCATTGGCGATATCTTTCAGCAACATAGTCTTACCGGTCTTAGGCTGTGCCACGATCAGACCACGCTGACCTTTACCGATCGGAGAGAACAGATCGACTACACGAACTGCTATATTATCATATACTTTCGGAGCTTTACGAGCCGTCAGCATAAACTTTTCATCCGGGAAAAGCGGTGTCAGATGATCGAAAGGAACACGGTCGCGCACATCTTCCGGCGAACGGCCATTGATCTTATCGACTTTTACCAGCGGGAAATATTTTTCACCTTCCTTCGGAGGACGGATAGCACCTTCCACCACATCACCGGTCTTCAGACCAAACAATTTGATCTGCGATTGTGATACATATATATCATCCGGAGAAGTCAGGTAGTTATAATCCGAAGAACGCAGAAAACCATAACCATCCTGCATCATTTCCAAAACGCCCGTACCGATCAGAATTCCATCGAACTCGTACTGTTTTTCCTGCGATGCGTTATTGTTGCGCTGATTATTGTGGTTATTCTGATTGTTCTGTCTGTTATTATTCTGACGAGGAGCGTTTTGCTGCGGCTGTGCTTGCTGCGGCTGCTGAGGAGTATTCTGCTGTTCAGGCTGTTGCGGAGCAGCTTTTTCCGGTTTGGCCGGCGAAGGAGAGAACGGGAAAAGTTGATCGAGTACCGACTTGGTGTCAGGATGTCTGAATACAACTCTCTTGGGTTCGTTTGCTGCCGGGGTTTCAACTGCCGGGACTTCAGGGGCTTCCTGTACCGGTACTTCCGGAACTTCAGGAGCGACTTCTACTACCGGCAATTCCTCCGGAGCACCTTCAACCACAACCGGTGGTAATAAAGGCTTTTCCACAACTACTTCCGTAGAGACAGTTTGAGGAGTCTTAGTAACTTTCACCTCGTCTGTCTGATTAGCCGGAACAGCTGCACCTGCCACTTTTTCTTTCTTTTCAATGCGTACTCTTTTCTTACGCTCGGGTTGTTCCTTCTTTTCCGCAACAACCGCTGCTTTCTTTTCTGCAACCGGCTCTGTGGCTTCAGGAGCTACAACCGCAGCCGTTTCGGACTTTGCAGCTTTAGGTTTGCTTTCGGCTTTCGGAGCTTTTGCAGCAGCCGTTTTAGAAGGTTTCTTCGCTTTCGTCTGCTTTTCAGCTTTCTTAGCTTCTTTTTCTTTCTCCTTTTCTGCCTGTAAACCTGCATAAGAGATAGCCTGTTCATCAAGAATACGATAAACAAGTTCTTCTTTTTTCAAAGAACTTATCTTCTTAATTCCCAACTCTTCCGCTATACTCTGCAATTCAGGAAGGAGTTTTTCATTTAGTTCTAGAATGTTATATTTCTGCATATTGAGAAGTGAGTAATAAAAACGGCACACGATGAAAGATTGTACAACACGTGCTTACCGCTATCATTGTATCTTAATAGTTTTTGATAATAAAAATTTCAATGTAAAAACCGGATTGTCTAGCTAATTTGAATCATTAGTAACACATCTGCGGAGTAAATCAGTGCAAATGTAAAAACATTTTTAGTTATTCTGTCATTTTTGTCGAAAAAAAATTCACAATTAGCACACTCTTAGTCGTTTTGTCGAAACAAAAGCGGTTATCGGAGCGCTCTCCTACAATCCAGATAATGTTTTCGCCGCTACAAAGGAGCCACGTCCGCTCCTTATCCATACGGCTGAATTTATGATCGGAAAAATAATCACTCAGTTTCTTACGGCCTTTCATCCCAAAAGGAATGAACCAGTCTCCTTCTTTCCATTTACGTAATGTCAGGGGAAAAGAGAGTTTGTCGTAATCGAAATAAGCGATATGCTTATCTTTCCGGATACTGAAGTCAGTAGTAATAACAGATTTAAAGAAAGAAAGTTCAATCGGACCGTGCCAGATATCTTCCATAATATCTTCTGCCGTAAACACATATTCCATAGTCTCCCCCTGACCTTTGGGCTCCAACAGCAAATACTCACGATCTTTCAATAAACAAAATCCGGGAGAATAAAACATTTTACCCGACTCTCTCTCCAATGAACGGAATACATCATCGGCTACCTGGCGGGAAAAACCATAAGGCTTCAACAACTCATATAAAATCGTTGCAGGAGAAGGATATCGGAGCAAGCGGGCAATCGGGATACGGTTCCCCTCTTTCATCAGTTCTTTACGGGCTTTTTCCACCTCATGCAAGTAGATGGTTTCGGTTTCTGCCAAATGGTCGGCAGTGCGCGCTATAGCCGATTTGACGGAAGGATTCAATTCTTCCAGCAAAGGAAGTACACGAAGACGAATAAAATTACGTGTATAAGCATCCGAGAGGTTTGTGCTGTCGGTAACATACGGCAATTGCTGTTCTTCCAGCCAGTCCAGTATCTCACTACGGCTGACCGTCAGCAGCGGACGCACCACATGGCCGTTTTTCGGACGAATACCACCCAGTCCCCGGATCCCTGTCCCCCGCACCAGGTTCATCAACACAGTTTCCACGCTATCGTCGCGATGATGGGCCACAGCGATAGCCTGTGCACCCAAACGTTGCCGCATCTTTTCAAACCAGCTGTAACGGAGTTCACGGGCTGCCATCTCGATAGAGAGATGGTGCTCTGCCGCATAAGCAACGGTATCAAAATCTATTTTATGAAAAGGCACCTGCAGCCTGCAGGCCATATCTTCGGCAAACTGTTCATCTCTGACAGACTCATCGCCACGCAAATGAAAATTACAATGCAGAGCCATACAAGGATAATCCAGCTGTACGAGCAAAGCAAGCAAAGCAACCGAATCAGCTCCTCCACTCAACCCGACCAGCACAGGCTTGTCCCCCGACAACAACTGCTGTTTTTCGATATATGCACGAACAATATTCCTCATCTGCCGTATAAAATTATGGCTTTAGCCAAACATATTATAATTCAGCTAAAGCCATAAGCTTTTATCTACTGTATCAGTTTTATTCTTCCACACCTGCCAGTTCCGGGTCGATCATGATACGTCCGCAATATTCGCAAACAATCACTTTCTTACGCAACTTGATATCCATCTGTTTCTGGGGCGGGATCTTGTTGAAGCAACCACCGCAGGCATCACGCTGGATATAAACAACAGCCAAACCATTGCGTGCACCCTTACGGATACGTTTGAAAGCAGTAAGCAAACGAGGCTCGATCGTTGTCTCCAACTTTTTAGCCTTTTCGCGTAATCTTTCTTCTTCCTGCTTGGTTTCGGAAATAATCTCTTCCAGTTCGCTCTTCTTCTGAACCAGGTCAGCTTTACGGCCGTCCAGTCTTTCAGAAAGCTGGGCAATCTCTTCTTTCTTATGGTTAATCGACTCACCGAATTCACGTATCTTCTTTTCAGAAAATTCGATCTCAAGTCCCTGGAATTCGATTTCCTTCGACAAGTTATCAAATTCACGGTTATTGCGCACGTTATCCAGTTGCGATTTATATCTCTCGATCAGTCCGGTAGATTCTGTAATTCTGTGTTTCTGTTCAACAACAGCATTCTCATAATCCTGGATCTCCGACTGATAGTTCTGAAGACGGGTTTCCAATCCTGCAATCTCATCTTCCAGGTCCTGAACTTCCAGGGGAAGCTCTCCACGAAGCGTTTTGATCTTATCAATTTCAGTCATCATCGTCTGAAGTTGATAGAGCGTAGAAAGCTTTTCTTCAACTGTATACTCTTTTTCAGCTGATTGTTTATCTGTAGCCATTCTATAAATATTTTACCGGGTTTGAATTAACATTCGAAAAATGTACGGCAAAGGTAGGGAATTTTTTCGATATTATGTTATAAAAGATGTCTTTTGTACATACTTCGGATTCATAGTGGCCTATTACAGCCAGCAGAATACGATCCTCCACATCATAAAAGTCATTGTATTTAGCCTCTCCTGTAATGAACACGTCGGCACCGTACGCAATCGCATCTTTCACAAGGAACGCGCCGCTGCCACCACACAACGCCACTTCACGTATCGGCTTGCCGGTGAAGGCGGAATGCTTTACGCAACCGACCTGAAACAGGTCTTTTATCCGTTGCAGAAAGGCCAGTTCATCCTCTTCTTCCGGCAACTCGCCCACTACGCCCGAACCGACCTGTTCCCACGTATTGTTTAAAGGGTAAAAATCGAATACCGGCTCCTCATACGGATGAACGGAAAGCAAAGCGCGTGTTATCGTAGGCTTACGGAAAGCAGGCAATATCGTTTCGATACGGATTTCGCGTTCAACATGCAACTCCCCTACTTCACCGCAAAACGGATTTGTACCTTCTCCTGCACGGAAAGTTCCGCTCCCCGTCAGGTTAAAACTGCACGAATCATAAGCCCCGACAGTTCCGGCACCTGCGTTGAACAACGTGGTTCGCACCAGTTCGGCATAAGCTTCAGGCACGAATGTAACCAGTTTCAACAAAGCGCCTTTCTGCGGACTCAACACACGCACGTTTTCCAAACCGATCAGTTCGGCCAGACGAAAATTCACACCGCCTGCAGCATTATCGAGATTGGTATGGGCAGCGTAGACCACCAGGTCATACTTGCATGCCTTCATCATACAACGCTCGATATAAGTCGAACCGGTCAACGATTTGAACGCTTTAAAGGCTAAAGGATGATGAGAAATAATCAGATTACACCCCAGTTCTATCGCCTCATCCACCACCTCTTCAGTGACATCGAGGCAAAGAAGCGCACCGGTGGCAAGCTGGTTTACATCTCCAACCTGTACACCTGCATTGTCAAAGCTTTCCTGCAATGGCAACGGAGCGTATTGCTCTAATTCTTTCAGTACATCCTTTATCCGTATCATAAGCAATAAATTATTCTTTTACGTCTACTTTCAGGCACAGCTCATCCAATTGCGAATCGTCGATAACCGACGGAGCATCGAGCATGACATCGCGACCGGAGTTGTTCTTCGGAAAGGCGATGCAATCGCGAATCGAATCGAGACCGGCAAACAAAGACACCCAACGGTCGAGACCATAAGCCAGACCTCCGTGAGGGGGTGCACCATATTTGAAAGCATTCATCAGGAAGCCGAACTGAGACTGTGCTCTCTCTTCGGTGAATCCCAACAACTGGAACATCTTATCCTGCAATTTGCTGTCATGGATACGGATAGAACCTCCACCCACTTCAACACCATTGATAACCATATCGTAAGCATTGGCACGTACAGCACCTGTATCACTATCCAACAGCGGAATATCCTCAGGCTTCGGAGAAGTAAACGGGTGGTGCATCGCATAAAAACGCTGATCTTCTTCACTCCACTCAAACAACGGAAAGTCTACAACCCACAGGCAGGCAAACTTATTCTTGTCGCGCAATCCTAACTGGCTTGCCACTTCAAGACGTAATTCGCAAAGTTGTTTGCGTGTTTTCATTGCATTATCACCGGAAAGAATCAGGATCAGATCGCCCGGTTTTGCACCGAAGGCATCTTTCATCTGCTGCAACGTTTCCTGTGTATAGAATTTGTCTACACTCGATTTTACGTTACCGTCGGCTTCCACACGGGCATACACCATGCCCTTTGCTCCCACCTGCGGACGTTTTACAAACTCGGTCAGCGCATCCAATTGCTTACGTGTATAAGTTGCTGCCCCTTCGGCGCAGATACCGCCGATATAAGCTGCATCGTCGAATACCGAGAAACCATGACCTTTCATGATATCCATCAGTTCGACAAACTTCATACCGAAACGCAAATCGGGTTTATCGCTTCCGTAATATTTCATTGCATCGTGCCAGGTCATACGCTGGAACGGTTCTTTAATCTCAACACCACGAATTACGTTGAACAGATGTTTCGCCATTCCTTCGAAGATATTCAAGACATCTTCCTGCTCAACAAAACTCATTTCACAGTCGATCTGTGTAAATTCCGGCTGACGGTCGGCACGCAGGTCTTCGTCACGGAAACATTTAACGATCTGGAAATAACGGTCGAAACCAGACACCATCAGCAACTGTTTCAAGGTCTGCGGAGACTGTGGCAATGCATAGAACTGTCCCGGATTCATACGTGAAGGAACCACAAAATCGCGTGCACCTTCGGGAGTAGAATTTACCAGAACCGGAGTTTCCACTTCAAGGAATCCCTGTTTATCCAGATAGTTACGAACCTCAAAAGCCATGCGGTGACGCAATTCGAGGTTCTTGCGAACAGCATTACGACGCAAATCCAGATAACGGTATTTCATACGCAGGTCATCGCCTCCGTCCGTTTCGTCTTCGATCGTGAAAGGAGGAGTAACAGCCGCATTCAATATATTCATTTCCGAAACGATCAACTCGATATCTCCTGTCGGGATATTTTTATTCTTGCTGGAGCGTTCTCTAACCGTACCTGTTACCTGAATAACATATTCACGTCCCAGTTTATTTGCCTTTTCGCAAAGATCTGCATCCACTTCCTGATTGAATACCAACTGGGTTATACCATAACGGTCGCGGAGATCGACAAATGTCATACCGCCCATCTTACGAGTTCTCTGCACCCATCCGGCTAAAGTAACCACCAGACCTTCGTCTGCCAGGCGCAAGTTTCCACATGTTCTTGTTCTATACATCTTAAATAAGATTTATTTGTTTTAATTCCATGAATCAAAAGTATACATACAATGCATCTGTAAAATACTATTGTACTCTACGCGCAGCCGGTTTGCAAAGATAATACTATATTCATTAACTGTAATAATTTCATTGAAATTAAAAGAAAAACAGGACAACCGGACCAAAGATACTTACGATTATTTAATGCAAAACAACTGTCATACTATCATAACATACACATTACACATTGATATTCAGCACCATGACAGCATGATAGTTAAGATGATACAGATCAATACAACCATCATACTATCATAAATACACCTGGATTTTACCACGTAGTATATTGTTTATTTTCAATAACATAACGACTTATTTCCGTTGAGACCCGGGTCTGTCAACCCTTTACACCCGGGTCTCGGCACCGTTCAAACCCGGGTGTAAAAAGCATTCAAATGAGGGTCTCGGAGAAATAATCCGCTTACTCTTCGCAAAAAATCCTATTACATCACTAAAAAAAGAAACCTGTTTAATATAAAACAACCCATCGACTACACTTTCAGGTACCTTATTTTTTCGATAAACGGGAAGATATGACAGTTAAATGAGGATTATGATAGTTGCCATGATAGCTATTTCAAGCAACTATCATAGATATATGCATTGACTTTCAATCCACACGAAAGAAAAATGAGAGTATGATAGTTTATTTTCAAAAAACAAATCAGGGAAAGAGAACTTCCGGATAAGATATATTATAGAGATTTAAAAATAAAAAAGAGAGCCAACTAAACCGTTGATTCTCTTTCTCTGTCGGGGTACCAGGATTCGAACCTGGGACCCCCTGCTCCCAAAGCAGGTGCGCTAACCGGACTGCGCTACACCCCGTTTTACAACCCCTTTATTGTTGATTGCGGTGCAAAGGTAAGCATTTATTTTTATCTTCCAAATATTTCGTGTTCTTTTTTAATTGATTATTTTCGCATCTGTTTATTTACATGATTTAAAGGAAAGGAGGAAAAAGCAGCAGAAAGAAGAAGAATCGAACATGAACATATTGCAAACCAATATGTTATAATATAAACGTATCAACATTGAAAACAGTATGATAATTGCCTATACACGAACATATTCAAACAAGCAACAAAGTGACAATCAAAAAAATGCGATTGAACAGTTTGCCGCGAACAATAACATAATTATCGACAAATGGCATAAAGATACCCGTACAACCTCCTCACGACACAAGAACAGGCTTGAAGATATAATCAAGAATATGAACGCTGGCGACACACTGATTGTAGCCGATGTTACACGCCTGAGCCGAAGGTTGATGGAAATTATGCATTTGATCTTATTATGTATTGAGAAAAAAGTAACCCTTCATTGTCTTAAGGAAGGCTATACTTTTGAAAATAATGTCGACAGCAAAACATTAGCATTTACTTTTGGGCTCGTTTCGGAAATAGAAAGTAAACTAATCTCGACCCGAACAAAAGAATCGTTAGAGATAACCAGAAGCCGGGGTAAAGTGCTCGGGCGGCCGAAAGGAACACCCAAAATGGATCACCTGCTCTCACAAAAAGAACAGATCGAAAAAGAACTCAACGAAGAGAATGCGACTTATGCCGAACTGGCCGAATTTTACCAGGTATCGCTGAGTAGCTTTAAAAAGTTTGTCAGAGACAATATTTCACCTTCACTTCCCGGACGGAAAAAAAGAGGAAGAAAACAGGCAGAATAGAGACTATATATTAAGGGGAATTGAAACAAATCGACAGGCTTATGTTTTCAATTCCCCTTTTTTATTTGTCTGTTGTTATTTCTCTATCCTGATGCGGGCATCTACCGCAAACAATCCCCGGTCGGTTGCTACCAGCGGATTAATATCCATTTCTTTTATCTCGGATGCAAAACGGAGCAAAGTGGAAAGGCGGACGATGATATCAGCATATTGTTGTTCATCGATACCTTTTTGACCACGCGTTCCCTTAATGATCGGATAACCGCGCAAAGAGCGGATCATGGAATAGGTTTCATCATATGATAACGGAGACAAGCCATAAGAGACATCTTTCAATACTTCGACAAAAATTCCTCCCAGTCCACACAGGATGACATGGCCGAAACCTTCCTCATATTTAGCTCCCAGGAATAACTCCTGCCCTTTCAGCATGGGCTGCACCATAACGGCCGTCACATCCGGCAAACGCATCATACGTTCAAATTCGAACAACAGATGTTCTTCACTACGAATATTCAGGGCTACACCTCCAATATCACTTTTATGTACCGGACCTACGACTTTGGCTACTACAGGGAATTTTACCCGTTTGGCAAAAGCGATCAATTCGTCTTTGTCGGTCGATGTAAATTCATCCACAAGCGGAATATTGGCAGCACCCAGTAAAGTACGAACCTGCTCGGGAGCCAAATATCCGTTTGAAGGAAGCTGGTCGATGATGCGGCGTACCTCAGGCACATTGACCCCATACAGTTGTATATCGGTACTCATCGGCTTCGGCGTATTGATCACACGTGAAAGGGCTGTTCCCAACGTCACTTCATCTGAGAAATTCACATGGCCTTTTTTAACAAAACTGCGAACCTCCGGTCCGGCTGTCACAATAGAAGGGAGCACCGGGAAGATCGGTTTTTTACATTCTTCCATCTTCTTATGAAGCACTTCATAAGCGTCATACAATTTCACCAGTCCCGGACTTCCGAAGATGACCATCATCAGATCGATTTCCTCAAAATGATTTTCGCAATAATCGATCGCGGTAGCCAGATGTTCCGGTGTTCCCGTTCCGATAATATCGATCGGGTTGCCCACTGCAGCCCCCGGATATAATTTAGATTTCAGTTCGGTAGCGACAGGCCCTTCCAGGTTCGGAACATTCAGACGGCCTTTGGAAAGCGCATCGGCCAACATAACTGCCGGACCTCCGGCATGTGTGATGATAGCACAGTTCTTTCCTTTTACATCCTTCAGGGTAAAGATACTGGCAACAGTCGTCAGTTCTTCACGGCTGAAACAACGTACGATGCCCGCCTTGCGGAACAAAGCCTCAACTGCCGAATCAGAGCTGGCAATCGCACCGGTATGCGAAGAGGCCGCACGTTTTCCGGACTCTGTACTTCCTGCCTTGATCGCTGCAATATGGCATCCTTTACGAATCAATGAAGAAGCATGATAAAGCAGTTTATCGGGATTCTTGATCTGCTCGATATACAGCATTTTTATTTTTGAGTCGAGTACAGGATCAAAATGACGGTCCATATATTCGATCACCTCCTCCACTCCGATCTGTTTGGAGTTGCCGACAGACCAGACAGACGAGAAGCGCAAGCCTTTAGTCAGCGCCGATTCGATAATGAAAAGCGCCGTACCGCCTGAACTGGAGATAAAATCCACTCCATCCGGATGAAATTCGGGTATAGGTTGCGTAAATACGCCATGGAAATTCATATTCATCAGTCCGATACAGTTCGGACCGATCATGGATGCTCCCGCTTCATTCACACTTTCGAGCATCTGATTTTCCAGAATGGCCCCTTCGTGAGTCTCCTCTCCAAATCCGGCAGAGACTACAATAAAGGCTTTTACATTCTTCTGTTTTGCCAATACATCGACAGCTTCAGGACATGAAGGACCGGGAATTGATATAATAGCCATTTCCGTATCCGGTATATCGTGTACGGAATGATACGATTTCAGACCTTGCACGTCGTCTTCCTTGGCATTCACGACATACAACTCTCCTTTATATTTACCATCGAGGAGGTTTCGTACCAAACGCCCACCCGGCTTGTGTACATTATTCGAGCCGCCTACAACGACTATGCTCTTCGGGTCGATTAATTCTCGGTTAATCATAACATTTTGATTATTTAATTCAATGAACCGGAACAAATATAGCTTTTTTCATCTATTTATTCATCGGATTCCGGGTTATTTATTTACATTTTGCACATTCCAGACACAACCAGTCACACCAGGCATCCATACCGTCGCCTTTCATAGCCGATACTTCAAAAACAGTTAAATGGTGATTCACCTTTAAAGCATTATTTTTCAATGTCTCTATATCTGTATTGAGATAGGGTGCAAGGTCTGTCTTGTTAATCACACAGACATCTGCTTCTGCAAAGATATGCGGGTATTTCAAAGGTTTGTCATCTCCTTCGGTCGTACTTACAATAACCACTTTCTTCGCTTCACCGAGATCGAACATGGCAGGGCAAACCAGATTGCCGACATTCTCGATAAACAAGATCGAGCCGTTTGCCGGAGAAAGATGTTTCACCGCATGATTTACCATATCAGCCTCCAGATGGCAACCCGTTCCGGTATTTACCTGGAAGACAGGGATATTCAGAGCGGCAATACGATCTGCATCATTGGAGGTCTGCTGGTCACCTTCGATAACATACAACGGAAGTTTACCATTCAAACGGCGGACGGTCTCTTCCAGCAATGTCGTCTTTCCGGAACCGGGCGAACTCATCAGGTTCAGGCAGAATATTTCTTTTGCTTCAAAATAACCGCGGTTACGTTCTGCCAGCAGATTGTTTCGCTGGAGAATATCCTGTTCGAGTGTTATTACCTTATCCTCATCGTGGTGGTGATGATGATGTTCATGGCCATGATCATGATGATGGTCGTGATGGTCATGTTCGTGATGATGGTGTTCTCCACACCCGCAAGTTCCACACATAAGCGTTTTGTATTTATTATTTAATAACAATCGATTTCACACGAAGTTCTTTTCCTTTAATGATTTTAACACAATAAGAACCGCATGCCGGACAAGGCGTGAATAAAGCCTCCATTGGAAAGAGCTTTCCGCAATCCGTACAGGTTCCCTCACCGTCAATAATATGACGGATGATCGAAGCATGTTCGAGCATGGAACCTTTCACCGCACTTTCAAGGGCGAAATCAAGCGTATGTAATTCCACACCGGCCAGACGCCCGATTTCCAGTTCCAGTTCTTCGACTGCTTCCGAATGACGGCTGCGCGCCTGCTCTTCCGCCAGTTCGACTATACTTTGAGCAATAGACATTTCATGCATAATCAGTACTATTTTTCCGGGAAGCAGCAATGGCCAGCTGACCGACTGCGACTCCCCCATCATTACAAGGTATACGGCCCGGGACATACAAAGGAATATCTTCATTCGCAAATAAACGTTGCAACTGTTCCGTCAACCGTTTGTTTTGAAAACAACCGCCGGAGATAACCACCCGTGTCGCCCCGGTCTGCTGCAGATAACGTTTAGCTTCTGCCAGCAGAAGAAATGCTATTGCATTATGGAATTTTGCCGCTATATCAGCGACAGAGACTCCGGAAGCCAGATCGTTCAGCAATCCTTCAAACATAGGGTGGAAAGAGACAACCCCTTCTTTTATTATAACCGCATACTGCGCCGACTGTTCACTTCCTGCTGCTTGTTCCAACCGCACGGGAGCCTCAGCCTGATGCGTCGACACGTCACAAAGCCCAAGCAAAGAGGCGACAGCGTCAAATAACCGGCCGGCGCCCGATGTATAAGGCGTATTAATGCCCTTTTCCATCATCGTTACCAGCAACCGGATCTTATCTGCACCTATCCGTTCAGTAAACCCTTCCGGAAAACGGGCGGCATCTCCCCAGTAATGCCATAAATAAGCAACAGCCATCCGCCAGGGTTCTACAGCTGCTTTATCGCCACCGGGCAAAGGGACATATTCGAAATGTGACAGGCGGTGATACACCTTCCGGTCACAGAGGAAAAACTCACCTCCCCACACTTTCCCGTCATCCCCCAGACCAGTCCCATCCAAGACGATAGCAACGACTTTTTCATGTAAGCCATATTCCAGCATACAAGCCGCAGCATGGGCATGATGGTGCTGTACTTTCAGCAACGGCAAGCCGGAACATGCAGTTACACGCTCCGCCTCCCGGGATGATAAATAATCAGGATGCATGTCACATACAAGCACAGAGGGGGTAAAGCGAAAAAGATGCCGGAAACGTTCCAGCGATTCTGTATAAAAACTGAATGTTTCCCAGTTCTTCAAATCACCGATATATTGGCTTTGCAAAACCGTATCCCCTTTCCCCAAAGCAAATGTGTTTACCTTTTCCGCACCAAAAGCCCATATTCCTTCTACCGGAACATCTGCAAAGAAAGGCTCCGGCACATAACCCCGCGAACGACGGATCAGACAAGGCTGGTCACCGCAAACCTGAAGAACCGAGTCGTCCACCCTGTTATGAATATCCCTGTTGTGATGAAGTAACAGGACGACTTTACCGGATAGTTGTTCCTCTGCCTCAGCAGGCGTTATGGCAATCGGCCGATCACTCAGGTTTCCACTGGTCATTACCAAAGCCGGAGTGCCGAGGGCAGCAAACCAATCGTAATGCAGGGGCATATAAGGCAGCATGCAGCCTAACGTTTGCATATCGGGGTTTATATCGGCGGCAAGCCTTCTCTTTTGTTTCAGCAATACGATCGGACGCCGCCAGGAAAGCAGGCAATCTTCTTCGACCGGATTTACTTCTACATATTGTTTCAACTGTTCCATATCACGGAACATAACGGCAAAAGGTTTACCGTCACGCTGTTTTATCATCCGTAAACGGGTTACGGCCCGGTCGTTCAGGGCATCACATATCAAATGGTAACCACCGATACCTTTTGCTGCGATCACTTCTCCTTCACTAAGCAGGCGGACGGACAGATCGAGCAACTCATTATAGTCTTCCGTCTTTACATTATTATATATAGCATAATAAAAAGGCCCGCAATGATTACAGGCCACGGGTTGTGCATGGAAACGGCGGTCGCTGACTGTCGTATATTCCTTCCGGCAATCCGGACACATGGCAAAGGCAGACATGGTTGTCTGCTGCCGGTCGTAAGGAAGATCACGAATGATAGAAAAACGCGGACCGCAATGCGTACAATTAATAAAAGGGTACCGCAGACGATGCGGTTGTATCTTTCTGTCGCGAAGACATTCGGGACAAACGGCAATATCAGGTGCCACCTGTGTTACTTCTTCCGAATCGGAACGGCTGGGAATAATGGTTAAACCGGCCTGTCCGATATCTTCATGCTCCGTTTCCGAAATTTGTATGCTATGGATAAAAGCTACCGGAGGATGCTCTTCTCTGATCCGGGAAATAAACGTCTCCTGTTGCTCCGGTGTCAGAACAGCATGAATGCAAACACCGTTATTCCGGTTGTCTACTTCCCCTCTTATCCCCATCTCGTTTGCAATACGATAGATAAACGGACGAAAGCCAACCCCTTGCACCAATCCACGGATTATCAATTTCGATATCTTCACCCTTCCTTGTTTTACAATCCGAACAAATATAGAAGGTTTAACCAGAATAAACAAACCATACCCTCGACAAAGCAGATAATTTTTATTTATCACTTAATAGATAATATGTATCATTTAACACATCTTTTCCCGAACATATTGGCTACTTTTGGAGTTGTTAATAAAAAACAAATAAGCTTATGTGTCTTGCTGTTCCTGGTAAAATAATAAGTATAGACCGATCTGTGCCCGACCTGGCAATGGCTAAGGTCGATTTCAGCGGCGTCACGAAAGACATTTGTATCCAATGGGTGGATGCGGCGGAAGGCGATTATGTACTGGCGCATGCCGGGATGGCGATCTCTGTCGTCAATGCCCGGGAAGCAGAAGAGACGCTGGAAGACCTCAAAAAACTGGAGCGTATATGAAATACGTTGACGAATATCGCAACAACGAGCAGGTGCAGGCGCTTGTCCGGGCCATCCGTAAGGTGACGACCCAGACGTGGCATATCATGGAAATATGCGGCGGACAGACGCATGCCATCGCCCGTTACCGTTTGGAAGATATGTTGCCGGAACAGGTCCGCCTGCTTCATGGCCCCGGTTGTCCGGTCTGTGTTACGCCGGTTACTCTGATAGACCAGGCTCTGGAATTAGCCAAACGCCCCGATGTCATACTGGCTTCGTTCGGAGACATGATGCGTGTACCGGGAACCCGTGAAGACCTGTTGCAGGTAAAAGCACACGGAGCAGATGTTCGTATGCTTTACTCACCACTCGATGCGGTCAGGCTGGCGGAGACTAATCCGGGAAAGGAAGTCGTCTTCTTCGCCATAGGTTTTGAAACGACAGCACCGGTACATATGATGGCATTGAAGGAAGCGCAACGGAAGAAATTATCCAACTTCTCTTTACTGACTTCGCTATTCACCGTTCCGCCCGCAATAGATGCGATCCTTTCCGATCCGGAAAGTAAAGTAGACGGATTCCTGACAGCCGGTCATGTTTGTGCTATCACCGGAAATTCAGCCTATCATCAATTAGCAGAAAAATATAAGACACCGATGGTTGTCACCGGTTTTGAGCCGGTCGACCTACTGTTAGGTATTTACCGTTGCCTGCTGCAACTGGAAAACGGAAGCTCTTTTGTTGAAAATGCTTATCGCCGTGCCGTGCCGGAAGAGGGTAACCCGGCTGCTCGCGCATTGATGGAGGAAACACTTGAACCATGCGATCAGGAATGGCGCGGAATCGGCGTAATTCCCGGTAGCGGTTTACAATTGAAGAAAACGTATGCAATCTATTCCTCCCGGGAGAAATTTCCATTCCTTCCGAGAGAAACTGAAATTTCATCCGAATGTATTGCCGGAAACATCATGAGGGGCGTGAGCCAACCTTCCGACTGTCCTTTCTTCGGAAAAGCCTGTTTGCCGGAACGCCCGATGGGGGCACCGATGGTTTCTTCGGAAGGGGTTTGCGCGGCATACTATAAATATAGTTGACAGTTGACAAGTGACAGTTGACAGGTTTCAGACGCGAAGCCTAAACTGTCACTTGTCAACTGTCAACTATCAACTATAAAGATATGAAGAACGAAGATTTTAATTGTCCGGTTCCATTTAATGACTCCGACTGTGTATTAATGGCACATGGCGGAGGCGGACGGATGACACATCGGTTGATAAGCGATATTTTCTATCCGGCATTCCGCAATCCGTTACTGGAACAGGATCATGACGGTTGCGTGTTCCCCGTTCAGGAAGGACGCATGGCCTACTCGACCGACTCATTTGTTGTCGATCCGATATTCTTTCCCGGCGGCGATATCGGCGACCTGGCAGTGAACGGTACGGTAAACGATCTGGCATGTTGCGGTGCCCGGCCGCTTTACCTGACAGCCGGGTTTATACTGGAAGAAGGTTTGCCATTATCCGACCTGCAACGCATCGTCCGCTCCATGCGGAAAGCTGCCGATAAAGCCGGAGTACAGATCGTTGCCGGCGATACCAAAGTGGTGGAACGCGGCAAATGCGACAAACTGTTCATCAATACCAGCGGTATCGGAGTCGTGCCGGAAGGCATCCGTATCGCTCCCGACCGTGTACAACCCGGAGATGTCATCATCTGTAGCGGTCCGATCGGAGCGCACGGTATCACGATCCTTTCCGCCCGCGAAAGCCTCGGTTTTGAAACAAATCTGAAAAGTGATACAGTTTCGTTAAACAATATGCTTTCTCAGTTGTTAAAAAATATAGAGGAAGTACATGTGCTTCGTGACCCGACACGCGGCGGAGTAAGCGGAACACTGAACGAGATAGCGAAAGCAGCCCGTGTTGAAATTGTTTTGGATGAAGCATCCCTCCCCATCCCCGATGCCGTGAAAGGTGCTTCGGAAATACTGGGACTCGACCCGCTTTATATTGCCAACGAAGGATTGGTGCTGGTCATCCTGCCGGAAACCCGGTCACAAGAGGCTCTCGCTGTGATGAAAAGCTTTCCGGAAGGAAAGGATGCAACAATCATCGGTCGTATAACCGGAGAGGATAATGCAATCGTAAAAATGAAAACGCCGTATGGCAACTACCGAATCGTCGATATGCTGAGCGGTGAACAGCTACCACGTATTTGCTGAAAAGAAAACCAATAAATTGCGAAAATATGGAAAATAAAAGACCTACCGTCTACGAAGAATGCCGGCAAAAAGGCATCTCTCGAAGGGATTTCCTGAAATTCTGTACCACCATGGCGGCCCTTATGGGACTGGAATCCTCCGGTGTGGCCCAGGTTGTCAACGCACTGGAAACCAAACCGCGCCTGCCGGTTATCTGGCTTCACCTCCAGGAATGTACCTGCTGTACTGAATCGTTCATCCGTGCTGCGCATCCGATCGTGGCAACACTTCTACTCGACAAGATTTCACTCGACTATACGGAAACGTTGATGGCTGCAGCCGGTGAACAGGCTGAAGCAGCTAAGGAAGAGACGATGAAAAAGTATTACGGTGAATACTTGCTTATGATCGAAGGATCGATCCCGACAAAAGACGAAGGTTATTGCTGCGTAGGCGGCAAAAGTGCTTTGCAGATCACCGAAGAGGCTGCCAAAGGTGCAAAAGCGATCATCGCCTGGGGTAACTGTGCATGCGCCGGTTGCGTACAGGCAGCCAACCCGAACCCGACAGGGGCCAAAGCGATCCATAAAGTAATCAAGGGTAAACCTATTATTAATGTACAAGGCTGTCCTCCTATCGCAGATGTGATGGCCGGTGTCATCATCTATATGCTGACATTCGAACGTATGCCGCAACTCGACGGCCTAGGACGTCCCAAGATGTTTTATTCCCGCCGTGTACACGACTCCTGTTACCGCCGTGCCAACTTCGATGCCGGTCTTTTCGTGGAAAGCTTCGACGATGAAAATGCCAAACATGGATACTGCCTCTACAAAGTCGGCTGCAAAGGACCCAGCACTTACAATTCGTGCGGGATCATCAAATGGAATGAAGGAACCAGCTACCCGATCCAGAGCGGTCACCCCTGCCTGGGTTGCAGCGAGGAAAACTTTTGGGACAACAGTCCGTTCTATAAACGAATGCCCGACGTCCACGGTTTCGGAATTGAAGCGACAGCCGACCAGATCGGCCTCGCCCTGGGAACAGCCACAGCTGCCGGTATAGCCGTCCACGCCGTAGCAACCAATATCCGTAAAAAGAAACTCATCGATAATGAGGAACCGGAAAGTACATCTAACATCTAAATTTGCAATACCATGTCAGAAAGAATCGTTATAGATCCTATCACCCGTATCGAAGGCCATCTCCGGGTAGAAGCAGCCATAGAAGGCGGCAAAATCAAAGATGCATACAGTTCCGGAACAATGGTTCGGGGAATTGAAAATATAGTCCGTAACCGCGATCCCCGCGATGCCTGGGTATTCGTCGGACGCGTCTGTGGCGTATGTACCTCCATTCATTCGCTCTGTTCTGTCCGAGCGGTGGAACAGGCGTTGGATATCACCATCCCTCCTAACGCGGAAATGGTTCGCAATATTATGGAAGCAGTGCTTTACATGCACGATCATACGGTCCACTTCTACCAGTTGCATGCACTGGATTGGGTAGATATCGTATCGGCCCTGAAAGCTGATCCGAAAGCTGCCGCCCTCCTCGCCCAGCAATTATCGCCGTGGGCTAAAAACACGGAAGGCTATTTCAGAAACACCCAGGAACGCCTGAAGAAATTCGTAGCCAGCGGACAGCTCGGTATCTTTGCCAACGGCTATTGGGGCCATCCTGCCTATAAATTAACGCCGGAACAGAACCTTATCGCAACCGTCCATTACCTGGATGCACTGGAATGGCAAAAGGAAATCGTCAAAGTACATGCCGTATTCGGTGGTAAAAACCCGCACCCGAACTTCCTGGTGGGCGGTATGCCGTGCAGCATCGACCTCAACGAAGCGAATGCGATCAACGCCGAACGTCTGGCACTGGTTAAACAGAAGCTCCAGGAAGGGAAAGACTTTATCGACCAGGTATATATCCCTGACCTGCTGATGATCGCCGAAGTCTATAAAGACGAATGGAGCAAAATCGGAGGCGGCGTTAGCAACTATCTGTCTTATGGAGATTTCCCATTGCACGGATATGCCGGTATAGAGGATTATCTGAGCCCGCGGGGTATCGTACTCGACCGTGACCTGAGCAAGGTCCATCCGGTAGACGCCAACTCTTCGGAAGAGATAAAAGAATATATCTACCATTCCTGGTATAAATATACAGAAGGCGACAAAGCCGGTTTGCATCCGTACGACGGAGAAACAAATCTGGAATACACCGGTCCGAAACCTCCCTATAAATATCTGGATGTAGAAGATAAATATAGCTGGATCAAAACGCCGCGCTGGAAAGGCCAGCCGATGGAAGTAGGTCCTCTTGCCCGTCTGATCGTAGCATACGCAGCAGGTAAAGAACCGCAGAAAACAGCTGTCGACAATGTTTTGAAACAGCTTAATCTTCCGGCTGAAGCCCTCTTCTCCACACTGGGACGCACAGCCGCCCGTGGTATCGAGACACAGCTTGTTGCCGGTTGGTCGCTCGAGTTCTTCGACCAGTTAATGAAGAACCTGGAGAACGGAGATTCTCGTATGGCTAATCCGGTGATGTGGGAAAACGAAAACTGGCCGAAGAAGGCGCAAGGCGTAGGACTGACAGAAGCTCCGCGCGGTGCTCTCGCCCATTTCATCGTGATAGAGAACAACCGGGTGAAAAACTACCAGATGGTAGTTCCTACCACCTGGAACGCCTCGCCCAGGGATGAAAACGGCAACCTTTCGCCCTATGAATCGGCCCTGATCGGCACACCGATACACGATGCCAACCAGCCGCTCGAAATCCTCCGGACAATCCATTCCTTCGACCCGTGCCTGGCTTGCGCCGTGCATCTGTATGACGAGGAAGGGAAGTATGTGCACCAAATGGATACGTTTTAAATAGTATTGCTATGAAAAGTCGTAAAAAACGTCTTACTGAAGTATACGTATGGGAACTTCCCGTACGTATCTACCATTGGGTGAATGCCTTGTGTATCGTCATACTGTGCATCACCGGATTCATTATTGCCGATCCGCCAGCCATACTGAACGCTTCGGAAGCCTATTTCAGCTATTGGTTCGGCGTAGTCCGTTTCATCCATTTTGTAGCGGCATTCGTGTTCTTCTTCAACTTCGTGTTCCGCCTGTACTGGGGATTCGTGGGAAACCGCTTTGCCCGGTGGACAAACTTCATTCCATTAAAGAAATCACAGTGGCAGGAAGTACTGGAAGTAATAAAGGTCGACATCCTGATGATAAAGAACAAACCAGTAGAAAGCATCGGCCATAATGCGCTGGCAAGCCTGATCTACTTCGGTACGTTCTGGGCATTCCTGTTGCAAAGTATTACAGGTTTCGGATTGTATGCCAAGATGAGCCAGTCGGTCTTCCCCCAACTGTTTGCCTGGACCATCCCGTTGATGGGCGGCGATTTGATGGCACGCCAAATCCACCATTTCCTGATGTGGTTCTTTATCCTCTTTGCCATTGTCCATGTATATCTGGTATTCTACCACGATTACATCGAACAACGCGGTGAAACATCCTCGATCATCGGTGGCTGGAAGTTTATTGAAGAAGATATCGCCGATAAGGAAGAAATAACGGAGACTGCCGAAGCAATCACCAAGATAGCTAAAAAAAATGACTGATATTGCAGACTGACATACAGGCATATGCTTGTTCCTCATACCCCCGTATCTCAAACTGCAATATATCCTACAAGGAAAAGAACTATAGAATGGAAAAGAAAACTCTTATATTAGGTGTCGGCAATTTATTGCTGAAAGACGAAGGAGTCGGTATCCACGTGATCCGTGCTCTGGAGAAAGAGACGCTTCCCGCCCATGTCACCCTGATGGATGGCGGGACGGGAGGCTTGCATTTGATCAGCTGGCTGACGGGATATGACCATATCATCATGGTAGATGCCACCCTCGACACTCATCCGCCGGGAACGGTCCGCCTCATCCGTCCGAAATACGCCAGCGATTATCCACCCTTGATGAGTGCACATGAAATCGGTCTCCGCGACATGATCGAAACAATGATCCTGACCGGCGACCTGCCGGAGGTCCATCTTATCGTCGTATCGGCCGCCAATCTGAATGAAGTAAATATGGAACTGACTCCGAAAGTAGAAGCCTCTATTCCGGAGGTTATAAAAGTGATACGGGAACTGATTTAAAAATACTCCTGTGCACGAATCGACAACCATACAGGTCAGTAAGGCGAATTACTATCCTGATATTCCCGGACATTCTCTTTATTCACGACTGTTGCAGGCATCACGATTTGCTTTTCTTCCGGAGACTTACCTTTCAGTATATCATCCGCCAGATCTATACATTTGGTAATCATGGACGGAGAATAAAGCGTTGTCGCTACATCCGTGACCGTTGTTGAAAGGATCAGTGAAAAGAAAGTCTGCGATCCGCCGCAACCAACAACTACTTTGATATCGTTACGGCCAGATTCACCGATGGCTTCAATCACACCTGCCGCCACTTCATCGTCCTGAGCATAAAAGGCATCTACAGACGGATCACTGGCTAAAATACCGGCAGCCGCAGCCTTACCATCGGCACTTGTGTATAATGACAGGGATTGTGTTGTCACCTGAGTAGAAGGTGATTTGGCCCCCATCTCCTCCGTAAAAGCACCGACACGGGCATCACTCGATGCCGGATCTTGTGTTACTTCGAAAGCAACCACATGCACAGCTCCTTTCGATGCTATATAATCGGCAGCATTCTTTCCGGCTGCCCCGTTATCACCCTGCACCAGGGCAGCGTATCCGTCTGTGATTCCATCCTCAAACATTATAACCGGAATCCCTGCCGAAAGAGCGACATCGAGTACCTCTTTACCGATGCCTTCGGGAACCACCACCAATGCCCGGCAACCGGATTCCACAGCCATCTTGATCTGATGAGCTTGCTGTGCGGCATCTTTCGCCACGTAGGTAGAATAAGTCAGCCCCTTCGCTTCGAGCTGGTTTGTCGCATAGTAACTCAAAGCAGTACGCCAGCTATTTGTCTGGCTTTTCAAACAGACAGCCACCTCAGGATGCTGTGCAGGACACGGCTCGTCATCATCGCTGCAAGCTGTAAATAAGATCATCACTGAAAAGATAACACTGGTAATAGTTAACAATCGCCTTAATAAAGATAATCTGCTCAAATTTGAAAATGTAATAGTTTTCATGTTCGCTAATTTTAATTCATATTTAGTGGTAACTATGATTCAGGTTCATATACAGAAAACGAAGCTATATAAAGTCAATGCCATTTCCTAAAAACGGCAATAGACAATTCAATAGACAATTGCAACTGTAAAGAATAAGGCTCTGATTTATAATTTTTCAGAGACTGTCTATATAATCTTCCAGCGATACCTCCTTTTCAAGTCCCAGCTTCTTCCGGAAACGGAAACGGGATGTATTCACACTTGCCCGGTTATTTCCTAAAGCGAACGCTATTTCATCGGAGGATAGATGCAGGCGGACAAGCATCGCCAACAATTCCTCACTACGAGTCACTGTGGGACAAACCTTCCTCAACCCCGACAGGAAGGATGGATATAGAAGACAGAACTGACGCCGGAACTCCTGTTCTTCTTCGTTAGTCAGTAGACGGGGAGACAGACTGTTGATCACCTCCTGCATGGTATGTTGGGCATCAGCCTTTTCTATCTGCAAACGGAGTTCCTCGTTTTTACGGTTCATATTTTGCCACTCGGCTAACATCTGACGAAGATTCGACTCATGGCGCAACCGCAAAGCACGATGGCGCAGGATCAACCAAAGCAAGAAAGCCGTACCCAGCAGAAAGGATACTATACCGATCAGTACATAATATTGCGTGGTACGTTTCTGTAGTTGCAGTTCAGAACGTAACAACCGGTTATCCTGTTCCTTTTCCCTCGTTTCATATCTGACCCGGAACTGCGACATCAGTCCGGCATTCCGTCGTTCTGTGAATACCAGTCCAGCCTGGTGAGCCATCAAAAGATAACGGGAAGATTCGTCCGGGCGCTTTGTTTCTGCGTACAATCTTCCCAATGCATAATAAACCAGGCGTTGCTGATTGACCAATTGATTCTTTTGAATATAATCTGTACAAGCCAGATAAGCATCAATCGCCAATTCCCGCTCTCCACCTTCGGCCAAAACATCACCCAACAAACGATAAGTCAGGACCGACAGGTTGTTCAGTGGTTTATCTTTCAGCTGTCCGATCAATTCTCGTGCCCTGATAACCGCCTGAAGATCTTTCCCCTTCGTTTCACCTACAGCCAGGATACAGGCATAATTATCATAAAACTCATGATAAAACGAATTTTGTGAACGGTCCGGTATACGAACCTGCATACTATCCAGTAAAACACGGGCTTTATCATATTCCTCACTTTGAAGGGTATAATAAACCGACAAGTTATCCACCCGCAGGAAAGCATCGGGAACACCGCTCCGTTCGGCAGCCTCACGGGCCTTATCGAGATGAACCGTCACTTCTTCCTCCAATCCCCATTCGTCATAAAGATGAACTATGTTAGTCTCGGCAGCACATAGTCCGTAAGGATTCTTTTCCCCCTCACCGGATACCAATAAAGCATCATAAACAGCAAGAGCTTTTTCAAATTCGCCAATCTGCTGATACTGATAGATTAGATTACCCAGTACAAATACAATCTTTGACTGATCATCCAAAGTCCTTATGATCTCCAGACTCCGTTCTCCACAACTAATCGCCTTACGTATTTCACCAGCCTGATTGTAAATGACGGAGGCAATTCCGTTGTCCACATAAAGTTGTTCATTTTTTCTGCCTTCCTCCTCGCGGGATAAGGCACGGTCCACCAAAGCAACGGCTTCTTCCAGACGCGTAGCTTCATAGAGGGAATAAGCTGTACAGATTTCCACACTACGAGGATGATTCCGTACAAACCAAAATTTCTTTTCTTTATATATACGGTTGAAATAATCTGCTCCATCCTTCCGTTGCCCGGCAAAGATATAGCAATAGACCAATTGCAGAAATCCATCGTCCATCAAAGCGACGACCGGCTTCATGTCATTATCCGTCGGTTCCAGAGAAATGAGCTGTTGATAAGCTGATATGGCTGCGGAGTAATTTTCGCCTTGCTGTTGTTCACGGGCTTCATCGAACAGTAATTGCGCCCGATTATGAAATTCAGATAATGAATCCGGAGACAAAACGGCTTGGTCACCTGGGCTATTACGATTTCCACATCCGGATAGTATCAGACAAAGGGCTAAAATCAAAGTGGCTATTCTCATTTCAATATACTTAAGTTGAATCTGGTTATCATTCCTCTTTCGGAATAATATCACGAATATACCACTTTTATGTATAAAATAAAAGAGCTTCGATACTCTATTTCAGCACATAATAAAGCATCGCAGCCAGGGCAGATCCTACAAGCGGTGCAATTCCGGGGATCCAGGCATATTCCCAGTGGCTGCTTCCTTTTGCTTTGATCGGGAGAATCATGTGCATAAAACGGGGAGCCAGGTCACGTGCCGGATTAATGGCGTATCCCGTCGGGCCACCTAACGAAAGGCCGATCACCCAAACGGTAAAAGCAACCGGAATAGCTCCCACCGACCCCAGTCCTATAGGTAAAGTACTGTTACTGTCGTAGGTCAGCTCTCCATCCGTTATATAGAAAACGACAAACATCAGGACGAATGCTCCCACCATCTCCGTCAGGAAATTGATCAGCGGATTACTAATAGCCGGATTCGTACAGAAGACCCCCAGTTTTATTCCCTGATCATCCGTCGCATCAAAATGATCTTTATAAACGAGCCAGACAATCAAAGCTCCGGCCGCTGCCCCCAAAAACTGCGCAAGGATATAAACAGGCACTTCGCTCCACGGAAAAGTACCCCCGATCGCCAAACCGATCGAAACGGCAGGGTTCAGATGGGCACCGCTATAAGGTCCTGCCACAACGACCCCGATAAAGACACCTAACGCCCAGGCTGTAGTGATAGCCAGCCACCCGGCACCATACCCTTTGGTCTTCGCCAGGCAAACATTGGCCACCACGCCTCCTCCCATCAGGAGAAGCAACATCGTCCCTATAAATTCTGCAAAAAAAGGTGTCATCTCTTTTATATTTCGCTGTCCATCGCCCAATTCATCGTCCGGCCGACAGCCTTATGCCAGTCTGTCAGCAAAGCCAGAGCTGTTTCAGGCTTCATCTTGGCGGTAAATATGGTATCGAGCGACCATTGTTCTTTCAGTTCATCCATATCTTTCCAATAGTTCACAGCCAACCCCGCCAGATAAGCGGCTCCTAAAGCCGTTGTTTCAATGATGCTGGGACGCACCACGGGACACCGGCTGATATCTGCCTGGAACTGCATCAGGAAATTATTCGCAATCGCACCGCCATCCACACGGATCTCCTTTGGTTTGGCATGAATATCATTCTCCATCGCGATCAGGACGTCGTATACCTGATAACAAATACCTTCCAAAGCTGCACGTGTCAGGTGCGCTGCCGTCGTGCCCCGGGTTATGCCTATGATCGCACCACGTGCATACTGGTCCCAGTAAGGGGCTCCCAAACCAGTCAATGCCGGAACAAAATAGACACCGCCGTTGTCGGGAACCGATTTTGCCATCTGTTCCGTCACCGGGGCATTCGGGATCAACCCGATACCGTCACGAAGCCACTGGATAGCTGCACCACCGACAAACACGCTTCCTTCAAGTGCATACGTTACCTTATCGCCTAACTTCCAGGCAATCGTCGTCAACAGGTTATTCTGTGAAAGTACCGGCTTGTCCCCGATATTTACGATCATAAAACAACCGGTCCCGTAGGTCGTCTTCATCATTCCTTCTTCCAGGCATAACTGGCCGAACAAAGCCGCCTGCTGGTCGCCCGCCATTCCGGAAACCGGAATACCTGTCTTGAATATAGGTGAAGATGTCTCACAATACACCTCACTGCTGCTCTTAACCTCCGGCAGCATGGAAGACGGGATCGTGAACAGATCGAGCAACTCCTGATCCCACTGCAAGGTATTTATATTAAATAACATGGTCCGGGAAGCATTCGTAACATCGGTTATGAACTGCGATCCCCGCGTCAGTTTCCAGACCAGCCAGGAATCGACCGTTCCGAAACAAAGTTCTCCCCGCTCCGCCCGTTCACGAATACCTTTTACATGATCCAGTATCCACTTGACTTTGGTTGCCGAAAAGTAAGCATCTATCACCAATCCTGTCTTTTGCTGGATAAAATCGGAATAACCTTCCGCCTTCAGCTCCTCACAATAATCAGCCGTACGACGATCCTGCCACACGATCGCATTGTAGACAGGAAAACCCGTCTCACGATCCCAGACGATCGTTGTCTCTCGTTGGTTGGCAATGCCTATACAGGCAATATGGGTATCCGTTACGTCGGCTTTTGCCATCGCCTCCTTGATCGCAAGCGATTGTGTATACCAGATTTCGTTCGGATCATGCTCTACCCAGCCCGGCTTAGGAAAGTACTGCTGGAATGTTTTCTGGGAGAGTGTGATGACCTGTCCCTGACGATTAAACAGGATGGCCCGGGAAGTTGTCGTTCCCTGATCGATTGCCAATACATATTTGTGTCTGAAATTCATGTTATATCACTTTATAATCAGTAAACCACTTTCCTTAGGAATAAGTTCAGTTTATCCTAAAAAAGGAACTCCCGCAAATCTAATAAATAATTTAGATTTGCGGGAGTTGTATTTCAGGTAATCCAATCTGCTATTCAAACATTTTATCGATACCGCCGACATCCGTCGGAATACTCTTGCGTTCTTCCTCTGTCGCTGTTTTACAAGGATCGGCATATTGCTCTGGAACATCAAAATCTTCCTCTTCCGAATAGCCGAGCGTCTTGTCGGCATATACTTTCTGCATGAACAAACCATAGATAGGCAACGCCATACTTGCTCCCTGTCCTTCCGACAAACGATCGAAGTGGATAGAACGTTCTTCGCCACCGACCCAACATCCCGAGACCAAGCTGGGTGTAAAAGCCATGAACCAACCGTCGGAGTTGTTTTGCGTCGTACCGGTCTTACCACCCATAGGTGCCTTGATCCCATAACGGAAACGGATACGGCCGCCTGTTCCCCCATCGATCACATCCTTCAACATATGAAGCATTTTATAAGAAGCATCTTCCGTCAACACCTCGCTCATCTGAGAATTAAAGCTGGCAATCGTATTTCCATAGGAGTCCTCGATACGGGTCACATAGATCGGCTCCGAACGAATACCTTTATTGGCAAAGACGGAATATCCGCTTACCATCTCACTGACCGAGACGTCCGGTGTACCGAGACAAATCGAAATCACGGGGTCCATCTGATTCTTTAAACCAAAAGAGTGAAGCAAGCGCACGAAGGTATAAGGAGACATCTGGCTCATCAGCCATGCCGTCACCCAGTTATCCGAATTCTGTAAGCCCCATTGAATAGAGACCTGTTCACCAACCCGTTTAGCACTGGCATTACGTGGAGTCCAGGGAATACCATTCTCGTCAAAATAGGTGTTTTGCACATGCAACATTTCATCACACGGGCTGAATCCTTCAATCATAGCCAGCGAATAAAGGAATGGCTTAATGGTCGAACCTATCTGACGACGTCCGCCATTCACCATATCATACTGAAAGTCATTATAATCGATACCACCTACATAGGCTTTTACATAACCGGTACGCGGGTCCATCGACATAAAACCAGTACGCAGGAAACTTTTATGGTAACGGATAGAATCCATCGGCGACATAATCGTATCGATCGGTCCGCTCCATGAAAACACACGCATATCAACAGGTGTATTGAACACTTTACGTATCTCATCCTCCTTCTCTCCAGCCTTTTTCATGGCCCGGTAACGATCGGTCTGATGCATAGCACGCATCATAATGGTATCTACTTCACCCGGACGAAGGTCTATGGAGAAAGGAGCCTGTTTCTTCTTTTTGTTAGCCTGGAAGAAAGCAGGTTGCAAATCTTTACTGAAATGTTCGCGAACGGCTTCTTCCGCATACTGCTGCATACGGGAATCGATCGTTGTATATATTTTCAAACCATCCGTATAAAGATTATAATACTTACCGTCCACAGCTTTCTTATTCTTGTTACACCAGCCATACAGCGGATTGGTTTCCCAAGCCAGAGAATCTTCATAAAATTGCTGTTTCTGCCATCCTCTATACTCACTACGATCCGGTTTATTGCGAGTCATCAGAATACGCAGATATTCACGGAAGTAAGGAGCCGGACCATCCTTGTGATCCATACGGCTGAAACGAAGAGTCAACGGCAATGCCTTTAACGAATCACATTCGGCACGTGATATATAACCGGCCTTTTCCATTTGTTCCAGCACTGTATTACGGCGTCCGCGTGTACGTTCATTCTGACGCTTCGGATTGAAATAAGAAGGGTTTTTACACATTCCGACCAGTGTCGCGGCTTCTTCTATTTTCAGATTCTTAGGAGTCGTTCCAAAATAGACACGTGCAGCCGATTGAATACCAACCGCATTATACAGGAAGTCAAATTTATTCAGATACATGCTGACGATCTCTTCCTTCGTATAATTACGTTCCAACTGAACGGCTATTACCCATTCGATCGGCTTCTGGAACAGACGTTCCATAAAATTGTCAGCACTTGGTGAAAAAAGCTGCTTAGCTAACTGCTGGGTGATGGTACTACCGCCTCCACCACTCTTCTGCATCAGGAGACCACGTTTTACAACAGCACGGAACAATCCCTGCGCATCGATACCGCTATGCTCTGCAAAACGGATATCTTCAGTAGCGATCAGGGCTTTCACCAGGTCGGGCGAAAGGTCTTTGTAATTTGCCATAATACGGTTATCCTGACTATGCGCATAACTACCCAACGTTTTTCCATCTGCAGAAATGATCTGGGAAGCGAACTTGTCGATAGGATTTTCCAGCTGTTCCACACGGGGCATATACCCGATCGAACCATTTGCAATAGCTGTAAACAACAGGAACACAGTCCCTACTACTGCAACGAACAGCACCCAAAACGAAATTATAATGCCTTTTGTTACTTTTGAAGCCATAATATTTAATCAGTTGACAACTGACAGTTGACAGTTGATAAATAACAGCCGGCAGGTCGTAACCATTTCTTACTGTCAATCATCAACTGTCAACTGTCAACTTTTGAGGGGCAAAGGTAATAAAAAACAATTAAACCAACATTATTACCCCTAAACTGATCAATCCGATAAATACCCAAAGAATAACTCCCTGAACCATCGGACGAACTCCGACCTGCTTAATTACTTTTCTCGATAGCCCCGCCCCGATCAGAAACAGAGTAACTGTCAACCCTTTCTTTGCCAACCAGACCAACGAACTCGTTATCGTTTCAGGAATTGTCAGGAAGGTATTTGCCACCATAGCCAAAATAAAGAAAAAGATAAACCAGGGGATACTGATCTTCGCACCTTTCTGTTTAAAAATAAACATAGTAGCAATTGTCACAGGAATGATCCATAACGCCCGCGTCAACTTAACCATCGTTGCTATTTCAAGCGCTTGTTCACCATAAGCGGCACCGGCTCCTACCACCGAGCTTGTATCATGTATGGCAATAGCCGCCCACATACCAAACTGTTCCTGGCTTAATCCCAGTAAATGACCGATAGGCGGAAAGATAAACAACGCAATCGCATTTAGAATAAAAATAGTCCCTAACGACATCGACATCTCGTTATCATTGGCTTTCACTACCGGTGCAACGGCTGCAATAGCACTTCCTCCGCAAATAGCAGTCCCGGCAGAGATCAGATAGGCCGTTTTACGATCCATCATCAACCTTTTACCCAGATACATACCTAACGCCAAAACTGCAACAACCGACACGACAGTGAAAAGCATCCCTTCTTTTCCCGTTCTCAGCGATTCATGCAGATTCATTCCGAATCCCAGACCAACGACAGAGAACTGCAATAAATATTTAGAAGTCTTCTTACTGAATTTCGGGAAAGGTTGTCCGGCTGTCATTCCCAGCGCAAGCCCCAGGAACAGGGCAACTGCAGGTGAAACAAAAGGCATCAGACAAAAAATAAAAAGAAGAATGAAAAGAGATTTGTTATACTTCGTAAGTACTTGTTCAATTGTATTCATTACTATAATATCTTAGTTATCCTTTATTTTTGATGGCGCAAAGGTAGACTTAAAAAAGATATCGCACCAATCACATTATGGAATAGCTGATAACTTGAAGTTATAACATTCCCCTCTTTCCAATTGTTCAGATTTTAGCAAGCGCTTCCTCCAGATCTGCAAGCAAATCATCTATATGCTCCGTTCCGATCGATAAACGAACTGTTCCCGGATAGATTTCCTGATCGGCAAGTTCTTCGGCACTAAGTTGCGAGTGTGTCGTACTTGCCGGATGAATAACAAGGGATTTAACATCGGCAACGTTTGCCAACAAAGAGAAAATCTCCAGGCTGTCGATGAAACGGTGCGCTTCCTCTTGTCCTCCCTTTATTTCAAAGGTAAAAATAGAACTGCCACCTTTCGGGAAATACCGCTTGTATAAAGCATGGTCGGGATGATCCGGCAATGACGGATGATTCACTTTTTTCACTCTCGGATGGTCTTTCAGAAAATTCACAACCTTCAGGGCATTTTCCACATGACGTTCCACACGTAATGAAAGCGTTTCCAGTCCTTGTAATAAAATGAATGCATTGAAAGGACTGATGCAAGCCCCTGTATCACGCAGTAAGATGGCGCGAATACGGGTCACATACGCCGCCGGACCTGCTGCATCGACGAAACGTACACCATGATAACTCGGATCCGGTTCCGTCAGTTGCGGGAATTTACCGGAGGCTACCCAGTCGAATTTACCGGAATCAACAATCACACCACCTAACGATGTTCCGTGACCACCTATAAACTTTGTTGCAGAGTGTACCACAATATCAGCACCGTACTCAATCGGGCGTATCAGATAAGGAGTACCGAAAGTATTATCGACGATCAAAGGGATTTGATGACGATGAGCGATATCAGCAACAACTTCTATATCTATAATATTGGAATTCGGATTTCCGAGAGTCTCGATGAAAATAGCCTTCGTATTCGGTTGAATAGCTTTCTCGAAATTCGACAGATCGGCAGGATCGACAAAAGTTGCAGTTATTCCATAAGTAGGCAACGTATGTGCCAACAAATTATAACTTCCCCCATAAATAGTTTTAGCAGCGACAATATGGTCACCGGCACGGGCAATGTTTTCAAATGCATATGTAATAGCAGCCGCACCGGAAGCTACAGCCAACCCGGCCACCCCCCCTTCAAGAGCGGCTACACGTTGCTCGAAAACACCTTGTGTCGAATTGGTCAGACGTCCGTATATATTACCCGGATCCTGCAAACCGAAACGTGCAGCGGCATGTGCCGAGTTATGGAATACATAAGAAGTTGTCTGATAAATGGGCACTGCACGTGAATCTGTTGCCGGATCGGCCTGTTCCTGCCCTACATGAAGCTGTAATGTCTCGAAATGTAATTCTCTTTTTGCCATGATCTTATTCTTTTCAGTTTGATTTATTATCGAATTATTTTCCAGCAAAGTTATCATACACGGAAATATCAAACAAGAAATATCATAAATACAGAAAATAACCCTATTTTTGCAGTATCATACAGAATAAACGAACCAGACAACAGTTAAAAAAGATCAGATAAAAGAATTTTATTCTATGGAGACTTTAGATAAAAAGGATTTACAAATCCTCCGTACGCTACAAGAAAATGCACGACTAACGACCAAAGAGCTTGCCGCCCGGGTAAACCTTTCGTCGACACCCGTCTTCGAACGCCTCAGACGCCTGGAGAACGGAGGGTATATAAAGAAGTATATTGCCGTATTGGATGCAGAAAAACTGAATCTGGGTTTTGTCGTCTTTTGCCGGGTCAAACTCAGTAAGCTCAACAAAGAGATAGCGACCGATTTCACACGAGTCATACAAGATATTCCTGAGGTAACCGAATGTTACAACATATCGGGCAGTTACGATTACCTGCTAAAGATACATGCTCCCAATATGAAATACTATCAGGAGTTTATCCTGAACGTTCTGGGGACAATCGACAGTCTCGGATCGCTGGAAAGTACTTTTGTGATGGATGAAGTGAAACATGATTACGGCATCCATATCTGATATCATTTATATGCCTGCATATACCGGATAAAACTTTCTTCCAACCCTCCGCTTTGCCCCTGCAATTGTACAAAGGAGAACATACGTTCGGCAGAAAAATTCGTGATATCGATCACTTTCAAGGTACCTGACATCAACTCGCGGGTAACGGCACGCACCGATACGATAGCCAAAGCATCCGAGTTTTCAAGAAATAACTTGATACTTTCGGTACTCCCTAACTGCATCAGCACATTTAACTGCGATAATTTGATCTGATGTTCGGCAAGCGTTGATTCCAAAACCGCCAATGTTCCGGAACCATTTTCCCGGAGTACCAGCGGAAGTGTGCAAAGTTGTTCCAGCGACAGTTCTTCAAAATGAGCCAGTTTACTACCGGTATGCGTAATCACAACCAATTCGTCTTTCATAAAAGGCGTATAATGAAGAGAACTTTGGCGGGCATTTCCTTCCACCAGCCCCAAAGTGATTTTACCCTCACACAAAGCCTTTTCAATATCATGGCTGTTACCGTTCAGTAAAGAAGCACGAATATCGGGGAACTTCCTGATAAAAGTAGATAATATAGGTGGTAAAACATATTGGGCGATCGTAGTACTGGCCCCCAGGCGCAGGTCGCCACATATATTATCGGTCAGCAGATTCATCTCGAAGTCCAGTTGCCGGTAAGCGGCAAGCAGCGTATTGGTATGCGACAACAACAGTTCTCCGGCCCGCGTCAACATGATACGGCTGCCTGTACGGTCGAACAGAGGCATCTTATATTGCATTTCCAACTCATGAATATGCTTACTTATAGCAGGTTGACTTATATACAACTCTTTTGACGCTTTCGTAAAGCTCAGGTTAGTCGCTACGCTGTAAAATACCTTCAGACGAAAATCCATATTCCTATATTCTTTTAAATAAACTTATCAGGTACAAAGATATGGGTTTATTTACATACTTTTGTATGACCAATACATGAAGACAATATGAAGATCAATAAAAAATTAGTTACAACCATTATCGTTATCGCCGTTACCCTGTTCTTTATCCTTCCGGGTATCGGGTTCAGCATTCTGAATTGGGGTGTCCTCCCACCGGAGAAACTGACCCCGCTTGTCATCGAACAGACTAATAAATTTCTCAATGCCCACCTGGATTGCGAACGGATCGAACTGACTTATTTCGAAACATACCCGCATCTGGGCATCCGGCTTACGAACGGTCATCTGATCTCACATGCAGCAGAAGACTCTACAGCACATAAAGAAAAACTGGCTATCTCCTCCGATTCGTTACTTGCATTCAAAACGGCTGTCATCTCCCTCCGACCGACCGACTACCTTTTCGGCGGCAAAATAACCATAGGCGAGATCAGCATTGATGAACCCCGCTTCTATGGATATGTCAATAAAAAAGGAGCGGCTAACTGGGATATTTATTCCAGCAAAACGGATTCTGCCGAGACCGACAAAAAACCGTTGCCTCCCATCGACCTGCAAAAAGTCCGTATCTCAAACGGCCGTTTCACTTACGACGACCATGAAGCAGATTTATTTGCCGAAATCAATGGCTTTTTCCTCAATCTCGACGGCTCACTAACCAACGGAAAAAACAAACTGGATATTGAAACAGGTTCTACCTCCATCCTGTTCAGCAGCCCGACTTATACATTGGAAAACAAACTGGCATTAAAACTAAAAAGCCAGCTCTTACTTTCTGACAACTTCAATACAATCACATTGAACGATGCCGAACTACTGGTAAACGACCTGCCTTTTACGGCTAACGGCTCTGTCAGCAGTGTACCTCCGCTAAAACAGACTAAAATAGACATGGAGGTAGGGCTCAAAGTATCTGACATGAACGATTTGCTGAAATTCATTCCCGATGCTTATTTTCAGAACAGAGAAAAAACACTGGCAAAAGGAGCAATCGTTGTGGAAGGCAACATACATGGTTACCTCGGCGACAGCATTGTGCCCTCTGTAAACCTATGCTGCAAAATAGAGAATGGCTCCTATCACGTCAAAGGTCTCAAACAAGGGATCGACACCATACAGATGGATATGGATCTTCACCTGAACGGTATGTATCCCGACTCTTCTTTCATGTCATTGGAACAACTGACATTAAAAGGTCTGACAACCTCCCTGGACATGAGCGGAAAAGTCACCAACCTGCTGACGTCCCCCAATATAGATGCGAATATAAAAGGGAAGATCGATTTTACACGACTGGCAAAAGAGTTTCTGAACCCGGACACATTGCTCCTTCAGGGAACTATGGATGCCGACCTTTCCGCCTCATTCAATGTCGACGATCTACTGAACAGCCAATACGGGAAGGTACATGCATCCGGTCGTTTGAATATTGATACGTTGAAAGCCTATAGCAAGCCGTTAGGAATGGATGTCTTTATTACTAATGCCGGTTTCTCGGTCGACTCGACACAGCTAAGCAGTTCTTATCTGGAAAATAAAGATTTGTTAAGCACGACTTTATCGGTCGATAGCCTGAACATCAAATACCAGGATGCAATCAGCACAAACATCAGCCGATTGACTATACAGGCAAAAACATCTCCTGTCATAGATACGACGGCTGTTATCCCGATGACTGCTCAACTGAAATTTGACTATCTGCGTACCCGCCTCCCCGATTCCGTATGGCTGGTTGCCGGACAAACAGTCATGAAAGGAGGGATCAAATCATCCGCATCCAACAAACGTATACCGACTGCCGGTGCTACCATCTCAGTCGATACCCTTCGTTATTTCATTCTACCGATGCGTACCGGAATGATCCTTTCCGGAAATACATTTAATATAGAAGCACTCCCCTACCGCGATGCAATGCGTCAACGCTGGCTGGCACGGACCGATACGACTACCCATACCACAACCGCAAGAGCGACACGTACGCGCCGTCCAAGAACACCTGACCAGACACAGACAGACACGACTGATGTAACGACACAGTTATTACGCCGTTGGGAAGTCCGTGGCAGTCTTTCTTTCAACAAAATGCGCGGATTCAGCCGTCTTTTACCCGTTCCCATGAAAATGGACCAAACCACCATGAAGTTCAATACCAACGATATTACCCTTACCAATGCTCACCTGCATCTGGGTAAAAGCGATTTCATGCTGAACGGAGAAATAAAACGTATTCGCCAGGCGATGTTACGCGGAGGGAAATTACAAGGAAACTTCTCCCTGACATCCGACTATATCGACTGCAACCAGCTAATGAAAGCGATGAACTCAGGCATGCAATATACAGAGCTACATTCCGCAACTACCGACCAGTCAGTTATTGACGAAGAAAATCTAGTCACAATGGATACCCATGCATTACAGGATTCCATTGCTACAGCAACGTTAGACACAACAGACCGCGTATTCGTTATCCCAGCCTATCTGGATATGACGCTTCACACAGATGCAAAAAAGATAGATTTCAAAGATGTCGAACTTAGTAACGTTCTCGGTGAAGTGATCATCCGTGATCAAAGCATCAACCTCAGTAACCTCAAGATGGATTCGAATATCGGTCGTGGACATATGACCATGTTCTACACAGCTAAAGATGAGAGCGGCGCTTCTGCCGGTTTCGATATTGATATGGAAAATGTGATGGTCGAGAAACTGATCGGGTTATATCCTGCCATCGATACCCTGGTCCCTATGTTACGTTCTTTTGAGGGGGTAGTCGACTGCCAGATAACAGCTACTTGTAAAATGGATTCGGTAATGTCACTCGATCTCCCTTCTTTAAATTCAGCCTGCTATCTGCATGGAGAAAATATGGTACTGCTCGATGGCGAGACTTTTACGGAAATATCCAAGACGCTTATGTTCAAAAATAAGAAACGGAATGTCATAGACAGTATCTCTGTCGACCTTGCCATCAAAGACAATAAAATCGAAGTATTCCCCTTTCTGGTCGAAATGGACAGATATAAAGTGGCAGTCGGAGGAACACATAACCTGGACATGACATTCAACTATCATTTATCCGTACTCAAGTCGCCCGTTCCTTTCAAACTGGGAATAGACATCACCGGCAACCTGGACGATTTTAAATACAAGATCGTAAAATGCCGTTACAAAGATTTATTCAAACCGGCTAAAGAAGCCGAACTGGATAGCACACGGACAAACATCCGGAAAGAGATACGGGAATCGATACGCAATCAAATAAAAGAGACTGCCCCCGAACTGGTGAGCAGCCTCTCCTCAAATCATTCAGCGACTCCTCCGGATGGAGAAGCCAGTATTTTATAACTCACGGCCGGAATACATCCGGTCGTAATATTTCATATAGTCACCACCGGTAATCTCTTCCACCCATTGCTGGTTTTCCAGATACCAGCGGATTGTTTTGACAATACCGACTTCAAAACTGGTTTCAGGTGTCCAGTCGAGTTCTTCCGAGATCTTTGTTGGATCGATAGCATAACGCTGGTCATGTCCGAGGCGGTCTTTCACAAAAGTGATCAGGCTTTCGTTGATCCAGTCGATCCTAATCTCTCCGTCAGGACCGATCTCTTTCTTCTTCAATACCTGACGATATTCGGGGTGTTCAGTCATCAACTGACGAATTGTCTGAATGGTCAGTTTAACAATCTCGATATTCTGCTTTTCGTTATGTCCGCCAACATTATATACTTCTCCTACCCGACCGCGATGAATAACCGCATCGATAGCTTTACAATGATCTTCCACATACAACCAGTCCCGAACATTGGTACCGTCGCCATACACCGGCAAAGATTTCCCTTCCAGGATATTTTTGATAATAAGCGGAATCAGTTTTTCCGGGAAATGATAGGGACCATAGTTGTTGGAACAACGGGTAATACTTACCGGCATTTTATAAGTATCGGAATATGCCTTTACAAACAAATCGGCACTGGTCTTGGAAGCGCTATACGGACTTCTCGGGTCCAGCGGAGTCGTTTCATGGAAATAACCTTCCGCTCCAAGACTGCCATACACCTCATCCGTCGATACCTGGTGGAAACGTACGCCTTCACGCCACTGCGGATAACCGGTCTCCTCTTTTCCCGTCACCCAGGCTTTGCGCGCAGCGTCCAGCAGGTTTTGTGTTCCCAGAATATTCGTCACTAGGAACAACTGCGGATTTTCAATACTACGATCTACATGGCTTTCTGCAGCAAAATTGACTACATAATCGAAATTATACTTTGCAAAAAGTTCATCAACCAGCGTACGGTCACAGATATCCCCCTTTACAAACTCACAACGTTTGCCATCGATATCTCCTGCTATTGTACCCAGATTACCTGCATAAGTAAGCAAGTCGAGAACTACAATCTTTATATCCTGATGCTCTGCCAGCATATATTTGATAAAGTTGGCACCAATAAAACCAGCGGCACCCGTAACCAGATAAGTCTTCATCGTCCGTATTATTTATATGTAAAATTATATTCTGCCTCACTTAAGAGAGGCGCTTTTGTATCTTTCTCTGATAAAGTTAGAGATTCCGTGTCGGAAATCCTCCAATCGACCCCAATCGAAGGATCATCAAAACGAAGTCCCCTTTCATGACTCGGCATGTAAGGATTATCTACTTTATAAGTAAATACAGCTTCGTCGCTCAGTACATGAAATCCATGAGCAAATCCCTGGGGAATAAAGAACTGACGTTTATTCTCTGCTGAAAGTTCGACAGCTACATATTTTCCGAATGTCGGAGAATCGACACGGATATCCACTGCTACATCCAGAACACGTCCGGTGATCACCCGTACCAACTTCGACTGCGAATAAGGAGCCAACTGGTAATGTAATCCACGAAGTACTCCCCTGGAAGAACAGGATTCATTATCCTGAATAAAATTTATTTTACCGATATGTTGCTCGAACTCTTCTTTCTTCCAAGCTTCCATAAAATATCCCCGTGCATCATTAAAAACCTTAGGTTCAATAATCCATACACCCGGGATTTCTGTCTCAATATAATTCATCCTTTCATTTTTATAACTAACAGAAGACAAAGTAACTTCTTTTTCCTTAGTTCTGCAACTATCAACGCCTGCAAAAAGAATGAAAAAGATTTGCATAATCCAAACATAATCCTTTTCTTTGCACTCGCAAAACGATAAGACGTTATTTGAAACAAATTGGTTCCTTGGATGAGTGGCTTAGTCAGCGGTCTGCAAAACCGTGTACGGCGGTTCGAATCCGCCAGGAACCTCTAAAAAGAGTAACAGATTATCGATAAATAAATATTGGTTCCTTGGATGAGTGGCTTAGTCAGTGGTCTGCAAAACCATGTACGGCGGTTCGAATCCGCCAGGAACCTCTAAGAAAGCAGAAAGACTTCAATTAAGAATTGAAGTCTTTCTGCTTTCTTAGTATATACGTGGGTCTGTTTTTCAGGAAAGTTTCAACCTGTAATTTGTAAACCGAAGCTATCAAAAAACAAATTATGTCGTTCAAACAGGGTTTTATGCTGTCTGTGGAATATTTTTTGTCATCCGGTCGAAGTCCTCTACTTTTGCGGCGTGAAATAAAAATCAAGGAAACAAAAATGAAACAAAAAACATTTCTACTATTGGCTGCTGCTACTCTATTGGCAGCCTGTACCCCTTCTCCTAAACAGGTTTCGACCACTGAAATCGTGGAAATAACAAATACACTGCCACAAAAGAGGACAAATGTTTATAATGTAGATTCACTGGTAAAAGATCCCTGTAATAACCCGGAATTATGGATAGGACATCTGGAGAACGACCTGATGAAATTCTGGAACGGAAAGAATATACCAGAAGGAAAAAGTATCTTCTTCTCTACGTTCAGAAGCAACGACGGACAGGTCATTCCACAAGATACGGCACAATGGCCGACAGAATATAAGGAAGCGATGAAAGTTGCCGACCTGAAAGGGCTGGTGGAAGACGCAACCCAATATAACTATATCCGTGCCCATTCACGCCAGACTTTCGCATACGGCATTGCGTATAATATGACAGGAAATACCGATTATCTGCAAAAATGCCGCCAGGGAGCAATGGCGATCCTACAGGCAATGGACGAAAACAACGGCTTGTATAACAAACAAGATATCAATACCGGCGAATGGATGGACCCTGCCGACAAACGTAACAGTCAGGATCTGGCTTACGGAATAACCGGATTAGGCTATTATTACTACCTGACTCATGACGAAGCGGTTCTGAAACCATTACTTGCTGCGCGTAAATACATCTTCGATACTTATTTTGACGAAGGTAAAGATTTTCTGACCTGGCTACCCACATCAGTAATGGAAGGGAATGACAATGTAGAGATCGTCTCCCAACTGGACCAGTTGTATGCTTATATGCTCTGGGTCACTCCCTCTCTGCCAGAACCTTACCAGACAGAATGGAAAGCCGACTTGAAAAAACTGGCGAATGTAATGATAAACCATTTCTACAGCGAACGTTACGGTACTTTCTGGGGAAGTGCCACAAATGACCTGTCTAAAGAGTTAGGTACAGATCATACCGACTTCGGTCACTCTGTAAAAGCGATGTGGGTCATTTATGAGATCGGCAAAATCACCGACGATATTGCTTATGTAAATTTTGCCCGCGAAAAGATCAAAGTCATTTTAAACCGTGCATATATCGATGGAGACGGTTCATGGGCACGTCGTTACAATGCAGACGGTACATTAGACAAAGACAAAGAATGGTGGGGATTAGCCGAGCTCGATCAGGCTGCAGCTATACTTTCCTTGAATGACCCTTCTTATCTGCGGTTTACAAACAATACGTATAAATACTGGTTCGAATACATGGTCGACAAGCAGAATGGCGAAATCTGGCACATGGTAGATGCCGAAACCAACCTACCGTCACCGGAATACCCTAAGATACATGCCTGGAAGACATCTTTACACAGTTTCGAGCACTGTTTCCTGGGTTACGTGATCTCAAGCTATCACCGCAATCAACCTGTGACACTCTATTACGCATTTACAGAAAAAGAACCGGTTTCTTCCAGAAACGTTAATCCTTATTTCTTACGTGGTCATATCAAAGAGCAGAAAAAAGGAAACGTAATCGCATTAGATAATAACGAAAAAGGACGTAACGTTGTAGAGATAACGTTCGATTATATACATTAAATTCACGACCCTAACCCTCATAAACAATAATACTTGCATGGAAGGTGTGTCTACTTATATAGGTGCACCTTCCTTTTTTTTATCCATGCCTAGTCCTAAAAAGCGTTACACCTATCCGTACAAATAAATGCAGCCCGACAATCATTTTTCTATCTTATTAGAAAACTTACATCCAAAAAGATAATCCTTAACTTCTGTACAGTTCCGTATTTCACCGGCGAACCGGAACTGGATACTTATAAAGCAAAGATTCTGAAGGAAAAATAGCAGAATGACATTTCAACATCCAAAGCATAAAAATCAGGATGTTTGATAACATGAATAACATAATTTTTCTCATTCATATATTTTAAACCCGTTATAACATTATAGGATAGACGCTTACGAAAAATCGGTCATCATCTCTATTTCTTTTAACGTATTCCATGCTATTGGATTCCCAAATTCTGCTACCTTTGCTTTTGAACTGGTTCCGGATGGATTTCCTTTCATTCGGATTAAAAGGGAATCGGGTGAAAATCCCGAACAGTCCCGCTGCTGTAAAACTCCGCTCTACTTTCCGATAAAGACAATTGCCACTGGAGGTCATCCCCTTAAAGGGAGGACACCGGGAAGGTATCGGAAATTAAGGAGTCAGTCAGAAGACCTGCCGTTCATTAAAGGCTGTTTCTACTCGTGGGGATAGGGGAACAGTACGAAAGTATACTCTAATTTTATTTTTCAAAAGTATCTCATGGAAATAACCAAGAGAAATGGGGCATCCGAACCTTATAACAGGGAGAAAATAACCGTTGCCATCCGGAAAAGCTTTGCCAGTACCGGACAGGAAATAACGGACGAAAACATCCGCAGCATGGTGGATGAAGTGGAGCGTTTTGTAAACAGCAATGTAGCAAACCGCAGTGTAGAACGCATTCAGGACGAAGTGGAACGTAGCCTAATGGAACATGGTTTTTATGCCGAAGCTAAAAACTATATACTCTATCGCTGGCAACGGACGGAACGAAGGAAAGCCCTCAATCACATTACACATGAAGTGGGCGATACGACCATAATGGAGACACTCAAGGGTATACAGGATAAATTCACAGCCAACGAATATAGTCTGACTATACTGGCTGAGAAGTTTTTCAGTTTCTGCAAACCGGAAATGCCATCCAAAGAACGGCTGACAGCACTCATCAAAGCGGCTGTGGAACTAACTACGCAGGAAGCTCCCGACTGGGAGTTCATCGCTGCCCGCCTGCTCAACTTCCAATTGGCAAAGAAACTAAAAAAGCAGGAAGAAGCTGTCGGTTTCCATACATTCTATGATAAATTAAGCTATCTCACCAACGAAGGATTATATGGTAACTATATACTGGCTAATTACTCTCAGCAAGAGATAGAAGAAGCTGCCGGATTTATCTGTCCGGAAAGAAATGAACTGTTTAATTATTCAGGACTGGATTTACTGGCGAAACGCTACCTTATCCGTACTCGTTCCCATGAACCGGTTGAGTCCGTACAGGAAATGTTTCTGGGAATCGCCCTGCATCTTGCCATGCCCGAACAGCACGACCGGATGTTGTGGGTTAAAAAGTTCTATGACCTGTTAAGCAGCCTTCAGGTTACAATGGCCACTCCTACGCTTTCCAACGCACGCAAGCCTTATCACCAACTTTCCAGTTGCTTTATCGATACCGTACCCGACAGTCTGGAAGGTATTTACCGCAGTATCGACAACTTCGCAATGGTTAGTAAGTTTGGCGGTGGTATGGGAATGTACTTTGGAAAAGTGCGTGCCACAGGTGGTAATATACGAGGATTTAAAGGAGTCGCCGGAGGTGTGATCCGCTGGATGAAATTGGTAAACGATACAGCTGTTGCTGTCGATCAGTTAGGTATGCGGCAAGGAGCTGTAGCTGTGTATCTCGACGTATGGCACAAAGATCTACCCGAATTTCTCCAGCTCCGTACCAACAACGGCGATGACCGGATGAAGGCCCATGATATATTCCCGGCAGTATGTTATCCTGACCTGTTCTGGCGTATGGCAAAAGAAGACCTGAATCAAATATGGTATCTGTTTTGCCCGAATGAGATAATGACTATCAAAGGATATTGCCTAGAAGATTATTATGGCGAAGAATGGGAACAAAGATATCTGGACTGCGTGAACGATAACCGTCTTTCAAAACGTAGTATAAATATTAAAGATATTGTCAGGCTGGTATTACGCTCGGCTGTAGAAACCGGTACTCCTTTCACTTTCAACCGTGACACCGTAAACCGTGCCAACCCAAATCCCCACCGGGGTATTATTTACTGTTCGAACTTATGTACGGAAATAGCACAGAACATGTCATCCATCGAATCCGTATCTACTGAAATCCTCACTGAGAACGGTGATACGGTCGTGGTGAAAACAGTTCGCCCAGGCGATTTCGTGGTATGTAACCTAGCCAGCTTATCACTTGGGCATTTGCCATTGGAAGATGAACAACAGATGAAAGAAAAGGTAGCGACAGTGGTCCGTGCACTCGATAATGTGATCGACCTTAATTTCTATCCCGTACCCTTTGCACAGATAACGAATCATCGTTACCGCAGTATCGGCCTTGGGGTAAGCGGTTACCATCACGCGCTTGCCGTACGCGGCATCCGTTGGGAAAGCGATGAACATCTGACTTTTATGGACAAAGTATTTGAGCGTATCAACTATGCGGCTATTGAAGCGAGTGCTGAATTGGCGAAAGAAAAAGGCCGGTACGAATATTTTGAAGGAAGCGACTGGCAAACCGGAGCTTATTTCATGAAACGTGGATATAAATCAGTAGAATGGAACCGGTTACAGGAAAAAGTCAGGATAAATGGCATGAGAAATGCCTATCTTCTTGCCATAGCTCCCACCAGCAGTACAAGCATTATCTCCGGGACAACAGCAGGAGTAGATCCGGCAATGAAACGTTTCTTCCTCGAAGAGAAAAAAGGTACCATGCTCCCACGCGTGGCTCCTGCCCTGTCGGACAAGACTTATTGGTTATATAAAAGCGCCTACCAGATAGACCAGCAATGGAGTATCCGTGCTGCGGGTGTCCGGCAACAACATATCGATCAGGCACAAAGTATGAACCTCTATATCACCAACGAGTTCACCATGAAGCAATTGCTCAACCTCTACCTGCTGGCTTGGGAATGCGGAGTGAAAACGGTATATTATGTTCGAAGTAAATCACTGGAAATAGAAGAATGCGAAAGTTGTACATCATAAAAAACTAAAAGAACAATGGAAACAAAAATATTAAAGAAGAACGCCTTGTTCAATCCGGAAGGCGACACAGAAATCCGTCTCCGGAAAATGATCGGCGGAAATACCACCAATTTGAACGACTTCAATAATATGCGTTACAAATGGGTGAGCAGTTGGTATCGTCAGGCAATGAACAATTTCTGGATACCGGAAGAGATCAACTTGTCACAAGATACAAAGGATTATCCTCATCTGGAACCAGCTGAGCGGACAGCTTACAACAAAATCCTCAGTTTCCTGGTCTTCCTCGATTCTCTACAGAATAACAACCTGCCGGCTATCAGTGAATACATCACCGCCAACGAAGTCAATCTTTGTCTTCATATCCAGGCTTTTCAGGAATGTGTACATAGCCAAAGCTATAGTTATATGCTCGATTCTATTTGCAGTCCCGAAGAACGCAATGATATCCTCTATCAATGGAAAACGGATGAGCACTTATTGAAAAGAAATACGTTCATCGGCAATTGTTACAACGAGTTTCAGGAGAGCCAGAACGGCTTTACATTGATGAAAACCCTGATAGCAAATTACATTCTGGAAGGTATTTATTTCTATAGCGGTTTCATGTTCTTTTACAACCTGAGCCGTAACGGAAAGATGTCCGGGTCCGCCCAGGAAATACGCTATATCAACCGGGATGAAAATACGCATCTATGGTTATTCCGTAACATCATTCTCGAACTGAAAAAAGAAGAACCCGAACTCTTTACACCCGATAAGGTTAAAGTGTACGAGGAAATGATGCATGAAGGAGTGAGACAGGAAACGGAATGGGGACAATATGTGATAGGCAACAACATCCAGGGACTCAACCAGCAAATGGTGGCAGATTATATCCGCTATTTAGGTAATATCCGTTGGCTCAGTCTAGGTTACGAACCGCTGTTTGATGATAACCGCAAGGAGCCGGAAAGCATGCACTGGGTATCGCAATATTCAAATGCCAATATGGTGAAGACAGACTTCTTCGAAGCCAAAAGTACAGCCTATGCCAAAAGTACGGCATTGGAAGATGATTTGTAACAGATCCTCCTTTTAAATCGAATAACAAGGGACCGGATATATGAATAATGTGTATCCGGACTCTTATCTAAATTTATTATTCTTCTGGTATTAAAACTGTTTTGAGGTATTTTAAAATAGCCTGTACATGTATATCAGCAATTATCGCTCTTCCCTTTTCCGAACAAAGAAACAAAAAATCGTCCCAGGTATCCATAAATAGATTTTCAGTAAGAATAGCTGGGCAATTGGTATGCTTTAGAATAAACAAAGGATCATATTTCAAACCTCTGTTCCTGAAAGGGAAATTCGTGTCATGCCGGGATGTCACTTCTTCTGAAAAGACCGAAGCGATTTTTTGAGAAGTCATGGCATCACGGGTATAAAAGACTTCCCATCCTGTTCCACCTCCTGCATTAGCATGAATAGAAACAAGCATGCAGTTTGTCTTTCCAACCTGATTGGAAATAGTATTCACCCGGTTACAGCGTTCCTGGAGTGAGACATCATTAATTTCCTTTACTATCAGCTCACAATCTATATTTTTTTGAGTTAGTGTTTCATGTACCCGCCTTGCAATATCCCGATTAAATTCCCATTCAAACAAACGTCTGCTTTCATTCGGCCATTCCGGAGAACGTTTGCCCGGAGTTTCTATACCATGCCCATTATCGATCAATATCTTCATAAAATAAAAAGTTAAAAGGAGCTACTAAATATATCACCAGCTCCTTTTATGAATAAAATGATTAGCCTTCCAATCCTATTTCAAAAAACAACGTTGTACCCTTTGTACGGTAAGTAGCAACAGCATCCCAAATCACACGAAATTCCTGTATAAAACCTGCTGCATTTACACATGCAATTCTATTTACTTCCTGCATAATTGTCTTGGTTTTTATTATTAATCTCTCAAAAACGGAACAATTTTAGTGATCATCACTTCACCACCATAGCAAGGCAAAGCCTGATGAACATATACCATTGCATAGGATTCCCGAGGAGGATTCGTTGCAGTTACTGACTTACAGACATAACGATAATTTACACCTTCCACAATCTGAACAGCTACCGATACAGGTGTATATTGAACTCCGACAACTCCACGCATCGCTTCCTGAAAGACTGCCATCTCTTCCGGCAACAATTCATGATGATCTGTCCAACCTCCTGACTTCCGGTCGATATGGTCGTCCTCTATTTCAACAGGTTGAATCTGTTCGTAAAGAACACCAGCTTCCGACACATGTGTCTGAGCCAACTGATAAAGAGCTTTCCCGGGAGCTACAGCTTTAAAAACAAACACTTTTTTTCCCGGTGCACCGAGCAACTCTGCATCCGGTTCTATTGCATCTTCATCCAATAAGATCAAACCACCTTCCAAACGTGATAGAAAACAGTTCTCGCCTGTATTAAAATTAACTTCACGTTCTACTGTAAAGGTCTCATACAATTTCAAACTTCTACCTTGTGAATTTTCTTTTTCTTCCATGCTTATAAAATTTAAGATTCAGATTATAATAAGACAGCCCTTAAACCATCCTATCTTTACTGGCAAAGGAATGGTAAATTTTAATACGTACAAAGAAATTCAACCCTTAAGAAGTGACAACAGGAGCATTGTCATAAGACAAAAGAGATGTCACCCTCAAGACGTCGGATTGTCACATCAGCGAAACTCAATAATTAATGATTATTCATATCGCCGATTCATTTATTTAGCTACTTTTGCGCACTTATTATATTCGACATGAATAACGTGCTAATTTTATTAGACAGTCTGAATGATTGGAAACCGTATTATAAGACAAGCAGTATCTTAACCGTTTCCGATTATTTGAAGAACAAATCTCTCCAGAAAGAAAAGGGGAATAAGTTTGTCATCAACCTGAGTAACGATTACAGTTATAATTCCGAAGGATATTACTGTTCGCTACTAGCCCAAACCAGGGGACACAAAGTGATTCCCGGAGTAGATATCATTAACAAGGTGGAAGCCGGAGCCGGTGTCCGTATGGACCGGAACTTACAAAAGCTCTGTTATCAGTGGATACAGAAAAATGATATCACCGAAGACATCTGGAACCTGGATATCTATTTCGGTACATGCAAAGAGAAAGGGTTGGAAAAAATAGCCCGTTTTATCTTTGAGAACTACCCGGCCCCGCTACTAAGAGTCAGTTTGAATACCCGCCAAAAAAATCAAATCGAAACGATCCAGTTCCTTTCGCTGGAACAGTTGAACGACGACGAACAAAGTTTCTTTGCCGATGCGCTGGACCGTTTCAACAAAAAAGTATGGCGTGCTCCGCAGTCCGTCAAATCAGCACGGTATAGCCTGGCTGTATTATACGACCCGGAAGAAAAGTTTCCACCCAGCAACAAACAGGCTTTGAACAAATTACTGGATGTTGCTAAAAAGATGGATATACATGCCGAACTGATCACGGAAGAAGATGCTACTCGGTTAATGGAGTTCGACGCTCTGTTTATCCGGACCACTACGTCGCTGAACCATTATACTTTCCGCCTGTCACAACTGGCGAAGCAAAACGGGATGGTGGTGATCGATGATCCATTATCTATCATCCGGTGTACCAACAAGGTCTACCTGAACGAATTATTTGAGAAAGAAAAGATACCGGCTCCGCTGTCTATGTTAATCTTTAAGTCGAATGAAAATACATTCGAACAGATCAGCGAGCAACTAGGTTCTCCTTTCATCCTGAAAATTCCGGACGGATCGTTCTCTTTCGGAATGAAGAAAGTAACCAATGAGACAGAACTGAAAGCGGCACTCAATCTGCTTTTCGATAAATCGTCGATCCTTCTGGCACAAGAATTTACACCGACTGAATTCGACTGGCGAATCGGTATCCTGAACGGAGAACCGTTGTTTGCCTGCAAATATTATATGGCAAAAGGACATTGGCAGATCTATTGCCATTACGATTCGGGAAGAAGCCGGTGCGGACTGGTCGATACCATTCCCATTTATCAGGTTCCCCGTAAAGTACTCGATACGGCGGTCAAGGCAGCTTCCCTGATCGGGAAAGGGCTTTATGGAGTAGATATGAAGATGGTTAACGACCGGGCTATGGTTATCGAGATCAACGATAATCCGAGTATCGATCACGGGATTGAAGATGCCGTACTGGGAGACGACTTGTATTACCGTATACTGAATCATTTCGGGCGGACACTGGATATGAAACATTTTTAACCGGATGGAAAAGGAGTTGGAAATCAGGCAGGCAGTCCGTTCGGATCTCGATTCGATACTGGAGATTGAAACCGTTTGCTTCGGTGCGGACAGTTTTTCAAGGAGACAGATCTTATACCTTATTACCCAGGCAAAAGGGATCTTTTATGTTGTTACGGATAAGGGAAAAGTGATTGCATACAGTTCGTTGATATCGAATGCCCGTACTCATAACCTACGTATTTATTCCATAGCCGTTCATCCGGATGCCAGAGGCAGGAAGTTAGGGCAGCAACTGATGGAAAAAGCGATCGGATTTGCCCGGTCGTATCAACTCAAAAAGATAACGTTGGAAGTAAATGTGACTAACGAAGCCGCCATCGGCCTTTACCTAAAAAACGGATTCGAACACATCCGCATAATCAATAATTATTACGCGGATGGTTCGAATGCTTATTATATGTATAAGCTTATTAACTCCTAAACGTTTGATTAAAACTACAAATTCGTCGGGTTTCCCCCTACCTTAACTTCGGACAATCCGGCATTTCCGGAGATAAAACTGATGCGGACAAAGCGAATATTCTTTCCGAGGTCACCATCTATACGCTGCTTCTTTTCTTTCTTATTGCTGGTGCGCTGGTCGGATACGGTTATCCATGATTGGTTATCGGAAGATACTTCAATGACGTATTGATGTATATCGACTGTTGGGAAGACCAGTTCGATCGCGTTCAGATCATAGGAGGCTTCCAGATCGAGCTTCCACCAGGCAGCCTTATCTGAAGGGTCGGCAAACCAGGCGGTCTGGTCGTCACCGTCATTTGATAAAGTGCGGGAAGAAAGTTCCGCTGTCGAACTGACAAAAGAAGGACGGTTAACCGCCAATAACAACTCATTTACAGGTTCTTCTTTCTTCGGGGCAATATAGCGTTTATAAGGACGGTCCGCCACTTTCGGACGACCGGCCGACTCCCAGGTTGGCTGTCCTAATGTCCGAATAGTGAGGGTAGATGCGGGTAGCCCTTCAGCAGACGCTTCAATAATGGTAGTTCCGGCATAGTAACTACGGAATTCGATTGCAGCCTTTCCGTCACGGATCGTAATATCGGAGGCTTCCTCTTCTGAAGGAGGCATAAACTGGATGGACGAACCTGTTGGAAATTCGCCGGGGCCGGACAGGACGGATAGCTTAACGGGGATCTCATTACTAACCGGTTTACCGCTTGCATCCAACAAAGAGATCAGGATATGAACATCATCTGTCCCATCGGGAGCAGCGATCGTTGTCTTATCCGCAGACAAACCGATCTTTGCAGGAATACCCGATTCAGGCCATTGCGGTTCAACCGGGTTCCTGTTTCCTTTGGCATAAGCCTCCCGATACCAGTACCAGGAACGCTTCGGGATACGGAAATAATCCACTAATCCCATAATAGCCAGACCGGTTCCACCGACTGTCCCGTGATCGAAGCCACACCAGATCACTTGTCCTCCACGCCATTCCGGACGGTTAAAGCCATCTTTCAAGTCTGCCCATCCCGGTTCGAACGTACCCGGACGATGTGTCGTTACACTACCATATTCAGAAACCATACTAGGTACACCAGGATTCAGGAAACCCGCCCCGTCACCATTATAAAAAGCGATCTGGTTCTTCCCTAGTTTATCTACGCCTTTACGCTGGCTACCGCCGATAGCGACCAGGCGCGTCGGATCCCAAACATGCGTACTGTCGGTTGCCTTGTTCAGCAATTGCTTCATCCGTTCATTGGTGGATGCATCCGTAAAGAAAGGTTCATTACTCATACTCCATGCCGTAATAGAAGGACTATTCCGGTTGATTCGGATCAGCTCTTTCAACTGGGATAACACACTCCGGTCAAAACGATCCTGGTCTTCCGGATTCGGAGGATAACAACCGGACGAAGGAGTCCCCCAACCGTCACGGTCACCCGAACCGCCTCCCATACCCCAGAAAGCATTCTCCGGGAAGAACAGTATGCCGATCTCATCACAAGCCTGTGCAAACGAAGGGTCGTGCGGATAATGTGATCCGCGGATCGTATTGAAACCACAATCCTTCATCATCTGTATATCCCGGCGGAAACCGGCATTTGTTACGGCATCTCCCCAACCGGCATGATCCTGATGGACGTTTGCCCCCAACAGGTAAAAATGTTCGCCGTTAAGGAAGAACCCTTTGTCTGCTGTCCATTCGAACCAACGGATACCGAAAACGGTTTCTTTCCGGTCGGTCACTTTATTCCCCTGCTGAATCGTTGTCACCGCTTTATAAAGGTTCGGACTATCCGGATGCCAGAGAGCCGGGTCGATGATACTTGCCGGATACTGAGTGAATATTCGGGAACTGCCGGCTTCAAGCGTTTCTTTTGTTTCTGCTTTTGAAACAATTTTACCCTTGGGTGAAACGATCTCTGTCCGGATCGTAAACTGTTGCGGACGGGCATGGTCATTTCTTATTTCTGTCTCTGCCCTAAAAGAGGCAGACGATTTCGACACTTCCGGTGTTGTGATGAACGTTCCGCACCAGGCGACATGCAAAGGATCCGTTATATGTAAATACACATCGCGGTAGATACCTCCGCTAAACTGGTGATCGCCGGCACGTGGCGCCACATCCGCCTTCCAGAGATTGTTGACACGGACCGCTAAGATATTTTTTCCGGGTTTAAGGAAAGGTGTCAGGTCATAGCAGAAACCGGTATATCCTCCGGTATGCTCTCCTACCCGCTGCCCGTTCAGGAAAACTTCGCTTTGAATAAATATGCCTTCAAATTCAACCGATACTTGTTTACCCTTCCATGCTGCCGGCATTTCAATCGTCTTCCGGTACCAGCCATACCCATTGTATACGCTCTTCCACATGAAGTAAGGTAGAGAAAATGAGTGAGGAAGATTCACTTGTTCCCAACTTTGATCGGAAAAGGAGGTTTGTTCTGCCCCTTCCACATCGCCTAAAGTAAAGAGCCAGCCGCGATTCAAATTGATTTGCTGACGAACAGGGACGGCATTCAGATTCCAGCAGATCATAATCTGCAAGAAGAAAATAATCGTTACGAGAGTTTTTTTATTCATAAGTACTTTAATATTAATGGCGAAAAAAAACAGAACAGAAGGAGAATAGCATTTACCTGCTGCTCCCCTTCTATTTATACCTAAGATCTAACGGATACTATTATTTACAGATTTTGGCAGCATACCCTCCGCCCGGAGCCATCTTGATCTTCAGCTTACGATCAGCCGGGACAGGTATGATTTCTTTTTTGTAATCGCTGGCAGCACGGTCGGCATTGATACCGTCTTTAAACAGTTCCAGCTTGTAATCGCCGTCACCCAGGAAAGAAAGATCCAGCTCCAGCTCACGCGGTTCCCAGTTGGTGAGGGCACCCACGTACCAGTTGTCGCCATGTTTGCGAGCCATTGCTATATATTCGGACACTTTTGCATCGAGCACCTGGGTTTCTTCCCATACGGTGGGAATAGCTGCTATAAATTCCGTACATACCTTTTCACGCATATAATTCGTCGGATTGTCACACAGCATATTCAGAGGCGATTCGAAGATCACATAAGTAGCCAACTGGCGGCAACGTGTCCCCTGACTCATCGGTTCGGAATAAACCGGACGGTAGTTTTGGCGGATCGCATTACGCATAGCCCCTTGTGTATAATCTACCGGGCCGGCCACCATACGGATGAACGGGAAAGTCACATCGTAAGTAACCATATCGTATGATTCGGGCGACCACTTCAACTGTTCCAGGCCGTTCACACCCTCATAATTGATCACGTTCGGATACGTGCGCTGCAACCCTGTCGGTTTACAGATCCCGTGGAAGTCGACCAACATATTATAACGCGCACAAGTCTCCGCCGCACGATACAGGAAGTCTATTATTTCCTGATCGTCGCGATCCATAAAGTCTACTTTGAAACCTTTCACACCCATATCGGCATATCGTTTCACCACATTTTCCATATCGCGGTCGAAAGCATAATAACCGGCCCAGAGGATAATATCCACATTCTTCGATTTAGCATACGATACAATTTCTTCCAAATTGATTTCCGGGATCACCTGCAATAAATCAGCTTTCAGGTTTACAGCCCATCCCTCATCGAGGATCACATATTCGATGCCATGATCGGCAGCGAAATCGATATAATATTTATAAGTTTCGTTATTGATACCGGCACGGAAATCGACTCCGGAAATATTCCAGTCGTTCCACCAATCCCAGGCAACCTTACCCGGTTTGATCCAGGAGATATCCTTTACACGAGACGGGGCAGCCAGGCGATATACCATATCGCAATCGGCCAACTGCTTGTCATTGTCCGAAACAACGAACACACGCCAGGGGAAAGAACGGTTTCCTTTTGTCTTGGCTATATAATTCTCGCGTTCCTTTACCAGCATCTGCAACTGATTATGTCCGCCTTGCTGTTTCACCTTCGGATACGGAGCATGGACAGATTTCAGAGAAGGCTTGTCCGTCGTGTTATTCAGGAACATACCCGGATAACTTTCAAGGTCGGCCTCTGTGATACAAACTTTCTTTCCATTTCCCAAATCGACCAGGAACGGCAGGATCATCAGGCGCTTGTCGTTCAGCTTTGTGATCGGTTCGTTGTAATAAGGCTGTTCGAACGAATTGGAAAATTGCTCTTCAAACGTCGGCTTGGTGCTGTTCACATAAGCAGCGAAGGTCTTATGGTCGGTAGAGAAGTTGTAGGATGCCTCCTCATCTTTCACGATCATATCTCCTTTTTTCTTCGTCACGAAACGATACGCCATACCGTCGTTATACAGGCGGAACACGATACTGTAATCGCCGCGGAAAGCGATCGTCATCTCATTATATATATCGCTTACTTCCGATTTCTTATAGAATGGTGAGGGGATCGACTTATCGACGGAACCTTTCGTCACTTTCGAAACTTTTGGACTGTTGCCCCCCAGCACCTCTCCGGTCTGCAAGGTCATGGATATAGCAGAAGGAGCCAACACCTCCGTCCCGTCATGGTTCAACGAGAACTCTACATTATCTCCAACTGTCACTACTGTTTGCAGCTTCCTGTCGGGCGACTGCAACTGATAACTTTTCTGCGCCAATAAAGGCATGCTTCCCAACAACAGGAAAGTAAGCAGTACTTGTACTTTCATGGTATCTATGTTTTTTATTTTTAACAGGGGCAAATATACGTGAATAAACGAAAATAAAATTTCTAAAATTGTACTATCTTTGTCAATATTGTGTCAAAAAGTATGGTATATAAATAGATCGACCTATGAAAAGACTGTTGAATATCTTTATTCTATGTATGGTATGCCTCTCTGCCGGGGCAGAATGGAAATGGCAGAATCCGATGGACGCTGGTTTTCCCGTGATCCAGAACCAGGGCTGGCCCGATGAGATCGGACAGACCTATGTACGCCTACCCGACCGGGCAAAGGCCGAAGTCAGAGAACCGGTTTGGAACCTTTCCCGCAACTCTGCCGGACTGGCTATTCATTTTTATTGCAACTCCCCCCAGATAACCGTACGTTACCAGGTAAGCGGTGGGTATGCTATGCCGCACATGCAATCGACCGGCGTATCGGGGCTCGACCTGTACAGCATCGACAGCGAGGGCAAGTGGAGTTTCTGTTTCGGTAACTACTCATTCGGAGATACGATCCGATACAGCTATACAAACCTGGGACAAGACAAGTTCCATAACCGCGGGTTTGAATACAGACTCTACTTACCTTTATATAATAGCATCAAGTGGATGGAGATCGGCACACCGGAAGGAACTGAACTGACTTTCATTCCCCAATCGCCGGAGAAGCCGGTTGTCCTTTACGGTACTTCCATCGCACAGGGCGCTTGCTCTTCACGTCCGGCTATGGCGTGGGCGAACATCCTGCAACGTGCCCTGGGCTATCCGCTGATCAATCTGGGATTTTCCGGTAACGGGCAGTTGGAAAAAGGCGTATTGAATTACATCATCGAACAGGATGCCCGCATCTATATCCTCGACTGCCTGCCTAACCTCACCCAAAAGACCGAGCAGGAAGTGACAGACCTGGTGATCGCCGCCGTAAAACAGATCCGGGAAAAACGGAACGCCCCGATCCTCCTGGTAGAACATGCCGGTTACAGCAACGCACCCAGCGACCAGCGACAATACGAATCGTACACCCGCCTGAACGCCGCTTCACGCAAAGGACATGAAGCCTTGTTGCAAGCAGGTGTCAAAGACCTGTATTACCTGACACATGAAGAATTGAACTATCCGCCCGATGCCTGGGTTGACTACGTACACCCATCCGACCTCGGAGCCACCTACCAGGCGACAGCCGTTGAAAAGAAAGTACGCGACATCCTCCGGCTGCCGGTAGGAGACCGCCCGACGACCCAGCCTGTCACCCAACGTCGCGAACCGAACAATTACGAATGGCAGACCCGTCACCGCGACATATTGAAGCATATCCAACAAAACCCGCCCAAAGCCGTCATCCTCGGCAACTCGATCACTCATTTCTGGGGAGGAGAACCGGCAGGACCGAGAAGCAGCGGCGCGAAAAGCTGGAAGAAGATCATGGAACCGGCCGGATTCCAGAATCTGGGATACGGTTACGACCGTATAGAAAACGTACTTTGGCGCATCTACCACGGTGAGTTGGATGGATATGAAGCGGATAAAGTTGTCCTGATGATCGGAACGAACAATATGGGAATCAGCCCGGACAAAGATATTGTAGAAGGTCTGCGTTTCCTCATCACAGCTATCCGTAACCGCCAACCGAAAGCGACGGTTAAAGTGATCGGTATCCTTCCCCGCCGGGAACACGAGGATTGGGTGAAAAACATCAACCTGCAAATCCGCACAATGGCAAACGAGGAAAACTGCCTGTTCAGCGATGCCGGAACAACCTTGCTCCTGCCCACCGGCAAGATCGACGAATCGCTTTTCAACGACGGCCTGCATCCGAACGAAAAAGGGTATCAGTTAATAGCTAAAACAATAGCCGAGGATTAAAGCAACAGATATAAAGACAGCAAGTTATGACACAGCAAAATGCAATCAAAATCTTTGAAGAAAAAAAAGTACGCACCGTATGGGATAGCGAAACGGAAGAATGGTATTTTTCCATAGTGGACGTAATTGCCGTATTGACGGATAGTGATAACCCACGTCGTTATTGGAGCGACTTGAAACGTAAGTTATCAAAAGAAGGAAGTCAGTTGTACGCTAAAATCGTACAACTGAAAATGCCCTCTGGTGATGGCAAATACTACAAAACCGACGTAGCCACCACCGAGCAACTTTTCCGCCTGATCCAGTCTGTCCCTTCGCCTAAGGCAGAGCCTTTTAAACTCTGGATGGCTCAGGTAGCAAAAGAGCGCCTTGACCAGATGCAAGACCCGGAATTATCCATCGAGCAGGCTATGACCGATTACAAACGTTTGGGCTATTCCGACAATTGGATCAACCAACGTCTTAAAAGTATCGAGATACGTAAAGACCTGACTGATGAATGGAAACGTCACGGCCTGGAAGAAGGCGTACAGTTCGCTACTCTTACAGATATTATTTATAAGACATGGGCGGGAAAAACGGCAAAAGAATACAAACAATTCAAGAACCTAAAGAAAGAGAACCTGCGTGATAACATGACTAACAAAGAATTAGTTCTAAACATGCTTGCAGAGCTTTCAACGAAAGAGATCTCGGAAGCCATAGGTCCAGACTCTTTCGATGAGCACTCTGAAGTAGCCCGACAAGGAGCTACAGTAGCACGCAACGCCAGGTTGGAGCTAGAGGAAAAGACAGGACAGCCAGTTGTCACCCCTCTTAATGCCAAAAATATTCAGTCTTTGCAACAAGACAAAAAAGAGAATGAAAAGACTGAGGAAGAGTAGGCTGCCAGTATGTCAACCTTATCTCTTTAACGACCTACGCACCAGCCAGTAAGAGACTGACAACGTGCAAATCTCAGCGATCGGTATATCATACCAGATGGCGTCGATACCGAATACAGCGGGGAGGACAAGTATACCGATTCCTACGAATATGAGTCCTCTCAAAGCTGATATAATGATCGAAATCTTCGCATTCCCGATAGCCGTAAAATAGCTGGATGCCAGGATATTCAAACCACACAACAAAAAGGCAAAGCAATAGATCGAGACACCTCGCGACGCAATAGCAAAGGCCTCGCTGCTATGATCGTTGAAAAACAATCCGATAATCTGTTCGCCGAACAATAACAATACCAGGAACAAACCGATCCCGATCGCAGAATTAACCCGCACGGCAAGTCCCAGGATCGACTTGATACGTTCCTGCTTCTTCGCCCCGTAGTTATATCCTATAATAGGTATGATACCATCCGATATCCCCAGGAATATGGTGGTTCCGATAAACAGGATATAATTGATTGCCGTAAACGCCGCCACCCCACTTTCACCCAGATACTTCATCATCGTGATATTGAAGAGGAAAACGGTAATTGCCACCGACAGTTCAGACATACCCTCCGACGACCCATTATAGAAAGCATTCCATACCAGCCGCCAATTGTAGCGTCCACGTTGGACGGCAACGACTTCGTGACGCAAAAACAACCGGGGCACATTCAGGCAAGCACCGATCGTAAAGGCAATACCGGTCGCCAGTCCGGCTCCCATCACGCCCCAACCCAATACGGCAACGAACACGAGGTCGAGAATAATATTCAGGATCACAGTCGTCCCCATGACCGAAGTCGCATACAAGGGATGCCCCATCGCCTTAATGATATAGTCGCCGAAGAACATCGTACACAAAAACGGGAAGAAAGGGACCAATGCCCGGATATATCCTACGGCATCCCCCTGCAACACGGCATTCGCCCCCAGGAAAGAAGCGATCTCCCCCGCAAATAAATAGATCAACAGGCTCACCGCCAAAGACATGGCAATCAGGAACAGGAATACTGAACGCAACGCGTTGTTCGCTTCCTGCTTATCACCTTTTCCCAGACTGATACTGACAATCGTCTGTCCCCCGATGCCCATCACGATGGCAAACGCCGAGATCAAACTATAACACGGTAAGATCAGATTCACACTAGCCAGCGCATTAGCGCCCACAAACCGTCCGAGCACAATCCCGTCGATCACGGACTGGATACCCAGAAATAATAGTCCCGCCACGCCGGGAAGTGCATACTTTGTAAATAACCGGGGAATCTCACCTGTCAACAATAACCTCTCTCTTTCCTGGCGGAAGAGAGCTTTTTCCTTACTCATAAAACAACTTGCTTTTGGTTCCGGCTGCAAAGGTAAGGAGGTCTTTTCAGAGAAAAATTACCATAAGATAATTTCGGTTTGCTCTTTTTATTTAGAAGAGGAACGGATACGGCTCAACGATTGCGGCGTGATCTGCAGGTAGGAAGCGATATGTTTCAACGGCACTCGCTGGAACAGATCCGGGCGCGAGTGCATCAGACTCTCGTATTGTTCGCGGGCATCACTCCAACTGTCGTTGATAAAATAGTTCTCATATTCCCGCAGGTAATAGTCGAGCAGCTTCAATCCCCAGATAGCGATATCGTGCGACTGTTCGAAAAGTTTGTCCAGTTTCGTGGCAGGGATGCGGAACAGGACGGTATCCTCCACCATCTCCACGTTATAGACCGAGATGTCGCGGTAAACGAAATTGATCATTTCGCCGTCGCTGGCAAACCATAAGGTGATATCTTTCGTATCCAGTTCGACATATGCCCGGACCAATCCCTCTTTGACGAACCAGACAAACGGGTCGCGGTCGCCTTCCCTCGTCGAAAGTTCTCCTTTCGAGAAAGCCACCTCCTCCATCTCGTCGACCAGCAGCCGGATCGCTTCGTCGGACATGGGATAAACCGCCCGCTGTTGTTCTATGAATTTATCCATACTGTTTTTGTAACAAGTCCAATAACAGGGTCAACGCAGCATCCGCCGCCGCCTGTATATTTTCCGCCCTGACCGTTCCGAAATGAAAACAATGTGAGACGATTTCACCTTTCAGGGCTGCGGCGATCCAAACCGTGCCGACCGGTTTTTCCGGGGTTCCTCCGCCGGGTCCTGCAATACCGGAAGTCGCTACAGCACAGTCGCATCCGAGGGTACGGATCGCTCCCTGCGCCATCTGTTCCACCACTTCGCGGCTGACGGCCCCATGCTGGCGAAGACTTTCTTCCGAAACACCCAATACATGCTGTTTCACTTCGTTGCTGTAAGAGACAACTCCCCCGACAAAATAATCGGAGCTACCTGCCACCAGCGTGATCATATTGGCTATCCGGCCACCCGTGCAGCTTTCCGCCGTCCCCATCGTCAGTTTCCGTGAACGTAAGACGTCGCCTACCCGTTCACCTAAGACTTTATTCTCTGCCATAATTCGATATTATCTTCTGAAAAATAGGATGCATCCTTTTCCAAAATAGCATGCACCCTTTTTGTAAATAGCATGCACCCTTTTAAAAAAGAGGATGCATGCTTTTTTCTATACCGTAATTACACCTGATAATCAGATAACTACCCGTGAGAACGGAACAGCGTCCATCGGACAAAAATCCTTATCGAGGAATTTATAATAACCAGTGATGGCAACCATCGCCGCGTTGTCTGTAGTAAACGCGAACTTCGGGATATGCACTTTCCAGCCATACCGCTTCGCATGGTCGAGGAAGGCATCGCGCAAACCGGAGTTTGCCGAAACACCTCCGGCCACCGCTACCTCTTTTATATTCAGGTCTTTCGCTGCCTTGCGCAACTTATCCATCAGAATGTCGATCACGGTCGACTGAAGGGAGGCACAAAGGTCACGTTTATTCTTTTCGATGAAGTCCGGATCTTCCTGTAGTTTATCCCTCAAGGTGTAGAGGAAAGAAGTCTTCAACCCGCTGAAGCTATAATCGTATCCCGGAATATGCGGTTTGCTGAAAGTAAAGGCTTTCGGATTTCCTTCGTTGGCCAAGCGGTTCACCACCGGACCACCCGGATAACCCAGTCCCATTACCTTCGCACATTTATCGAAGGCTTCGCCCGCTGCGTCGTCTATGGTCTGCCCTATCACCTCCATATCGTTATAAGCATTTACTTTGATGATCTGCGAGTTACCGCCCGACACCAGCAAACACAGGAACGGGAACGAGGGAGCATGATCGTCTTCCGGCGTTTCCTTGATAAAGTGAGCCAGTACATGCGCCTGCAAATGGTTGATCTCGATCATCGGGATGTCCAAAGAAGCCGCAAACCCTTTGGCAAAGGAGGTTCCGACCAGCAGGGATCCCATCAACCCCGGCCCGCGTGTGAAGGCAACGGCGCTCAGTTCCGACTTATCGATGCCTGCACGCTTGATAGCCTCTGCGACCACCGGGATGATATTCTGCTGGTGGGCACGCGAAGCCAGCTCGGGAACCACGCCACCATATGCTTCGTGAACCGCCTGACTGGCTATCACATTCGACAGCATCACGCCGTCGCGTATTACGGAAGAGGAAGTATCATCACAGGATGATTCTATCCCCAATATTGTTACACTCATACTCTTCTCTCGTTTTTTTGTGCAAATTTAATGAATTCTATCGCGATATTGTTGTAGATTTGCGTTTAAAATATAGTAAAGATATCAGAGGACTCAAATACATAATCATTACCCTACTTGTTTTGTTCTGGATATTCTATGCGATGCCCTTTATCTTGTTGAAGATACCCTACATCCAACATCAGGTTTCCGACATTGCATCGACCGAATTATCCGGCCATCTCGGTGTGCCCGTAAAGATAGGAAATGTGAATATCGAATGGTTCAACCGTTTGGTCCTCGACAACTTATACCTCGAAGATCAGGAAGGTCAGACATTATTCGAAGCCAATCATGTAGCGGCGGGCTTTGAAGTTCTTCCGTTGTTTAAAGGAAAATTCGTTTTCACTACCGTACGGCTATTCGGTTTTTCCGTCAATCTCAAAAAGAAGACACCCGAAAGTCCGCTCAATCTCCAGTTCGTGCTGGATGCTTTTGCCAGCAGGGACACGATCAAGAAGAATCCGAATATCGACCTGCGTTTCAACTCGATCCTGATCCGCCGAGGAAACTTCCGGTACGACGTGCAAAGCGAGGCCGAAACGCCAGGAAAATTCAACGCCAGACATGTGGCTATCAAAAACCTGAGTGCAAAGATTTCCATGAAGGCCTTCAACAAGGACAGCCTGAACGCCAACATCAAAAAGATGAGCTTCGACGAGGCTTCCGGCCTTACGCTGAATAAACTGTCGATGAACGTTATCAGCAACCGCGACAGTGCTTTCATCAACAATTTCGAAATAAAACTACCGGAAACGGATTTGAAAATCAGCCGGGCAAAGATCGACATGCAGGAAGTAAAGAACGCTTCCGAGCTGCTAAACCATGCCCCGTTGGAATTGAATATTTCCCCGTCGCAAATCTGTCTGAAAGACCTCTCTCCTTTCGTCCCGGCTTTCAGCAACTTCACCGAGACCATCGAATTATCGGCAGAAGCGTCCGGCTCCGTCAACAATATCAACCTGCAACGGCTGACAATCCGTTACAGCGACAAGATGCTGTTTATCGGAAAAATGGACCTGAAAGGGATCAGCCATCCGGAAGATGCCTATATCTTCGGACAGGTAAACAAGATGTATATCACGACCGACGGACTGGCGGGCCTGGTAAACAATTTCAACAAGAAGCCGGTCGTGCTGCCCGATCCTATCGTCAGGTTGGGTACGATCAATTTTACCGGAGAGATATCCGGCTTCTTCGATAACCTGGTGGCGTTCGGAAAGTTCTCTTCGGCGATCGGTTCGGTGCAGACCGACATGATATTCGGTACAGACAAAGAAAACAATGTTGCAGCATACCTGAAAGGACATATTTCTACCTCCGGCCTGCATCTGAACGAACTGTTCAACGATGGCAACCCTTACGGGAACACCCGCCTGAGCATCTCGCTGGATGCCAAACGCTACAACAACAGCAGTTTCTTCGGAAATATTAAAGCGAACATCAACGAGTTCGAGTTCAAAAAATACAAGTACGAGGATATCCAGCTGTCCGGAAATTTCAAAAAGAACAGCTTCGACGGCATGGTACAGGTGAACGACCCGAACGGGAAGTTGCATGCCCAGGGTATGTTCCGCCACGAGGGGAAGAACTCTATGTTCAACTTCACCGCCAATCTGGAACATTTTCGTCCCGACAGCCTCAACCTGATCGACAAATATGAATCGCCGGATATCTCGCTATCCCTGAATGCCGATTTTACGGGGAATAATATCGATAACCTGGAAGGTAATATCACGATAGACAGCCTTTCGTTCCTGACGGCTCCAAGCAGCTTCTTCCTGAAAAAATTCCAGGTAACGGCATCCGGACATTCACTGGACCGCCATCTGACTATCTCGTCCGATATCCTGAACGGAGAGGTTACCGGTGCATACTCCTTTACCACGATCGTACCGAGTTTTATGAACACTTTCAAAGGATATATCCCGGCACTGATCAATACGACGCAGAAGAAAAAAGAAGTAGAAGAAAACAATTTCTCGCTGTTGCTGACAGTAGAGAATACGGAAAAGATATCCGAAACACTCAAACTGCCGGTGACGATGGTCAACCAGGCACGCATCACCGGACACTACAATAACTTGTATAATAAATTCCGCATCGAGGCTTTCCTCCCTAAATTCAAACTGGGAAACTCCCTGTTCGAATCCGGTTACCTGACTTGCGACAACCCGCAGGATAATATCAACCTGCAACTGAGGGCAACCAACTACAACCTGAAAGGACTTCGTAACTACCTCGACCTGAAAGCGGATGCCCGCGACAACCGGATCAATACGCTGATCGGCTGGGCGAACAATAAGGAAAAGGTGTTCCGTGCCGAGCTGTCGGCGTCTGCCCTCTTCACTGAAAAAGAACAGGAAAAGAGGCCTTCTACCCTGCGAACCGATATTTCCGTCAAGGAGAGCCAACTGGTGCTGAACGATTCTCTATGGACCATCCATCCCTCGAATATTGTAATTTCCGACGGGCAGATAGGTATCCGTAAATTCCTGGTAGGCAATGAGAAACAATCGTTGCTACTGGACGGAAACATCTCCAAAAATCCGTCGGATACGCTTTTGATGGACCTGAAACAGGTCGAACTCAAATACATTTTCGATATACTGAATATCCCGGTATTGCAGTTTGCCGGGAAAGCGACAGGTACATTTAATATAAGCGACCTGTACGGCAGTCGTATGCTGAACACCGATCTGGAGATAAAAGACTTCTCATTCAACCAGACACCGCTGGGCAGGCTGAACCTTTTCAGCGAATGGGACGATGAGCAAAAGGGTATCCTGATGCTCGGCAGTATCTATAAGAACGATACGACATGGACCGACGTAAGCGGTTACATCTTCCCGGTAGGACAGAATGCCGGGTTGTCCTTATTCTTCGGAGCCAACGATATCAATCTGGAATTCCTCCACCCCTTTGTGGAAAAGGTGGCTAAGAATATGAAAGGACGGGGCTTCGGAAACGTCCACCTGCACGGTCCGTTCAAGTCGCTGACCGTCGAGGGAGATGCGTATGTGCTGGACGGCGGCCTGGGTATCGAATATACGAATACATATTATACCTTCTCCGACTCCATCCATCTGGATGCCGGTTCCATCAATATGCGGAACCTGACCGTCCATGACGAGTTCGGTAATCCGGGTATCATCAACATGAGTGTCTATCACAATCACTTCAAAGATGTCAGTTTCGACGTAAATGTCAAGACAAACAATATGTTGGTGTTTAATGCGACACGCAGGCAGAACCCATTGATCTACGGAACAGTCTTCGGTAGCGGATCGGCGTCGATCAAAGGAAATGACAAGCTGATCAACTTTGACATCAATATGCGGAGCGATCCTAAGACGGCCATCACATTCGACTTTATAAACAATACGACGGCTGCCGACTACGACTTTATCACGTTCGTCGATAAGAAACAGTTGAACGAATCCATCGCAAACGGGACAATCTCGCCCGACTCCTTGAAAATGGCTGCCGCCAACGAAGAAGAAGGTGCCGAAATGCGCATGAATTTCCTGCTCGACATCACACCCGATGCCCGGATCGAGCTGATCATGGACCCGGTTGCCGGAGATAAGATAACCGGTAACTGTAGCGGAAGCATGCAGATAGAATACGGGACAAAAACGGATTTACGCATGTACGGAAACATGGGAATTGTCAGCGGCAACTACAATTTCAGCTTGCAACAGATCATCCATAAGGACTTTAAGATACGCGAAGGCAGCTCCATCGACTTCCGGGGTGACCCGTTCAATGCCACGATGCAAATAAATGCCATTTATAATGTAACTGCCAACCTGCGCGACCTGGATGAAAACCTGGCACTGGAAAGTCCGCGAACCAACATACCCGTCAACTGCGTGCTTAACCTCGACGGCATGTTACGCAGCCCTGCTATCTCGTTCGACCTGGAACTTCCCGGCTCAAACGAAGAAATAGAACGTCAGATGAAAGCGTTGGTCGATACGGAAGACATGATGACACGCCAGATTATCTACCTCCTGGTGCTGAACAAATTCTACACCCCCGAATACAGCCAGAATGCCTACCGTTCGAGCGAATTCAGCGCCGTGGCTTCTTCCGCCATCTCCTCCCAACTGTCGAGCATACTCAACAGCTTAACGGATAAGGTGCAGATCGGTACGAACATCCGCACCAGCGATGACGGCATACAGGATACGGAAGTGGAAATGTTGCTATCCAGCCAATTACTCGACAACCGTCTGTTATTCAACGGAAGTTTTGGATACAGGAATAATACGTACCAGGGGAAGAACGACTTCGTCGGTGAATTCGACCTGGAATATAAGCTGACCCCAAGCGGAGAGATCCGCCTGAAGGCTTACAATCATGCCAATGATATGTATAAGTATCTGAACCGGGCCTTAACGACCCAGGGGGTAGGTGTCATGTTCAGGAAAGACTTCAGTAACATTTCCGAGTTCTTCCGCCGACGGAAAAGACTGCTGCCGATCGTGCCGCTTGCTCCGGCTGATACTATCTCGCCGGCAAAGACGGATACTACGGCTGTAACAACTCCTTTACCGCCTGCTGATAAGTAGATAACTGGTTGCTTTTAAGTATTTTCTTCCGCAAACGTTTTTCTGCGTCCGGCAAGAGGTAATCCCAAAGAGTTTTCATTTTGGCAAGCACCTGGTGCTCTCCGCCTTCAAGTATGGCGCTGTATTTCTCAAATAAAAGTGTATGGAAACGGAACAGTCCGGCTTTCTTTTCCGTGTCCGGCAGCTCCTTTCCTGCCATATATTCCTTTGCCAGCCAGGGGGAAGACAATAAGCCGCGTCCCAACATCACCCCGCTCAACCGGGGATACAAGCGAATGATCCGGTCGATATCGGCCGGACAGTTCAGATCGCCGTTATAGAAAAGCGGGTGTGCACATGCTTCGTAGAAACGGGTAAAGCTGTCCATATCCACATGCCCTTTGTACTGTTGCCGCCCTATCCGGGGATGCAAAGTCACATGTGTAAGCGGCAACGAATCGATAAAGGGAAGCAAAGCAAAGACTTCGTCCGGTGAATCCCATCCTAACCGGAGCTTGACAGAGAAATTCATTTCCGGAAATTCACGGACTGTCTGCAACAGGGCGGCAGCATCTCCCGTATGCGGCAGGATACCTGCTCCGCGGTGAAGACGCGCCTGCATCGGGAAAGGGCACCCCATATTGATATCTGCCTGCCGGTATCCTTGTCCGAGAAATAAAGTTACCAGACGCCGGAATTCCTCAGGCGTGGCCGCTATCAACTGGGGAACGACCGGAGTAGCCACATTCCTGCCGGACGTTATATCCCGGAGATCCTTGTTCCGGAAACCGTCTTTCTCCACCCGCACAAAAGGGGTATAGTAGGCTTCGACTCCTCCGAATACCTGTGCATGCACTTCCCGGTACACGGCATCCGTATAGCCTTGCAAAGGGGCAAAATGTATCTTGTACTCCATCAGGGGAACAGTTCTGAAAATAATGAATGAAGCTGTGTTTTAGCTTGTTTGAAATCCTGCTTTTTCCCTAATTCTTTCTCCAGAGAGGTTACACCTTTATCCGTAAATCCACAAGGGTTAATCAGGGAAAAATAACTCAGGTCGGTATTGATATTCAGAGCAAAACCATGCATAGCAACGAACCGGCTGCTCTTTACTCCGATCGCACAGATCTTGCGGGCACGTCCTTTTACATCCGGATCGATCCATACGCCGGTAGCACCGTCGAGACGTTCTCCGCGTATCCCGTAAAGGGCGAGGAAACGGATAATGACTTCTTCCAGCCGATGGATATACTGTTTGAGTCCCAACTGCCAATATTCCAGGTCGAAGACCGGGTAACCGGTTATCTGCCCGGGGCCGTGATAGGTAATATCCCCTCCCCGGTTGATATGGTAGAAAGAGACGCCACGCTGCCGCAACAGTTGTTCCGGTATCAGGAGATTGGCATCTTTCCCGCTCTTTCCGATCGTCAGCACGGGTTGATGTTCGCAGAAGAACAACTTATTTTCTTCGCTGCCTCCCTCCTTCTTTGCCTGAAGCAAGGTTTCAAAAGCATCTGTCTGAACCTTTAGCGCATCTGCATAATCAATGCGTCCGAGGTCGTGAAAAGTGAAGCTCTCCATTTCTTTCTTTTTTTTATTTTTCCGTTCGTATTATCGATCTCACCGGCTCCGTAACCCATCTGTATCTTCAACAACTTACCCATCAAAGAAAGGATTTGTCCCTGTCGTTTCAACATATAGGGAGAAGGTTTACCGGAATTGAATTTCCTGGGATTCGGCAAAGATGCAGCGATCAACGCAGCCTCCTCGCGATTTAACCGGGAAGCCTGCTTCTTAAAATGGGCCTTGGCTACCGCTTCTGCTCCATAAATACCGTCGCCCATCTCGATGGAGTTCAGATAGACCTCCATGATTCTTTCTTTCCCCCATATCCACTCGATCAAGAGGGTGAAGTAGGCTTCGATCCCTTTCCTTATATAGCTTTTGGCAGGAAGAAGGAATACATTCTTGGCTGTCTGCTGGGAGATGGTGCTGGCGCCGCGTACGCGTTTTCCCTTTTCCGCTTCATCGCGTGCTTTCTGTATCTGTTCAATATCAAAACCGTTATGATCGAGAAACAAATTATCCTCCGAAGCGACAACCGCCTGTACCAACGGTTGTGCTATCTGCGACAACGGAACCCATTTATGTTCCAGCTTGAAGGGTTTCCCCCCCTTGTACTGATCGTACAACCGCGTCAGCATCAACGGCGTATAATAAACAGGGATGAACTTATACGCCACCACCGCCAGGATGCTGGATATAAAAAGAAACAGAAAGATATTCCTGCACCAGATCAGAATCCGTTTTATAATAGGCATATTCAATATCGTTTACTGCCGGCAAATGTACGAAATGTTACTTTCCTCCAAAAAGAAAAGTAACCAAAAATTCAGGCTGTATTTGCCTTGAACTTCCGGTTACTTCCTAACCAATCTAGTATATGGGAATTATCTTTTCCAGTATTGTTCCATCTGTTCCAACGTCTTTCCTTTGGTTTCGGGGACGAATTTCCAGATAAAGGCGGCAGCCAGGATACCCATCAGACCGTATATCCAGTAGGCCATACCATGATTAAATGTTTCAGTCAGGTACTGATTCTTGTCGAGCATCGGGAAAGTCCATGATACCAGGAAGTTGGCAATCCACTGTGCCGCAACGGCAATACTCATCACCGTAGAACGGATAGAGTTCGGGAATATTTCAGCCAGCAATACCCAGCAAACCGGTCCCCATGACATGGCAAAACCAGCCGTATAAACCAACATGCAAACCAGCGAACCGATGCCGACGGAATGGGTATAGAAAGTCGTACCCAGTATAGTCATCGAAACAGCCATAACCAAAGCTCCGATGATCATCAACGGACGGCGGCCGAACTTATCGACCGTAAAGATAGCCAGTACGGTAAACGACAGGTTCACGGCACCTACCACGATCTGCTGCAACAAAGCGGCATCGGTAGCGGCCCCCATCGTCTTGAATATCTCCGGTGCATAATATAATACTACGTTAATACCGACAAACTGCTGGAATGCTGACAACAACACACCCACCAGAATGATCAGAACGCCAAACGAACGGATCGGGAGTATCAAAGAGACAAAGAAGCTGCCAATCAAAGCGATCTCCAACGCACTCGTACTGCCAGCCAGTTCCAATCCTCCGTATGAGATCAGGAACAGAACCAACCAGGTTCCCATAAACTGGAAGTAAGGACGCATAGAGGGTGCTTTTTCCTTGAAACTTTCTTTAATATCTACCAATTCTTTCGATGCTTCTTCCTTATCCATCAAACGACTAAGAATAGAGAAGGCTTTCTCTGTTTTACCACGCATGACCAGATAACGGGGAGTTTCCGGTACGAACATCAGGAAAACAAGGAATAAGACTGCCGGGATGGTCTCAGAGGCAAACATCCAACGCCAGCCGGTGGCATGCAGCCACGCTGCATCTCCTTGTAAAGCAATAGTATAGTTCACGAAATAAACCACCAGCATACCGAAGATGATAGCAAACTGGTTCCAGGAAACCAGATTACCACGGCGGTCGGCAGGCGCCACTTCAGCAATATACATAGGAGAAACCATAGAAGCCAGTCCGACCCCTATTCCTCCCAATATTCTATAGGCAACGAACAAATACATATAAGTATGATCTCCGCTTCCGGGTAGTCCCAAGCCGAATTCCGGCCATGCGGAACCGATCGCGGAGAGCAGGAAAAGGATAGCCGCAACGACCAACGTCGGCTTACGACCATACCGCTGGCTCACCCATCCGGCAAAAGAAGCTCCGAGGATGCAACCGATCAGCGCACTGCTGACCACAAATCCTTCCAGCGAATTAGCCTGATCGAGAGGTAATCCGTAAGGTTCGATAAAAAATTTCCGTAGTGATTCTACTGTTCCGGAGATAACAGCCGTATCATATCCGAATAGTAACCCTCCAAGGGTAGCAACGAGGGTAAGGCCAAAAATGTAACTATTGTTGTTTTTCATATCTATCAGACTAAGAAACAAAAAGTAACTTCTCCACTCCGGAGAAAGGTTCGGAGATGTGCTATCATTTGGAAACACGTAATTATCACACGCCTCCTGCCTTTCTCCAAGAGAAGAGAAAGTTACTCTTTGTAACTAATTTTATATATATAAATTGAGAATCATTTCATATAATTCCTGCTTGCCACTGATCTGCTTCGGTTCGCCGTCACGAAGAGCGATCGTACGCAAGTCTTCCAAAGTCAGCTTGCCGTCTTCGAATGCTTTACCTTCGCCGTTGTCGAAGCTGGCATAACGCTCAGTACGCATTTTCTTGTAATCGGAGTTTTCAAGGATGGCAGCAGCCGTTATCAAAGCACGGGCAAAAACATCCATACCACCGATATGAGCCAGGAAGATATCGTCCAGGTCGGTCGAGTTACGACGGGTCTTCGCGTCGAAGTTCGTTCCTCCGGTAGTCAGACCGCCACCCTGAAGGATAACCAGCCATGCCTGGGTCAGCTCGTAGATATCCATCGGGAACTGGTCGGTATCCCAACCGTTCTGATAGTCACCACGGTTAGCATCGATACTGCATAACATACCAGCATCGACAGCAGCCTGCAGTTCATGTTCGAATGTATGTCCCGCCAATGTAGCATGGTTCACTTCGATGTTCAGGGCGAAGTCTTTATCCAGGCCATAATGACGCAGGAAGCCGATCACCGTTTCAGAATCCACATCATACTGGTGTTTAGTCGGTTCCATCGGTTTCGGTTCGATCAGGAAAGTTCCTTTGAAACCATTCTTACGACCATAGTCACGTGCCATGGTAAGCATCATGGCCAGGTGATCTTTTTCACGTTTCATATCGGTGTTCAGCAGGCTCATATAACCTTCGCGACCACCCCAGAATACATAATTCTCACCGCCCAAAGCGATACAAGCGTCGATAGCGTTCTTGATTTGCGTACCGGCACAAGCGACAGCCGGGAAATACGGATTGGTAGCTGCACCGTTCATATAACGTTTGTTACCGAATACGTTGGCTGTCGACCATAACAGTTTCTTGCCTGTTGCCTGCTGCAAACCTTTGGCATGTTCAACCATTGTCTGCAGATCTTTTTCAAACTCAACCATTGTAGGAGCCTCGTCTACAACATCCACATCGTGGAAGCAATAGTAAGGAATGCTACATTTGGTCATAAATTCGAAAGCGGCATCCATTTTATATTTTGCACGGCTGATACGGTCAGCCTCCGTGTTCCAGGGGAATGTTTTTGTCCCGCCGCCAAACTGGTCACCACCTTCGGCACAAAGTGTATGCCAGTAAGCCATAGCAAAACGGAGATGGTCTTTCAATGTCTTACCCATTACCACCTTATTTTCATCATAATAATGAAATGCCATCGGATTCTTAGAATCGCTTCCTTCAAACTGAATCTTTCCTATTCCGGGAAAGAATTCTTTTTCACCTTTATAAAAGTCCATGAAATTAATTGTTTTAATGATTTATATTACATTGGTATATTATTATTTGCCATTAATGTATCCAGACGTTCTTTCCAGATACTGTATGCAGCGCAGTATTTGTCCGCTTTCAATCCGTCAGGCTCGATCACATCGATCTTCTTCAGAGAGGCGAATGCTTCTTCCGCCGACTGATAGATTCCGGCACCGATACCGGCTCCCTTAGCAGCACCGACAGCTCCGTTCGTATCGAACAGCTCGATTACCGTACCTGTCACACCCGACAAGGTATCACGGAAGACCGGACTCAGGAACATATTGGCATTACCGGCACGGATCACATCGATGTCGATACCCATTTCGTTCATAATATCCATACCGTATTTGAAAGAGAACACGATTCCTTCCTGGGCGGCACGAGCGATATGCGCTTTACTATGAATATTAAAATTCAGTCCGTGTATAGAGCAGTCGATCTGTTTGTTCTGTAACATACGTTCGGCACCGTTACCAAACGGCAGGATAGACAATCCTTCCGAGCCGACAGGGATATCGGCAGCCAGATCATTCAGTTCGGGATAGCTGATACCTTCCGGCGCTACGTTTTTCTTCACCCATGAGTTCAGGATGCCGACGCCGTTGATACATAGCAATACGCCTAAACGGGTCTGCTCGGATGAATGGTTCACATGAGCAAAAGTATTCACTCTCGATAATGTGTCGAAGTTTACTTTTCCATTCACGCCATACACCACCCCGGAGGTTCCTCCTGTTGCTGCGATCTCTCCCGGATTCAGTACGTTAAGCGATAAGGCATTATTGGGTTGGTCACCCGCACGGTAGGTAACAGGAGTACCTTTCTTCAAGCCCAGTTCCGTTGCGACAGAGCCCAACAGTTCGCCCTGCAAGCCGAATGTCGGCCGGATCGCCGGTATCAGATCGTTGCTGAATCCGAAGAAGTTCATCAAGTCCTCAGATACCGTCTCGTTCTTGAAGTCCCAGAAGATGCCTTCCGACAAACCGGAAACCGTAGTAACGATATCTCCCGTCATACGCATGGCGATAAAGTCACCCGGCAACATAAACTTATGGACGGAACGGAACAGTTCGGGTTCAAATTCTTTTACCCAGGCCAGTTTGGCTGCGGTAAAGTTTCCCGGAGAGTTCAGCAGATGGGACAAGCACTTCTTCTCCCCTATATTCTTGAATGCCCGGTCGCCATAAGGAACGGCACGACTGTCACACCATATAATGGACGGACGCAATACTTCCATTTTCTTATCTACCAGTACAAGTCCGTGCATTTGATAAGAGATACCGATCGCTTTGATATCCGTTCCCTGGATACCGGCTTTAGCAATGGCTCCTTTTATAGCCTCTTTCAGATATTTCCACCAGTCATCCGGCTCCTGTTCTGCCCAACCGGGTTTCACAGCCTTAATAGGAGCTTCTTCCTTCGGATAGAAATCGGCACCGACCGTCAGTCCCGAATTGGCATCTACTATGGATGCCTTGACAGAAGAACTACCTATGTCACAACCTAATAAATACATATTCTTACGTGATTAATTCTTATTAAATTTTGAATGCATCTTATTATATTTCACTTTATCGAAACGATAATAGCGGGCGGCACGATGGGCAACTCCTGTTTCAACCTCGTCGGTCGGCACTATATATTCCAGCGAACTCATTTTCTTATGGAAGTTACGAACGTCCATTTCCTTATTATATATGATCTCATAAGTACGCCTCAACTGGTAAGCCGTAAACTTCAACGGCAAGTAATCGAAAATGATAGACGGTTCTTTCTCCACCCATTCCCGTATTTCTTCCACGGCAGCTCCGATAATCTCCCTGTGGTCGAAAGGCAAAGCCGGAAGAGAATCGACAGGGAACCAGGCAAGCGAGTTATATTTATTGGTCGGATTCGATTTCCGTCCGATCTTGCTTAACGCCAGGTAAGCTACAGTAACGATCCGTTCGATCTTCAGCTTCATGGCATTTTCCAGCCACTGCATATCGTCTGCATTTTTGGTACGTGACGGAGACCCGAAGCTACGGAACTGTTTCAAAGGAACGCGTTTCAAACCGGTGGCTTCATTAAATACCCGATAAGCAGCCGTATCCAGATCTTCATTCTCGTAAATAAGACTACCGGGTAATTTGTAATGTTTCTCATCACTATTATCTATCTTCCGTTCCACCAGCAGTACGCAAAGTTTGTCTTCATTGACTCCTAATAGCACGCAATCGACAGATACGTGCGAATAAAGCATTTTCTTGTTTTCCATATGTGTTTCCATGATATTACGTTAATCAGTTGCAAATATAATCATTTATCCAATATACAAAACACACAAAACTATTTTTTCAATATTTATAACAGCTTATTTATCTGCTATTTTACTATCTTACCTCATACAATAACATTTATCACCCATAATGTAAACAAAACAATATTATGGTAAAACGTTGATATTTTTCTTTTTAACATGCTTTATCAAAACTTTCTAAACTATTCCCACCCCGGAATACTTTTATTAATACATTTGCTACAGATTTTACTTGATCATGGACATAAAACATATACAGTTCACATGCCGGATGTATTGGGCCAACGCAAAAGGGCTGCTGAATATAGCGGCAGAAGGTATCATACTCCTGGCATCCATCGCCTCCCTGTTTGTTCTGGTTTATCAGTTCGGGTTTCAGCAGACCAGCGAAACTATACATCATTTATACCTGAGCCGTATCTATATTTTACTGGGGTTCTTTATCGGGATCACACTGCGGTATATAGTCCGGTTCAATGAGATCATACAAGAGAAGTTGCTGTATTTGGATATCGGGATCTATTTTCTCCTGTTTGCCGTTCTATCGGCAAAGGTCTTTTTCAGGGACGTCATCGAGCGGTCATTGCCTTATCTCGACTTCCTTTCGAAGCCGCTGTTCGTATATACTTTACTATTGCTGCTGAGTGTTATCCATTTATCGCGGCAGACATTCACACTGATGCAGACCCGTATCAAACCGTCGCTACTGTTCCTGCTCAGTTTTATTTTCGTAATCCTGATCGGCGCAGGATTATTGATGTTGCCGAATGCCACTACCCGGCCGATCCATTTTGTGGATGCCCTGTTTACGGCTACGACTTCGGTTTGCGTAACAGGACTTACGACGGTGGATGTAGCGACCACTTTCACTCATATCGGGCATGTAATCATTATGATCCTGATACAGATCGGAGGGATCGGCGTGATGACTTTCACCAGTTTCTTTGCGCTGTCTTTTATGGGGCATTCTTCTTTTACCAGCAAACTGATGCTGAAAGATATGTTGAATGAAGAGCGTACCGGAGGACTGTTCCGGGTGATCCTGAATATCCTGTTTGTTACTTTCTTCATCGAAGGGATCGGGGCTTATTTCATTTATATGGATATAAGAGGCACGTTACCGGGTGCCACGGTACAGGATGATATATTCTTTGCCATTTTTCATGCAGTATCGGCTTTCTGTAATGCCGGGATCTCTACGTTAAGCGGTAATATGTGCGATCCGTTAGTTGTACATAATTACAATCTGCATGTCTGGATTTCCCTGCTGATCATCTTCGGCGGACTGGGTTTCCCGATCGTATTCAACTATCTGAAACTGCTAAGGCATTTTATCGTAAATACGTTCATGGTCGCTACCAGGCTGCAAAAACGGTATATCCATACTCCCCGCATTATCAATATCCATACTTATATCGTAGTGATAAGTACGCTGGCGTTGATCATCGGCGGAATGATCCTCTATTTTATTTTTGAAACGGACAATACGCTGGCAGGCCTTCCGCTCAAAGGGAAACTGGCGGATTCTTTACTGGGAGCAGTCACCCCGCGAACAGCCGGATTTACGGTAGCCGATATGGGAACACTTCGTCCAGTAACCTTGATGCTTACGCTTATTCTGATGGTTATCGGTGCTGCACCGATGTCTACCGGGGGTGGGTTGAAGGTAACGACGGTTTTCGTGGCGATCGTCACGGCATTGAACGTTGCCCGTGAAAAAGAGAAGGTGGAAGTACGTAAACGGGAAATATCTCCCGCAACAATCCGCCGGGCGTTTGCGACCATTGTCCTTTATTTCATTTTCGCCTCGGTTGCAGTCTGGATGCTGTCTTACACAGAAGAAGGGACGCCGATCTTTACACTTACCTTCGAAGTTGTTTCTGCCTTGAGTACGGTAGGGTCGAGCCTGAATTTTAGTCCGCTGCTTTCCATGACGGGAAAGCTGATCATCATCTGCACGATGTTGATCGGACGTATCGGGGTACTGACTTTTATGGTCGGCTTTATAAAAGAGTACAAAAAGAGGGATTATACATACCCTCAGGAAAATATATTAATGTAATAAGAATGCCTTATGAAATTTCTGGTTATAGGATTAGGTAATCTGGGACGTGCCATCGCGGAAAATTTAACCCGCATCGGCGACGAAGTGATCGGTGTCGATTTGAATCTGCATAAAGTAGAGGCTGTCAAGCAGACCATTTCCGGTTCTGTCAGCCTCGACACGACCGACAGGGATGCGCTGAACACGCTTCCGCTAAGCGAGATGGATGCTATTTTTGTGACCTATGGGAAGAATTTCGGTACTTCAGTACAAACAGTCGCCTTATTAAAGAGCCTGGATGCCGGCAGGCTGATCGTCCGTTCCATCTCTCCCATCCATGAAACGGTGATCCGTTCTATCGGTGTGTCGGAGATCATTCGCCCGGAACAGGATTATGCCGCCACATATGCTTCCCAGAGCTTGCTGGGCGATCTGTTCCAGCGTTGGTATCAGGTGACGGAGACGCATCATCTGTACAAAATAAAGACACCGGGTGCTTTGGTCGGACAGACTTTAAGGACGATCGACTTCCAAACGAACTTCGGTATCCGCCTGGTCGGAGTAGAACGAGCCAAAGAAATACGAAACCTGATTGGATTGAAACAAACAGAATATTATGTGGTCGACCCTCTAACCGATGATCTGGTGCTGGAATCCAACGACAAGTTGATCCTCTTCGGAAAAATGGAGGTGCTTCATAAGATCAAAGAACTGTAAGAAGAGAGAAACTATACAGAAGGCTTTTCAAAGCATATATGTTTTAATGACGAAACATATATGCTTTGAATACAAAAGTCCCTTATTTTGATTACAAAATAAGGGACTTTTCAAATCTACTCAGTGAATGTCACTATTCACTATCAAGAAAGAGGATACGATACATTCCTCTATCGAATTATGGCTTACAGTTTCAGGGAAATCCTTCCACTATTTAATCTTCGTACAAAGAATATCAATCTATCTTCTTCACCAACACCTTGTCGATACGTGCCCCATCCATATCCACGATCTCAAATTCGAAAGTTAACCAATTCAGTGTCTCACCGGTCTTCGGGACACGTTCCAATATTTCCAGGATCAAGCCGCTCAACGTATTATAATCATGTTCGGCATAGAGATCTTCCATATCGAAATACTCCAGAAAATCATAGAAGTTATACTGTCCGTCCACCAACCAGGAACCATCGGCACGCTGAGTGATCTCAGCCTCTTCTCCCAATTCCGGAACCTGGCCGATCAAACCTTCCATGATATCTTTCAAAGTAACGATACCTTGGATACCACCGAACTCATCCGTCACGATACCATATTTAACACGTGCCTGTTTGAACTGCTCCAACGCATTATAAACACTTTGGTTTTCCGGCAGATACTGAGCCGGACGTATTACCTGTTCCAGCGAGAAATCAGGTTCATCGATCCGTCCGAACAGATCTTTCAGGTAAACGACACCTTTGATATTATCGAATTTTTCGGAAGCTACCGGATATATATTAAACAGGTTTTCCTGTACCTTTTCACGGATCTTTTCAATACTATCCGTTACATCCAGCCAAACCAAGTCACTCCGGTGTGTCATAATCGAACCGACATTACGGTCTCCCAGGTTGAACACACGTTCCACAATGTCTTGTTCTACTTCCTGCACTTCACCTCCGTCAAAGCCTTCTTTGACGATCGCCTTGATCTCTTCTTCCGTTACTTTATTTTCTTCATTTGCTTTAATTCCGGTAATTTTAATAACAAAGGAAGTACTTTTAGATAATAACCATACAAAGGGTAAAGCCAGCTTTGATAGCAGAAACATGGGTCTGGCAACCAGCATCGAAACCCGTTCGGCATATCCCATGCCGATACGTTTCGGCACAAGCTCACCCATGATCAAAGTAAGATAAGTAACGATTATAACGATTACAGTCTTTGACAATCCTAGTGCATAAGGCTCAAGTACGGGAACATGACGTACCACTTCTGACAGATTATAGGCGAAAGCCTCTCCTGAATACAAACCGGTCAGGATTCCGATCAGCGTGATACCGATCTGGATAGTAGATAAGAAACGATCGGGCTCACCAGCCAACTTCAGAGCTGTTTGCGCAGATTTATTACCTCTTTTTGCCTCTAGTTCCAACCGGGCCTTACGGGCAGACACTAAAGCGATCTCAGACATCGACAAAATACCATTCAACAAAATAAGGCCGACAATAATAAAAATTTCCATTTGCTATATATACAGCGATTGATTAGGGAGCGAAGATATGAATTATATCGAAATTAATACTACATTTAGAACCTTAATTAATATATGATATAAAACATGAAACATCAGATCATATTACTTGGCAAAGATATCACCTCTGTTTATCACGGGATCAAAGAGTTTGCACCCGACCATGTGCATCTTCTTTGCACAAACGAGACAAAAGATGTAGCTGCCCCTTTATTTCCGCTACTCCCCGCCAGTATCCGCCGGACCTTATACCGGACCGAACCGTACGACGGAGAAAACGTTCGCAACGTGTGCCGCAAGATACACCAGGCCTACCCTACCGACGAGTTTGCCTATAATCTTTCGGAAGGAACCAAGCTGATGGCATTCGCCGCATTTACAATAGCCAAAGAATATAACGCCCCGGCCTTCTACCTGACTCAACTGGGCGACCTGATCCGGTTGGAAAACTTTGAAAAGCATCCGATGCAAAGCCAGTTGGATAATAAAGAGATATTGGGCCTGAGCGGAAATATCCTGACGGAATACCAGGACGCCAAACAATTGAGCGATGCCGACATACAGGCTTCCGTCTCCATCAAGCAGTTTATCGAACAATACCCGAAAGAACATACCATGATCCAGAAGTTCTTCAATATATTCTGCAATAAGGAACTATCCCGCTTACCGTCATCACGGGTTTTCAAGAGCGGGTTGCGCTTCAAGCAAAGACAGGATACTTTCCTCATTGCACAGCAAAACCATGTATTGCTCAGGTTAACGACCCCCAACGCAGGTATGTTATTTTTCAAAGGACGCTGGTGGGAAACACTCGTTGCCCATAAAGTCAGGACATGGAGCCAGAGACATCCCAACCGTCCCGAGGTATGGCAGAGCGTTCTATTCAGGACAGAAAACAACAGTTCCAGGACAAAAAACGAAGTGGATGTCTTGTTGAACAACCAACAGAAACTAATATTCATCGAATGTAAATCAGGAAATGTAACGCAGAACGATATATATAAGGTAGATGCGGTACGTGAAACCTATGGCGGAGATATCTCGCTGGCCGTATTAGCCAGTTATTACCCGGTGGAAGACAGTTTACAGGAAAAATGCAAGGATCTGCAGATCAATTTATTTGCCCCTGCCTATATCGACGATCGTATCCATCATCTGGATACCCTTCCCGACTGGTTGGAAAAGCTGTCCAACTCCCTACAGTTATAAAAAAATGAAGCCGTTCTACCTTCTCAGGCGGAACGGCCTTTATCAATCGATAAGTTTTTGCTAATCTAATACATATTAGAAAACAATATCGGGAGATAGATACTTACACTTATTCTAAATTCTAAACTTCATCATCATATTCATAGAGGGGAACTCACTTATTCCCCAACACCTTTATTTATGCAAATGACGTGCCAAAAGAATATAAAGTCGAAATACACCTATCTAATACACTAACTATCAACAGATAAAAACATTTTATATCACATCTTGTATTTCCGTACATCTCACAACTGTGGTGTGGAATCGATGTGGAAGTGTGGATTTTTTCCACACCACACTAAAAAAGCCGGTCTATTCCTAGACCGGCTTTCACACGTACCTTTATATATTATACTTTACTTATTTTACAAACTTGGCTTTCAAAAGATAATCGGCACAACCTTTTATCCCGTCAAACTGGGTACGGCCATCCGGCATACCTTCCAGTTCTACATAATATTCCTTTACACCGATCTGATAGGCCTGTTTGAAGATCATCTCAAAGTTCATAAAGCCAGATTGTCCAAGGATTGCACGATCTTTGATATGCAACAGTTTAATACGATTCGGATATTTCTTCATGTATTCCACCGGATCATTCTGCCCGATCACCGTCCAATATACATCCATTTCAAAGAATACCAGATCAGGATCCGTATCTTTCAGGAAAAGATCATAGATTTTTTCGCCTTTGTTATGGCGGCCGAATATAGCTTCTTTACCTCCGGGAAGTACTTTGGCAAACTCAAAGTCATGGTTATGGTAGCCAAAAGGAATACCTGCCGCTTTTACAATTTTTCCGGCTTCGTTGAAAACATCGCAAACATAGCCTACCTCTTCCACACTGCGGGTACGGGGTTGTCCGGGCTGAACCAGATATTTCACACCTAACTTGGCATGATCGTCTGCCGTCTTTTTCCAATATTCCATAATCATATTGCGGGTATCCGGTGTGTACTCGCCTGTCGGAGGATTCACGTGAGAACTGGTGATCTTCAATCCGGCATCTTCTGCCATCTTCTTGAATTCCATCATATCGACACCATTGATCTTGCCGTTATTGTAACCCGCCAGTTCAAGAGTGGAATAACCCATCTTTTTAAGGTTCTTCATTCCACCGGGAACGTCCTTCATCAGTTCACCTCCCAAAGAATAAATCTGTAAACCGATACTTTTGGCAGCAGTCGTTTCCGATACGACGGGAGTGGCTGCATGTAATGATTCTGCCTTTCCGGCTACCAGCCCCCCCAAAGTCAGGACAGAGGCACTTTTTAGAAAATTTCGTCTATTTACCATGGTCTATTAAAATTTAAGTCTTCAAAGGTATTGTTTTTAATCTGAAAAATAATTCTATATTTGTTCTAAAATAAGAGGCTTATAAATAAATTTAAGAGTATGGAACCTATTTATTGTCAAAGTTGCGGGATGCCGCTGATATCCGATACGGATTATGGAACAAACCAGGACGGGAGTAAAAACAAAGAGTATTGCGCGTTCTGTTTTAAAGACGGGAAATTTGTACAGGATGTAACGATGGATGAAATGATCCAAATCTGTCTTCAGTATTCAGATTCTTTCAAACACGACAACGGCGAAAGCTACACAAAAGAAGAAGCGCTTGCCGGCATGCAGTATTATTTCCCTCAACTGAAACGCTGGAAAAAAGAGTGAACCTCTACGAATCCAATCAAACTGTGTAATACGCCATTATGTACCAGGAATATCCTCCATGCCCGTCACTGGCTCCCTATATCGACAAATATTGGGAGGTGAAAGGCGAGACTGAATACGACATGCGTTATAAGATATTGCCTGACGGATGTGCGGATTTCATCTTTTCCATCCAGGAACCGTCGCAACCTCTGAACGGTGAAATGCTGATGCAGCCTTACCGTTTTTATTTCGTCGGTCCCATGCGGGTTTATTCCGAACTGGTCACACGTTCGACCAACCTTCATATGATGGGTGTACGCTTCTCTCCTTGCGGACTGGCGGCATTCACAAAGGTTCCTTTGGGAGAATTTACCGACATGCGAATCGATGCTTCCGAATTGGATATGCTTTTCGACAATAGTTTTGCAGAAATGTTATGCGAAAGAGAATCTTTGCAGGAACGCATACAAATCATAGAAAGGTTCCTCCTTTCCCGCCTGTCCGCTATCATTACCATAGACCGGCAGATGTTGCAGGCAACCGATCTGATCATCCGGTCGAACGGGATGCTCCCCATCCGTCAACTGACCGATAAATTATATCTCGGCCAACGTCATTTCGAGCGCAAATTCAAACACGTCACCGGTTATACACCGAAAGAATTCAGCAGGATCACCAAATTCAGGAACGCAACCCGAGTTTTAAGGGGCATAAAAGATACAGACATGCAGCAGTTAGCCATCGACTGTGGCTACTACGACCAATCTCATTTTATCAAAGAGTTCAGAAGATTATCTGGAAGCAATCCATCCGCATTCATGTCTTTACCGATACCGGAAGACGATCCGCTTACCTATATATAATAGAAGAAAGTCGATTTTTTACAACAGCAACCGCGAAGTTTCCCTTATGTTTGCCTCCGAAACAAAAAAATAGTTTTATGGAAAAGATCAAACAAGAGGCAATCGAATTGCTGAATAACTGCGAGGTAACAACATTAGCCTCCATCGACGAACAGGGTTATCCCCGTCCCATAGTCATTTCGAAGATCAAGACAGACGGGATCGATACGATCTGGTTCTCAACGGGAACGAGTTCTGAAAAGACAAAGAATTTTATCGAAAACCCGAAAGCAGGCGTCGCTTTCTTCAAGGAAGGCGACAGTGTGACGCTGACAGGCACCATCGAAGTAGTCGAAGACGCTGCGGAGAAGAAAGCATTATGGGTAGACTGGTTTTATGAGCATTTCCCCAAAGGTGTGGAAGACCCGGAATATTGCATACTGAAGTTCAAAGCTGAACGGGCAACTTACTGGATCGGCCATAAGTTCGTGAAGGGGAAAGTGTAAACATCATATACGTTTTAAATAAACAATCGTTCGATAACTGTTCTTTATTCGTTCGACAACCATCGAATAATTATACGACAGTTGTCGAACGAATAGAGAACAACTGCCGTATGAATACTTATTTAAACCCAACGGTAGTTTACATTCAGACATTAATCATCCAACTCTCCCTGATTCCGCATGTGCTTGCCATCGCAGAAGGGTTTGTTCTGTGAAAGACCGCAACGGCATAACGTAACACGGTTGCGCACCGGATAGACACGTCCGTTTTCGTCTTCTATAGGAATACCGCCTTTCACCCAGATAGGACCGTGTACGCTGGCAGGGACATCTTCCAGGATGCTGATACCTTCGGGCAGTTCGGGTTCAATCCGTTTACCATCTTTCGTAACGGCTGTCAGCCGACCGCTGGGGCAGTTGGCGCACTGTTGTTTTACTATTTCAATCGTATCCTTCGAGTCACCCTCCTCCACCTGTTGCCAGGCAGTACCGTGCGTATCGCAGAAACGGGCTACCGCACAGAGGCTTTCGGCATCCAGCATATCGATGACTTTACCTTCATAAAGGACAGACATTTCATCATACGAATCGTGACTGGCTGTCGTATCTCCTTTAAAGCCAATCTTTTTATGCGTTCCGTCGCAAAAAGGTTTGTTGTGCGAGCCACCGCAACGGCACAGATGATATACGCCTTCGACGGAATACTTTTGTATTTCCTTATAACCGGTGGAAGCTCCTTTCCGGTTGCCGATATAACGTAACTGATTCAACGGGATATCCCCGATCACTTCGTAAGGTCCGTTCGGGAGAACCTTGATTTTCTTTTCACTATTAGATTCCATCACCTAAGTTGTTTTAATTTTATGTACTATTTATTAAACAACCTGGATTTCAGTTTGTTTAGTCAAACCTTCCGGAAAATCAAGCCATCCGCTAAAATCCCAGTCCAAGCTCGAACATGAAACGGAAACTATCGGTCGAACCGAACCATGAATACTTCGTCGTGACCTTGTTGATCAACGTCAGCCATACCCCTCCTCCGTACGAGGTATGCCACCTTTTCGATTCTTCACCCGGGAACCAGACACGGCCGTAGTCGAACCCGGCAAACACTCCGTACTTCAAAGGGGTGAACGGATTCTTAAGTTTCCCCATATCCAACCGGATATCCGAATATTGGTAAAAAGCTTGTTTCCCGATAAAACGGTTATCCCGGTAACCGCGTAGCTCGGTGGATGCCGCCTGGTAGAATTCGTATTTATTGTTGAAGAGCAGTTTACATTTCGCCATCGTCGCCCAGGTCAGACGATCGGTAATCCGTACGTCCAGTTCCATAGAAGCACCGGCATAAGGGAAATTACGTCCGGCATCCCTCAGATTCATCATCCAACCGGCTGTTACAGCTCCACCGATCCGGGGGATAAAAGAAGAAAGCTCTTTCTCCGTCTCCAGCGTAGCTCCCAGGTCGAAGAAGTAGTTATTCTTGAAAATCCGGTGATCTTCGGGATAATACTGGTTGATGAAACGGTCGCTCGTTTCCTTCGCCTTGAACATTTCCAGCGAAGTTCGAACAGTCAGCTTTTCATTCTTTCCGAAATTGAGCAGAAAAGAAGGCGACAGTTTGAACTCGCGGATATGGACACGGTTGTAATTTTTCTTCGCTTCCTTATATCCGTCCGTATTATTCCCGAAACCGAAAAAGTTATAGAAATTCCTCTTCGAACTGATTGTCGCCTCTATATTGAACGATTTCTTTCCGTCGTAAGAAAGAAAAATCCCTTGGTACATGAACCCTTGCAGGTAATTATAGCCGACACGGTGCTGGTAAGTAAACGGCGAACGTTTAAAGCCATACATCGTATAGGTAAAGAATGTGCCGAGACTGAATCCTTTATCCGAGTCGTAAATCCCCCAGGGTGTGAGCGACATTTTATGATATTTGATCTTATTGTAGTCATACTGATGTATTTCCGGTATATCCGAAAAAACTTTACGGGCATGAGGAATGGAGTCTAACCGGGCCTTTTCCGACTTATACTCGTAAATCCGTATATGATGACCCGGGTCCAGCCGGTAGCTATTCTCACCACGGCCGGCAATCAGGAAGACAGGCATTTCTTTCTTTGCTTCTCCGTTCACTTCAAAACGGTCGTCACCTTCAAGGCCGTATAGCCAAAGTTCCTTGGTCTTTTTCCGGCTATATTTCCGGTCGAACACCAGCCGGTCTGTCTCTTTATCGTAGATGCGGATAAACAAACTATCCGGATTAGTACGATCGATGACGAAACGGTCAGAACGGTTGCTTCCCGTCAGAACCGGGGTTCGCTGCAACTGATCGAAATAAGCCGTTGCTATCTCTTCCAGCCTATCCCGTCTCTGTTTCACGATCGCGCTGATCCGTTCGATCTCCTTATCCTCTATTCCCTTCGGCAAACGCGAGAAAGCATCGTCTATCACCGAATCGGTCAGTGTCCGGCGGATGAATCGGGCCTGCTGCATCCATACATCGGCATCACTTTGGGAAGCCAACGCCATATCCAAAGAAAAACCCAAGGCGTTCTCTTTGCGGACGCTTTTCAGCGAAGGATCGTAATTAACAATGAAACCCAGGCCCAACACCCGGAGCATTTGTTTGAACAAAACGCCGTCAACCTTCGTAAAAGCATGGTTACGGTCGATGACGATCGGGTCGAAGGTTAGGCTGTCGCCCCGCTGACGCGCTATCCAGTTCCAGTTTTCGGGTATCTTATTCCAGTCACCTATCACCATATCCAACAGACGTTCGCGGATATAAAGTTCCTGATTCACCTGATAATTCTTATCCGTCCGGATAGTATCCAGCAAATCTTCTGTCAGGAGAATATTCGGGCGGGTATTAAAATCGGGCACATCGATGACACTGACCAGCTTATTTCCGATAGGCGTTCCATCTGCCACTGTATCGGTTGTGGAATACTCGGGCAAGTAAAAGATCCGCGAATTATTTGAGTTCAACCCCGACGAACGCGCCAGATAATCGGCAGAGATAAAGGTAAACGGATTGATAATAGTATAGGCATCGCCGATGAACTGGTCCAGATATGTATTTCTGAATACTTGTTTGCTATAGACTTCCTGGAAGAATTTCGATTCGAGGAAGGTAGTATATCCACCTAGCGGCTTTAAAAGACATAACTGTGCCTGATCGTTTTCCAGAAGTAATCCCTGGAAATCAGTAGCCTGCTCCACCACCTTCATCCCACCCCAAAGCGTTTGCAGGGTGACGGCAGGCACGGTGATCGGGATAGAATATAATTTCCGGTAATGTTCTCCCCAAAGCATCTTATAAAAATCACTTTTCTCAGTGGCCGACGACGGGTAGATCGATTTTCGGACCAGCGAATCACCTTCGGTCATACCGGCACTGTCGACCGGCAACAATAAATCCGCTGCCGCCTCCGGAGACGGAAAAAACAGCAGGACCAACAATAATATATAGTAACAGACAGTATAAACATGTAATTTCATCATCTGCAAACTGAATCACAATTATATTCAAACAAGTAACACCTGTATATTTACATAACAGAGCAGGCATTCAACTTGTTTTACTCATAACGCCTGGCAGCCTGATCCAGTTTTTTTCGTATTTTAGCAGACAATAAACGAATCCTTTAAAAAGAAAAGCTTATGAGTTTTGCTGGCCATGTTTTCGATATGATACGAAGGAACAAAGAGGATCGGGAGATGCTCAGACAACTCCGTGACCGGGGAAAAGACACCCGTGCAAAGTACGCTTCCCAACTCCCGGACATCAGTGCCGAAGAGTTCGACCGGATCAACCGGCAGGTGAAAGAACGCGAACAAGATGAACAAAAGTACTTCTCACAAATAAAATATGTGATTTTATTGGCTGCCCTTGCTGCCTTTGTCTTATTATGGATCATATTAAAAGTATTCTCTTTCTGATATCACCATAACTTCACTTGGCGGGAAGAAATTTCGCCCAACCGCTACGCCATCGTCCACCGTAAAAGGGCCGCTCCTGCCGGAAAAGGGCAACCCGGACTGATCCCCGGCAGTATGGCTACTCCCGGTTTAGAACGAATTATGCCAGCTCAGGAATCGCTCGTCGATATCCACGGCAGGTTCATACCCCGGATAGTAAGAATGAATAAAGAGTAAAAGAGAGTAATCTACGAAACATCTTATATAATGTAAAACCAGCAAGATCGGACAAATAGAAACCGTAAAAGTTTCTTACATTTGTCGTCCAGGCTAAAAAGACTCTATTTTAATGAACAAACATAGTTTTACCGAATCTTACGACACATGCCCCGCCCTGCTGACAGAGGGTGCTATCGTCGAAAGATTACGCCACGAATACCGGATCTCCCTGGACGAACAGATCGTCCACGCCGGATTGATATACGACGAACAACATAAGCAACAACTGGCTGCCATCTACAGCCAGTATCTGGATATCGCGGAAAGCTCGCGGCTCCCTCTCCTGCTGATGACCCCTACCCGGAGAGCGAATAAAGAACGGATTGCCGCATCGGTATTCAGGGACAAAGATATCCTGGCGGACAATGTCGCCTTCCTTTCTGAGCTAAGGGACCGATACACGACTCCGGTCTATATCGGCGGACTGACCGGATGCAGGGGAGATGCTTACAGCAACCGGAAGTATTTTTCCATTGAAGAGGCTTTCAGCTATCATCTTCCTACGCTCCTTGATTTCAAAGAGTCCGGAGTCGATTATCTGTTTGCCGGCATCATGCCTGAACTGACCGAAGCAACCGGCATGGCCAAGGCAATGGAGACAACCGGTTTACCCTACATCATCAGCTTTATGATCGGACGCAACGGCCGACTGATGGACGGAACGTTCATCCACGAAGCAATCGAGGCTATTGATAAACAAACCTCACGCCCTCCCGTCTGCTATATGGCGAACTGCGTGCATCCGGATGTCCTCTTTGAAGCTTTGTCGCATCCGATGAACGATACGGAACTGGTGAGAACGCGCTTCAACGGCATCCAGGCGAACGCATCCAGTCTCAGTCCCGAGGAACTGAACGGTTGCTCCTGCCTGCAATCGTCGACCGCCGCCGAACTTTCAGACCGCCTTATGACTTTATTATGGGATTTCCCGCTGAAAATCTGTGGCGGTTGCTGCGGAACCGACGGCTCGCACCTGAAAGAGTTTGCCGATATCCTGTCGCGCCGCGCCGGATAGTTTCATTCACCCGGCACCACCTTCAAGGCGGTTGTATGCTTGATCTCGTTCAACACGAACGAACTTTGCATCTTGACGATGCCATTTACTTTGGTAAGCTTGTTAAAGACAAACTGGTCGTATGCAGCCAGGTCTTTAACAACCACCTTGAGAAAGAAGTCGTAGATGCCGCCGATCGAATAACATTCCATCACCTCGTCGATCTCTTGTATCTCTGCTTTGAACCGCTGGATATGCTCATCGTTGTGCACCGCCAGCGAGACGTTGCAGAAAACCACGAGCGGAAGTCCTACCTTCTTATTATCCACCAGGGCGACATAATTCCTGATATAGCCTTCTTCTTCCAGCCTTTTCACCCGTTCGTAGACAGGCGTTTTCGAGATATTCAGCTCCGCCGAAAGCTCTTTCATATTCACTTTGGCATTATTCTGCAAAGCCTGTAAAATTTTAATATCGATCTGATCCAGTATTGCCATAGTATTTTTTCCTATTTTCGTTGTAAAAGATATTCCCAAAACACACATTATCCTGTATAGAATCCAAATATAGGAATAATTCCTTATTTTCAACAAATACACAGAACCTATTTACTTAATACATATATTTGCGGAACCATTTTCCTCCATTGTTAATAGAAATTCATAAAAATATGGCAAAGAATAATCTGACTTACTGGTATCATCTGATCGCAATCATCACGGTTATTATCTGGGGTACGACTTTCGTTTCGACAAAAATCCTGATTCATAACGGGCTGTCTCCCGTCGACATTCTTTTCTACCGTTTCGCGCTGGCTTATGTCTGCATCTGGTTTATTTCTCCCAAGGTGCTGTTTGCCCGGAGCAAACGGGATGAACTTATGTTCGTAGCCGCCGGGCTTTGCGGGGGATCGATCTATTTTATTACCGAAAATACGGCGCTGGGGATCACGCTGGCTTCAAACGTGTCGCTCATCATCTGCACCGCTCCTATCCTGACGGCGTTTCTTTCGCTCCTGTTTTACCGCGGGGAGAAGATCAAACCGAATCTGATCTACGGCTCGGTCATGGCGCTGATCGGGGTGGCGTTTGTCGTGTTCAACGGTAGTTTTCTACTGAAGATCAATCCACTGGGGGATATGTTGACGCTGATCGCAGCGTTGATGTGGGCGTTTTACTGCCTGATACTGAAACAGATGGGGAACCGGTATCCGACATTGCTGATTACCCGGAAGGTGTTTTTCTACGGGCTTGTCACATTAACCCCGATGTTCCTACTCCATCCGCTGAATACGGATACGGCGATACTCTTCCGCCCGGTCGTTGCAGCTAACCTGCTGTTCCTGGGCGTGGTAGCATCGATGCTTTGTTACATCATGTGGAACACGGCAGTCAAAGAGCTGAGTCCGTTCCGCACGGCCAACTATATCTATATTGTCCCGCTGGTGACGCTGATCACTTCCGCCATCGTGATCGACGAAATCATTACGGTGATCGCCCTGATCGGATCGGTCTTTATCCTGAGCGGGGTTTATATTGCGGAGAGGGGATTTCATTTTAAAAGAAACAAGGGATAAATAAATATTCGTTTCATGTATCATCATAGTCTTAAAATCTTGCCTGAGAATAAAAAATAAGGCTTTAAGCATGCTGAAAACAAATAATGGTTATCTTTACGAAACTAAGATTAATCATAAAAAAATATCTTAACTATGAACGAATTGCAATTAATCCAAAGTAAGATCTATGAAATAAGAGGTCAAAAAGTGATGCTGGACAAAGATCTAGCGGAGTTATACCAGGTTACAACCGGAAACCTGAATAAAGCAGTTCAAAGGAACATTAAGCGTTTTCCCCTTGATTTTATGTTTCAGTTAACAAAAAGCGAGTTTGAAGAACAAAACTTGATATTCCAAAATGGAACATCAAGATGGGGGGAACTCGTAAGTTTCCCTTTGCTTTTACAGAACAGGGATTAGCTATGCTTTCAGGAGTACTCAATTCGGACATCGCGATACAGGTAAATATAAATATTATGCGTGCTTTCGTTGCTGTCCGCCAGAAATTAATTATGCCCCCTATCGATAAGTTCACAGCACTTAAGCAGGAAATAAAAGACCTGAGAGAATATATCGAAGAGACGTTTACCGATTACAACGACATCAACGAAGATACCCGGATACAACTTGAATTAATCAATAAAACACTGGCTGAATTGCAAGTACAAAAGACACTATCGGATAAGCCACGTAACCCGGTAGGCTTTGTGAAGCCAAAATAATTTACTCATAGAAACGTACGGGGATAGTGTATCTTATCCGAATAACCTTTCCCCGACGTTTAGCTGATTTCCATTTAGATACCTTCTTCATCCAAGCGTTCGGACGAAGAGGAACGGATTACTTCAGTGCCTCGACCACCCGCGGCAGCATCGTCCAGATAGCGTTTTCGCACTGTGCTGTGTAGAAATTACCATCTATCTCGGATTTTTCGTCGGTAGCCTGGGCAGACTGGATGGCAGGCTTTGCCAACGGGTGAACGGCCACTTTCTTTCCTTTCGCAACGCCTGCGATCTCAAACATCATCGCGGCGGCACAATGTCCGATCATGATCTTGCCTTTATCACCAAAGGCTTTGATAACGGCCAGCATATCCTGGTTGTACTGCTTGCCGGCATTTTCGCTGAACACCGGAACGGCATCGCCGCAACCGAACACCAGCGCATCGAACTCGTCCTCATGCCCTTTCAGGTTGGCTATCACATCATCCACGATCAGCTTGATACCTGAATTTGTCTTGATCTCTGCCGTCTCGGCAACAGCAAACACCTTATAAGAAATTCCGTTTTCAAAAAATGCTTCCAGATACTGGAACAACCCTGATCCGTTCACCGGATTTACTGCTAAAACTGCTACTTTCTTTGACATAATTGTAATTATTAAGTGAAACAATAGTTACCTTTCGTAAGTTTATTACCTTTGTGCAGCAAATGTAGACGATCCGGGCGAAAGAAACAAGAACGCACCTCGGAATAAGCTACTTACACGCAGGTAACCATTATTGAGTTTCAACTTCATACGAAAAGAAAGAAAATGAAAAATTTTCATCCTACAGGAAATTGCCCGGTCCGGGACGTCCTCAGCCGACTTGGCGACAAATGGTCGATGCTGGTCCTGACTACACTGAGTGCGAACGGCACGATGCGTTTCAGCGACATCCACAAGACCATCGACGATATCTCGCAACGGATGCTGACCGTCACGCTCCGTACCCTCGAATCCGACGGCCTTGTGCACCGCAAAGTCTATCCCGAAGTGCCGCCCCGCGTGGAATATTGCCTCACGGAAATGGGCACGACGCTCATGCCTCATATCCAGAACCTGGTAGATTGGGCACTCGGACATATGGACGAGATTCTGACCAGCCGGGAGACGGCTAAAGGATAAACAATCTTGAAAATCAACCATTTTCCCGAAACGGCCACCGCTACGGAGAAGTCCTTATTGCCTTGCCGGAAAAAAGAATACATGCCTTGCAAAAAGAGGATACATCCTTTTGAAAAATAGGGTGCATGCTTTTCGGAAAAAGGGTGCATGCTTTTCGGAAAAAGGGTGCATGCTTTTTGAAAAGAGGGTGCATGCTTTTTCGATAAAGGGTGCGGACCTTTTGTGCAAGAGAAAAATAGGATTTTATCCGAAGATATAGAGGTAGTTGCTTTCAGATGCGGATCTTGCCGATCAACTCCCGGACGACTGTTTTCAAAGCTTCCGGCGCGATGATCTCCGCCCGGTCGGCAAACGACAGGTACCAGTGGCCGAACTTGTCGAGCGAATAGGTCCGGTATTTCTGGACGAAGTACTCCCCGTCCGCCACCTCCTCATAAAGTCCGTAAGTGTATTTGGAAACTTCCGTATCGCGTGCCACGTCACGGTGGACACGGAGCGTCACTTCGACCTCATCCTCTACATCATAGATCCGGGGGATCAGCTCGTCGAGCGGAAGATGCTCCTCCTCGAAACCGTTTTCGCCCAGACAGAGGTGGACGATTCTGCCGAGATGGAAGGTGCGGTAATCCCTCCTCAACTTGCACCAGGCGAGGACATACCAGATGCCGCCCATGAAGAACATACCCTGGGGTTCGATCGTACGGTGGGTGACCTGGTAGTTGTAGCCCGCCTTGTAGGTCATGACGAGCTGTTTCTTGTTCAGCAACGCCTTCATAAGGGTTTGCAGGACATTGGCAGAGGCGGTGCGCGTATTCTGGTGGATACCCGAGATACGGATATAGGGGTCGAAATGATGGAGGATATCTTTGTCGGCCGTCCGCAGCACGGCGCGTATCTTGTCCATCCCGCTGCGGAATACATCGTAGGTATCGCCGTCGGTCTGATGGCGGACAAGTTTCTCCGCCACGAGGAAAGAGAGGGCCTCGTCGATCGTGAACATCAGGGGCGGCAGCTTGAAACCGTCCACCAGCGAGTAACCCAGCCCAGCCTCGCCGCCGACAGGGATCCCCGACTCTTCCAGCGAACGGATGTCGCGATAAACCGTCCGGAGACTTACACCGAACTGATCCGCTATCTCACGTGCGGTGACGACCGGGCGGGATTGCAGCTTGACCAGTATAGCGGATATTCGTTCCAGGCGGTTCATTGTGTGCGTTTGTCGGATTGATTGGTGACAAAGATACAACTTTTACGTTACCGGCAGCGGGATCAGCAGATCATCGCCCGGATAGAAGCCGGGATGAGGCGGATAATACAGATGCCCTCTCCCGTCGGTCCTTCGGGTGAGTATTCGTTCATCCAGTCTTGCCAGAGTTCGCGTTTCAATGCTTCGTCGGTGATGATCTCGGCTTTGCCTGCGATCTGGACCTGCCCGCTCTCCATCGTAGCGTACATTACTTCACAGCGCGGATCCAGGCGGAGGTTCGCTAATTTCTGACAGCTGGCTTCTGTCGCAAAATGGAGTTGCTGCAAGGTCTGGCCTGCCAGGTTGTTGAGTCCCGAAAGGCGCGGTCCCGTCTCCGGATTGTTGGTGGCAACGATGCCATATTCAAATCCCCGGATGAACTTTTCCGCTTCTTCCACCTGCTCTTTCGTCATCCCCGCAACTTCCCCTAAATAAAACAATTTCATTTCCATCTTCGTAGTTTTTTAATGTTAATATTTGAACTGTGAAGCAAAGGTATGGGGAGGGGGTGACAACAGTATGTCAGCAGGGAAGAGATTATTTCGATAGTAAAAAACATTTTATTTCGATGGTGATGAAAAAAAGAGAGGAAAAGATAGAGTATATCACAATAAGTATTTATATTTGTAACCCATAGGTTACATTATAAAACCTAGAGGTTATATTAATAAACACTAGTTAACACATTTGTCATTATGGAAGCATCTATCATTGAAAAAACAGAGAAAGCTAGATTTAATGTCATGTTATTACAGATAATCAGTTTTGGATTTTGGATGGCCGGAGGGATTTTAATTCAATTTCCTTTCAGTAAACCTGTTATTATTATATGTAGTGTAATGTCGGCTATTTCCGGCTTATTATTCTGTTATGCAACGTTTAAGAACCTGTTCCTCAGCCGGGAGATCAAGAACAATAAAGAGTTATTCTATGCTCTAAGTAACGAAATGTACAAAAGTTTCGATTACAAAGCCCGAACCAGTGGCTTATTCTCCACACTTATAAGCGTAATACTTATTTATTTGCTGGATGATTATATCCATTTGCCGGTCAAGATGTACTGTTTAATCCTTCTGTTCATCGCCGTTATTACGGTAGGTGTACATCGGTTGATTCTATATAAATAATAGTCAGATGGAAAACAAAGAACTAATTAATAAAATAAAAGTCTACCGGGCGATAAAAAAGATCAGCCAGGAAGAACTGGCCATTGCCATCGGGGTTACCCGCAAAACCATAAATACCATCGAAACAGGTAAATATATCCCTTCAACTATCCTCGCATTAAGGATCGCCCGATATTTTAACGCTCCCGTCGAAGCTATCTTTGAGTTGAATGAAAACGACGAGGCCACTTGATCATACTCCGAAAACCGAACAATTTTCAGATAAATGAAAGGTCTCCTTCTTTTTTATTTCAAAGGATATAGAGTTTTCCTTTTTATTATGTAAGTTTACAACTCAAACCATAAATCTAAAATCGTATGCTTGATAATACTCAAATTGATAGAATATTTAAGAAGTTAAGAAAGATATATCCTATAATAACAGGAACAGCAATCGGACTATTTTTATCAGGGAATATTGTTCCTATACCTCCCAATTTCCCTTATAGTCACGGGATATGGGGAGTTATGGGAGTCTGCATAATTATCCTGATCTCCTTCATTTTCTCCTATCTGAGCTACGTGATTAAAAAAAAGATCGGCCTCCTGCAAAAGAAAGACGGCGAGGCATAGAATTAAGCTATCATTCAATCCTCTTTTCATCAGAAACATCTATACAAAACTACGGTTTATTTCAAAAAAGGTAGTCGTTTTGTACAAATAAGATCCAATTACACACCCAAAACAATATTAGCATCAATATGTAATTTCCGGCTTATATCTCTGGCTACCTTTAATGTCGGTTCACATTTACCGGAAAGATACTCACTAATCCGGGAAGGACTAACACTCAACAACTCTGAGAGCTTTGTCTGGGTAAGATTCATTTCATACATACGAAGCTTAAGTACATCTACCAGAAGAGGGGTTTCCACTGGAAAATGTTCTTCTTCGTAATCGGCTACTAAGTCCGAAAGCAAATCCAGTTCAAGGAAATTCTTGTTATCAGTAGGTGTATTGTTATTTACAACCTTCAGCAGTTCTTCTATTCTTGCACAGGCTGCATCATACTGTTTTTTATCTTTTATCTTTGCCATATTTATCTACAGTTTAAAGTGTGTCTCACTAATGCAAAATACTATATCTTAGAACAGTCTATTTTATCGTATTCATTATGTGTGCCTATAAAGCGAATGAAAACTTTTCTGGCAGCAAATAATATGATAGCAACCAATCTATAGTCATTACCTTTTATATTAAAAACAAATCGGTCATTACCCACAAAATCAACACTATTGAATGTTTGCTTTACATCTGCCAGGCATAACCAATCGCTTCTTTCCGTCTTTTTATACCAATCTTTCAAAGCGACATCTGCATCAGCATGTTTCTTAGAATATTCTCTTATGGCTGCAAATGTGATTATTCTCATGATTAATTATTTGCGACAAAGCTACTCACTTTATTCCAAATAACAAAATATTTTTCCAATATACAAAAGCGCTTTCCCTTAAGAGTAGAGATTATCCCTCAAAGAGTATTTAATTCTATTTTTTATATACATTTGCGAATCGACATAACCATATACATAAATCATCTTATTATGAACGACAAATTAAACATTCTCTGGATAACCGACAATAAAGACACTATATTCAATATGTTATCGATGTACACCCTCAACTCCAAAAAGAGAGGCTGGTGGAAAGAAGTGAACGTGATCCTTTGGGGAGCCTCCGTTAAGCTCGCCGCCCAAGATACGCAGGTGCAGACGGAAATCCTGGAAATGCTTCAAGCAGGCGTCACCGTCGAAGCCTGCCAGGACTGCTGCGAAAGGTTCGAAGTGAAGCCAATCATCGAGAAACTGGGTGTTACCGTCAGATACATGGGAGCCCCGCTAACCGAATATCTCAAGAACGGAGAAAAAATATTGACCCTTTAACGGGCGACATATCCTTATACAATTCTCTTTATTTTATACACCGAAATACACAACATTATGGAACCTCTGATTTTAAAAGACAAAAACGTTTTCCCCACTAATGAAGTCATCGCCGACGTTCTGGAGGCAAGTTTTCCCGCATTCGAAGAATTCAGCGCATCGGCCGCAGCCGCCGACCTGACACTCGAGTGGAACTATTACAACGACGGGAAGGCCTGGTTATGCAAAGTCCTGTCAAAGAAGAAAAACCTTGCCTGGCTGGTCATCTACCAGAGCTTTTTCAAAGTCACTTCCTACTTCACGGAAAAACACCTGGACCGTATCGCCGGGATGGAAATTACGGAAAGCATCAAAGAAGAATTCTACCGGGCCAAACCCAGCGGAAAACTCATCCCTATGACCGTTGCCATCACCGAAAAAGAGCAGGTGAAGGATGCCTTATCGATGATACTTTTCAAAAAAGGATTAAAATAGACGCATATGCAACCCAACGAGATCATAAAGAAACATATCGCCCCCTGCGGACTTCACTGCGGAGGCTGCTTTGCCTTCACATATTCGCCAGTCCCGTTTGGGAAATCAGATTAAAATCGAGTACCTTTGCCTGCATGGAAAAGTTAGTAATTGTTGGATGCGGACGGCTCGGAGGTATCGTAGCCGACGCTGTGATCAAAGGCATTTTGCCTGAATATGAGTTAGTGGGGGTCTACTCCCGCACAGTCTCCAAAGCAGAAAACCTGGCTGCCCGGATGCAACAACACGGGAAACCTTGCCGGGTATGTGCGACCATCGAAGAATTGCTTGCCCTGAAGCCGGACTATCTGGTGGAAGCCGCCTCGCCTGCCGCCATGAAAGAGCTGGCGGTGCCTGCACTGAAAAACGGCACTTCCATTGTCACCCTTTCGATCGGGGCACTGGCCGACGACCTCTTTTATCGCGAGGTAGCGGAGACAGCCAAGGCAAACGGCACCCGTGTCTACCTGGCCTCCGGGGCTACCGGCGGCTTCGATGTGCTGCGGACTACCGCCCTGATGGGAAACGCCACCGCCCGTTTTTTCAACGAGAAAGGCCCTAACGCCCTGAAAGGAACCGCCGTCTACGATGAATCGCTGCAAACGGAACAGCGCGTCGTCTTCTCCGGAAATGCGGTGGAAGCCATCCAACTCTTCCCGACGAAAGTCAATGTTACGGTAGCGGCCTCGCGGGCTTCGGTAGGACCAGCGAACATGGAGGTGACAATGCAGTCCACCCCCGGATTTACGGGCGATACCCAGCGGGTAGAGATCAGGAACGATCAGGTGCATGCCGTCATCGACGTCTACAGCGCAACGGCAGAGATAGCAGGATGGTCGGTAGTGAACACCCTGCTCAATATCACCTCACCCATCGTATTCTGAGAGGTTGGCCAGTACTTTTTCGCTCAGGCGGTCGAACGCCTGGCGTGTACGGCCGGTCGACACCTGCATGCAACGTACGTGCGGATGGCTCAACAACTGGGCGTTGCCCAAAGCACCTGCGGTATCGCAGAAACAAAGGTTGTCGCCTTCCAGCCACTTCACAAACGGAGTCTCGTCCCAGGCGGGAGACAACCCCGTATTGAACAATATCTTTTTATTACCGAGCTGCTTAAATTCCGCTTCATGCAGCAAGACCGTGTTCTTATTCAGGCAGCAGCAAACCACTTCACTTTGTGCCAGCAGCTCACCCAGTGGCAGGAAACGGTAGCCCTTCCTACGTGCCTCTTTCTTCTCGCTCCGGGCGAAATAGGCGACATCGGCACCGAAGAACTTCAAGGCATCGGCAATCATCCCACCGGACTTACCCAGCCCGACGATCCCCACTTTCAATCCGGTGATCTCGCGAGGCATCTCATCCCATGCCTCCTGTCCGAAGCCGTGCAGGCAACGAACCAGCTCGCTGATAACATACTCCACCACCCCTTCGTCGCCATAATCGCGGATACCGGTCACAACAATCCCCCGCTCGTTGGCATAGCGGATATCGACATTGGCGCTCTCCGGCGAGTAAAGGGAACAGCACATCCCGATATAGCGGACATTCGGGCATTTCTCCAGTGCCGCCCGTTCGATCCGGGAGGTGTAACTCAAAAGGACAGCGTCCGCATCCCCGATACGGGCAGCCACCTCTTCATCTCCCGCGGGTATGTCATCGTACATAACTACTTCTTTCGCAAAATCTTGCAATTTCTTTTCTGCTGACGGAATCAGGCTTACAGGCTCTATCGCCACTAATTTATTGAACATGAATATTTCTGCTTATTTGTTTCCTCACAAAATTAATCCTTTTCGGTAAGAAACAAAAGACTATTTCCATCCATTCTTCCCTTCTCTCCCCTATTTGCGCATCTGTTATGCTGCCGGGAAGCATCTGTTATGCCTCCGAATAGCATCTCTTTCCCGGAAATTCCATATCTCGAAAACTTATCTTATCTTTGGAAACATGGAAACAAAGCAAGCAACAATCAACCGGATCAACATCGTGATCGACTGTAAGGACGCGGGCCTCATGGCTTCCTTTTACAGCCGCCTCCTCAACTGGCAGTGGACACACCCGCAGGCAAACGGCTGGTCGGCCATCACCTCTCCCACCGGCATGGTCATCGCCTTCCAGGAGATAGAAGAATACGAACCGCCCGTCTGGCCCTGGCAAGAAGGGAGACAGGGACAAATGCTCCACCTCGACTTCTACGTCGACGACCTGGAAGAAGCCATCCGCCACGCCCTCAGCCTGGGAGCCAGCTTGGCCGGCGAGCAATACTTCAAAACTTCCCGTACACTGCTCGACCCCTCCGGCCATCCTTTCTGCCTGGATACGGACGAACCGGAATAACCTTTCCAACCCTACCGTCATGAAAAATAAGAATTTAAACGAAATGAGTAACGAAGAACTCTGGCAGCTGTTCCCGATCATCCTCTCGGCACACGACCGGGACTGGCCCAATCGTTACGAAACAGAAAAAGACCGCCTCGTGAAAGCCATAGGAGCGGAAAACATCGTCCGCATCAGCCATATCGGAAGCACATCCGTACCGGGACTGACAGCCAAACCGACGATCGACATATTGCTGGAAATACAACAGAAAACCGACCTTGCCCGCTTCATCCCGACCATCGAAGCGGAGGGTTACATCTATTCCCCCCAACCCGGGAATCCGCCTCCTCATATGATGTTTATGAAAGGCTATACCCCCGAAGGCTTTAAAGGTCAGGCCTTCCACCTCCACATAAGATACTCCGGCGACTGGGACGAACTCTATTTCCGCGACTACCTTCTCTCCCATCCCGACACGGCGCAAGCCTACGGAGAATTGAAAGTCAAACTACAAAAAGAGTATGAACATGACCGCGACGGCTACACCGATGCGAAAACCGGTTTCATCCGCGAAATAACGAACCGGGCAAAAGAACAGATTTGAATTTGGCCGGATTGGACAACTCCCGGTCAGTATAGATTGCCTACTTTTGTCGCTAAAGAATCAGAAGCATGCGAAGCAGTACCGAAAATATCTATCAGGAAAAGGTGAACCAGGTAATCGATTACATCAGCGCTAACCTGCACCAGCCGTTACAACTGGACGTTATAGCCGGAAGGATCTGTGTATCCCGGCGGCAGTTGCTCCGCATCATGCGCTCCGCCCTCGATGAATCCCTCTATGCCTACATGGCCAGGCAGCGGATGGAACGGGCCATCATGTATATGCAGACGGAGGAGATGACGCTTGCCGAACTGGCCGCGCGGGTAGGCTACGACAATCCGCAATCGTTCTCGAAAGCCTTCAGGAAGCTGTTCGGAATCTCGCCGAAAGCCTATATCAACGAGTTGAACGCCCGCTTGCAGGAATATGTGAAAAGCAGCGGTGGCAAATACGAAACCGTCCCTTCGGAAATCTGCGAGGAGGAAGACCTGAATCTGATTTATATCCGCATCGTGGGACAATACGGGGAGGAAAAGCCTTACGAAACGGCCTGGAACAAGCTGATAAAGTTCCTGGAAGAAAAGCAGGCACTATCCGCCGCCACCCGCTTCATCGGCCTGAGCTTCGACGATCCGAATGTCACCACAGCCGGACAATGCCGCTTCTACGCCTGTGCAACGGTGGATAAGCCGGTCGAAGCGGCAGGCGTCTTCGGCACACTCCGGCTGCGGAAAGGGAAATATGCCGTTTATACGTTGAAAGGCAGTTATTCCAGCCTGCAGGAGTTTTACAACAACATCAGCGTCAGCTTCAACCACACCATCCGCCACGGGATGCCTTTCGAGGAATACATCCATTACACCGGGACGAACAGCGAAGCGGCTCTAACCAAGATTTACATACCCATAAAATAAGATCATCATGGAAACGAAATACATCACCCTGACGAAGGAAAACATCGCAACCGAACATATCTGCTGCGCCTTCTCCGACAAGAAATGCAAGGAAAGTTACGAGCTGAAAAAAGAATGGCTCAGGAAAGAGTTCGATAACGGATACGTATTCCGCCGTCTCGACGAACGCGCCAAGGTATTTATCGAATATGTTCCCGCCGAAAAGGCATGGGTTCCCGTCGATGCCCCCGGTTATCTGATGATAAACTGCTTCTGGGTTTCAGGGCAGTACAAAGGATGCGGGCACGGAAAGGCCCTGTTGCAATCCGCCATCGACGATGCCAGGACACAGGGAAAGGCGGGGCTGGTCACCGTAGCGGGCACCTCCAAGTTCCATTTTATGAGCGACACCAAATGGCTTTTGCGCCAGGGTTTCCAAACGGTGGAGAAGCTGCCTGACGGTTTCAGCCTGCTGGCTTTGAAAATCGACTCCGAAGCCCCCGACCCGTCGTTCAGGGCAAGCGTGCGAAGCGGGGAATGCGAGGAGAAGAACGGCGCGGTCGTCTATTACACCAACCGTTGCCCGTTCACGGAATTTCATGTACGCGGTACGCTGGCAGAGATGGCCGAAAGGAAAGGTATACCGCTGAAAATCATCAAACTGGAGACGATGGAACAGGCACAGGACGCTCCTACCCCGGCTACCCTGTTCACTCTTTTCTACAACGGGAAGTTCGTTACGACCGACGTCAGCGTATGTATGGAGAAGCGGTTCGAGAAGATTGTCGGGATTTGATCGCCCGTCTGCCAGCAGACGGGTTACCCGAACAGGCCGGCAGGCGACTCCAATTCGAGCAGCAGCTTCTTTGCCGGAAGACCTCCGGCATAACCTGTCAGTTGGCGGTTGCTGCCGATAATACGATGACAGGGCACAAAAATCGAGATAGCATTCGCACCGTTAGCCGCCGCCACCGCACGCACTGCCTTGGGATTGCCCAGGCGTTGGGAAAGCCCGGCGTACGACTCGGTCGCTCCATAAGGGATCTTCAGTAGTTCATTCCAGACCTTTTTCTGAAAATCGGTTCCGGCAAAAAGCAGGGGGATATCGAAAAAGGTACGTTTATGGTCGAAATATTCGTCGAGCTGGGTGATCGCTTCTTCGATCGCCGCGGATCCGCCCTCCTCATATCCGGCATGCAATTCTTTCTGAAGCCGGGCGTCGATCAGCTTTCTACGCTCCTCATCCTGCCAGTCGCACAGGCATAGTTTATCACCGTATGAACCGATAATCAATTTTCCGCAAGGGGACTGATAGTATTGTATCCGGATCGTTTCTTCCATTTGGGTATCGTATTTATTTGTATGACAGCAAATCTACAAACTTTACAGGGAGGAAACAACAGGATAACAGGTGTTTTCATACATTTTAAGTTATAGGGAAACTGTCCGTTGTTTCAACAAAAAAGATACATTGCCCGGATAGGATACATGAATTTTCCAGATAAAAGACATTCGAAGTCTGCATAAAAAGAAAAATCCTCATAAACCTAAGTTTACAAGGACTTCTTATACTCTGCGGAGAGATAGGGATTCGAACCCCAGGAACCTCTCAGTTCAACGGTTTTCAAGACCGCCGCAATCGACCACTCTGCCATCTCTCCAGTACGTTTTGCTATCGTTTTCTCTCGATTGCGGTGCAAAGGTAGTGATTATTTTTATATCTCCTAATCTTTGGAGAGATTTTTTTCTTTTTACGCTAATATTTTTCTTTTAACCGCAAGGGATGGGAGTTGTATCCGTTTTATTGCTATTTTTGTATTCTATAATTATCAATGAAGTAATAAGTTTTATATGAGAAAGTTGAAAGATTTATTCCTGATTTCAGTCGTGTTGCTGCTCGTCAGTTGCTCCATGTCTGCCAAATCGGATAAAAACGAAACGGGAGGTGTCGCTGCTCAGGGCGAAGTGGTCGTTCTGAACAAGGCAGATTTCCTGACCAAAGTATATAATTACGAAAAAAATCAATCGGAATGGGTGTACGAAGGCACCAAACCTTGCATCGTGGATTTCTATGCCGACTGGTGCGGACCCTGCAAGAAAGTGTCGCCGATCCTGAAGGAACTGGCCGGAGAGTATAAGAACGACATCATCATCTATAAGATCAACGTCGATAACGAAAAGGAACTGGCCGCCGCTTTCGGCATACAGAGCATCCCTACCCTGCTGTTCATCCCGGCAAAAGGAAAACCGCAGATCGCACAGGGCGCGCTTTCAAAGGAACAGTTCGTTGAACAGATCAACGGATTCCTGCTGGGTAAAAAGTAATTTTCAGCCACGTGGTTATATCATTCCACGTGGTTTCAACCATAAAAAAAGAGGGCACCTCAACGAGATGTCCTCTTTTTTATTTGGCATTGAGCGAATTATTCAGCGCTTTCTGCTGCGGGAGCTTCTTCTGCAGGAGCGTTGGCTGCTGCTTCTTCAGCTGCCTTTGCTGCAGCAGCTGCTGCTAATTCTGCTTTCTTTTTAGCTACTTCTTCAGCTTTTGCCTTGTTAGCTTCTTTTTCAGCGTCCATACGAGCTTTTTCAGCAGCCTTAGCTGCTTCGCTGTCTTTAGACTTTACTGCTTCAACAGAAGCCTGTTTGTTTTTCAACCAAGCCTGGAACTTTGATTCCGCTGCTGCTTCGTCGAATGCACCTTTCTTTACACCTTCCAGTAAATGCTTTTTCATGCATACACCTTCGCGTGACAGAATGTTGCGAGTTGTGTCTGTAGGCTGTGCACCTACCTGTAACCAATACAAAGCTCTTTCGAAGTTCAAATCTACTGTAGCAGGATTAGTGTTCGGATTATAAGAACCTATCCTTTCAATAAACTTTCCATCACGTGGAGCCCTGCTGTCTGCGACTACGATCTGATAAAAAGCGTAGCTTTTGCGACCGTGTCTCTGCAATCTAATTTTTGTTGCCATGTTTGAATAATTAATTTAAGCTGTTTGTATTAGCGGGTGCAAAGATAAGTTGTTTCGATTCATAAAACAAATCTTCGGAGAGGAAATATCCGGGAAATCCGGACTTTTTATGCGACAAATTGGATCGCCGGTTGCTTTTACAGACATTTTTCCTACCTTTGCGCCTTCTTTTTACACATATATATAATGTACGTATGATTTCTATAGACGGACTTACAGTAGAGTTTGGCGGAAGCGCCCTCTTTTCTGATATATCTTTCGTGATTAACGAGAAGGACCGGATCGCCCTGATGGGGAAAAACGGTGCGGGCAAATCGACTTTGCTCAAAATACTTGCCGGGACACGCGAACCGACACGCGGAAAAGTGTCGGCACCCAAAGATACGGTGATCGCTTACCTGCCCCAGCACTTGATGACGGAAGACGGCCGGACGGTTTTTGAAGAAACGGCACAGGCCTTCGCCCACCTGCATGAGATGGAAGCGGAGATCGAGGCGATCAACAAGGAGCTGGAGACACGGACCGACTACGAATCGGACAGTTATATGGAGCTGATCGAGCGTGTCTCGACACTCAGCGAGAAGTTTTATTCGATCGAAGAGATCAACTATGACGCCGATATCGAGAAAACATTGCTCGGACTGGGATTCAAGCGCGACGACTTCGGGCGGCAGACCAGCGAGTTCAGCGGCGGATGGCGCATGCGTATCGAGCTGGCAAAGCTGCTGTTGAAGAAACCCGACGTGCTGCTGCTGGACGAGCCGACCAACCATCTGGACATCGAATCGATCCAGTGGCTCGAAGACTTCCTGATCGACAACGGACAGGCGGTGGTTGTGATCAGCCACGACCGCGCGTTTGTCGACCATATCACCACCCGTACGATCGAGGTCACGATGGGCCGCATCTACGACTACAAGGTGAATTACAGCAGTTACCTGCAACTCCGCCAGGAACGCCGCGTACAGCAGCAGAAAGCCTTCGACGAGCAGCAGAAGATGATTGCCGAAACAAGGGAATTTATCGAACGTTTCAAAGGTACATACTCCAAGACCCTGCAGGTGCAGAGCCGCGTCAAGATGCTTGAAAAGCTTGAGATACTGGAGGTGGACGAGGAAGACACTTCGGCACTTCGCCTGAAATTCCCACCCTCTCCCCGCTCCGGCAACTATCCGGTGATCGTGGAGGACGTGGCAAAGGCGTATGGCGACCATGTGGTGTTCCGCAACGCCAACCTGACCATCGAACGGGGCGACAAGATCGCTTTCGTAGGGAAAAACGGTGAAGGAAAGTCCACCCTCGTGAAATGTATCATGAAAGAGATCGAACACGACGGCACACTGACGATCGGGCATAACGTGATGATCGGCTATTTTGCGCAGAACCAGGCTTCGATGCTGGACGAGAACCTGACGGTTTTCCAGACCATCGACGACGTGGCGGTGGGCGATATCCGCAACAAGATCAAGGACTTGCTGGGCGCGTTCATGTTCGGCGGCGAAAATTCAGCCAAGAAGGTGAAGGTTCTGTCGGGAGGCGAGCGCACACGTCTGGCGATGATCAAGCTGCTGCTCGAACCGGTCAACCTGCTGATCCTCGACGAGCCGACGAATCACCTGGACATGAAAACGAAAGACATCCTGAAACAGGCGTTGCTCGACTTCGACGGTACGCTGATCGTGGTGTCGCACGACCGTGACTTCCTCGACGGCTTGGTAACCAAAGTCTACGAGTTCGGCAACCAGCGGGTGACGGAACATCTGGAAGGCATCTACGAATTCCTGCAACGGAAGAAGATGGAAAACCTGAACGAGTTGGAGAGAAACCAGAAGAAATAAAACGCTCCGCCACGAAGGTGTGCGGAGAAGAGACAGGCGAGCAACAGGCGGCCGTCCACAGAGCAGCCGACCTATCTCCTGAAAAGGATGCATGCTTTTCCGAAAAAGGGTGCATGCTTTTTCAAAAGAGGATGCACCCTTTTTATCGAAAGGGCGCATCCTTTTTTTTGCGAGTTTAAATCTTCACTCCGAAAGTGAGCATGAGGTCGTAAGTGGCGCGGTTCACGTCGTCATGATAGCTATAATGCGTGCGCCGCGAGAAATAGCGGTTCGAGAGCGCGATATTCCATTTTTTCCCGGAGAAATAAACCAGCTTGATGCCCATCACCGTCAGGCGTGAATGCCCTTTGTCGCCCTGTACGCTGAAGGTATTCGGGTCGACCGTACTCAAATCGATGTCCGGATTGTAACCTTTCCAGGTAAAAATATGGTAGTTCTCCATATTCAGCAGAAACGACCAGTGCCTGTTGTAAGTCAACCCCGTGAAAGCCTTCACACTATAACCGCTTCCCATATTGTAATCGCGTTCGTCGAGGCGGAAATAATCGGACGAGCCACCGCCCAGGGCGACACCGTTCACATAAAATTCGCCGTAAGCATCCACCTTGTCACTCGGTTCCGACCGTTTGTAATAGATCAGGCCGCCACCCACCGCTGCCGCTTCCGAGATGCGGTAAGGGGAAACTTTGTCGCCCTCGCTGTCGCGCAGCTGCGAGTCATAATAGTCAAAATGCTGGAAAATACCTGCCGTCAACGTGCGCGGACCTTTCTCCCACACCCGTTTCCCCCACAGGGCGCCGATGGCATTCACCTGGGTGATGACGGGCTGACTGGAGAAGAAATCGAAACCGGCACGCAGTTGGAACCACTCGTAGGGCGAATAGAACTCATCTTCAAACGGGTCGCCATAATCCAGCCGCAGCGACAGGTGCATACTGGTCGTGCCATGCTTCGAATGCTCCTGTTCGGCCAGGAAACGGGGACCGGCACTCACGATAAAGTTCACGGGCACAAACGAATAGGTACGGCCTTTGTGCGGACGATGACGCCACGCCTCACCTGTTATCAGACGGTTGATGCCGCGCACGGGCGATATCAGTCCCGAAAGGATCTCGCGCCCGACACGCTCGGCTCCCGAGGTACGGTCGTCGATGAAAAGGTCGGACAAGCGGTAGGTGATCTCACCCAGCTCCACGCCGCCGAACGTAGTGGCCATCAGGTCGTTGATGGAGGGCGGCTCCGCCTCCATGAAGAATTCCCACATCAGACTTCCTCCGGCGGCGAAGGGAATGGATTGCCAGAAGTTCATCCCATTGCTACGGGCAGCATTGAAATACAACGATCCATGATAAGGATGCGCCACCAGGTTGGTAGAGAATTTATCCGTGTCCCAGACGGGACCTGTCTTGAAATTGTTCTTGATCGTACGGCCATTGATGCGGGCGAAGTCTTCGTTCATCGCAAAACGGTCGAAGGCCCAGATCGCCATGTTCAGGCCAAACACCTCACCGGCTGCCAGCCAAGGCTTCTTAGGCATAAAGGTGGTCGAGTCGCTCACGTAATTTCTTGTATCCATTTTTGGGAAGTGCTGCGCCCGAATCCATTGGGTCGAAAACAGAGCCAGCACCCCTATCCAAATAAACTTTTTCATTTTTTTTCAATCTTGTGCCTTAAAGACTAATCAACTAACTCATGCAAACTTATACATAATTAACAGTATGGAACTCGTTTGGTTTAAATTATTCTTAGGTTGTGTTGCTAGAAACAGACACAATTCAAAGGAAATACTTACTTTTGCAGAAAAAAACAAAATGATAGATTTCATTACCTTTTGCGACTACACCGGAACGTTCGCCTTCGCAATTAGTGGGATCAGACTAGCTTCTGCCAAACAATTTGATTGGTTTGGCGCCTATGTGGTCGGGCTGGTGACGGCCGTCGGAGGCGGTACGATACGCGATATCCTGCTGAACGCGACTCCTTTCTGGATGGAGCAGACTTCTTATTTAACAGTTTCGGCTCTCGCTTTATTATTTGTTATCATCTTCCGGAAATATGTGATCCGGCTGAATAATACCTTTTTCATATTCGACGCCATCGGCCTGGGGCTGTTCGGCGTGGTCGGGATCGCCAAAACACTCGAATTCGGCTTCCCCATGTGGGTGGCAATCGTGATGGGAACGATCACAGGGTCGTTCGGAGGTATGATGCGTGACATATTGATCAACGAGGAACCGCTGATCTTCCGGAAAGATATCTATGCCCTGGCGTGCGTGTTCGGCGGAGGCGTATATTATTTATGTATGCTTGCCGGGCTGAATCCCTCCATCACCCAGTTCGCGGCGGCGCTGGGCATATTCCTGGCACGTATTATAGCCGTAAAATATCACATAAGCGTTCCCGTATTGAAGGGAGAAGAATAAATTTATTACCTTTGCATTATGACAGTAAATATGAACGATCAGCGAGATAAGGCCTCCATCCTGCTCATCTACACAGGCGGAACAATCGGTATGATTGAAAACCCCGAAACCGGAGTATTAGAATCATTTAATTTCCAGCATCTTAGAGACAATATGCCGGAATTGAAGAAGCTCGGTTACGCGGTTTCGACCTATCAGTTCGACCCGGTGCTCGACTCGTCGGAGATGGGCCCCGACTCCTGGATGAAGATCGTGAAGATCATCGCAGACAATTATGCGAAATACGACGGCTTCGTGGTGCTGCATGGCACGGATACGATGTCGTTTACCGCCTCTGCCTTGAGTTTCATGCTCGAAAACCTGAGCAAACCGGTCATCTTCACCGGTTCGCAGTTGCCCATCGGCATGTTGCGAACGGACGGGAAGGAAAACCTGATCACGGCGATCGAAATAGCTGCTGCCAAGGAAAACGGCGTACCGATCGTACCCGAAGTCTGCATCTTCTTTGAAAACGACCTGTTGCGCGGCAACCGGACAAGCAAGATCAATGCGGACAATTTCAACGCATTCCGTTCATACAATTACCCGGCGTTGGCGCATGCCGGTATCTATATCAAATATGACACAGGCCAGATTTATCACCCTGTTTCGCGCAAACCGCTGAAACCCCACTATCTGCTCGACCGCAACATAGCGATCCTGAAGCTGTTTCCCGGCATCTCGCCGCAAGTGGTGGAAAGCATCCTCAATATTCCCGACCTGAAAGGGGTCGTGATGGAAACCTTCGGCAGCGGAAACGCTCCGAGCTACGACTGGTTCCTGAAGATGCTCAAAGAGGCGGTCGACCGTGGCATCGTGATCGTAAATGTAACCCAGTGTTGCGCCGGAAGCGTTGAGATGCACAGATACGAAACGGGCCATAAATTACTGGAAGCCGGCGTTATAAGCGGGTTCGACAGCACAACGGAAAGTGCCGTCGCCAAGCTGATGTTCCTTTTCGGCCACGGACTTTCTCCGGAGGAAGTGAAGGACCACATGAACTGCTCGCTGATCGGGGAAGTGACAATCCCTGATACGTTCCGTTCCTGAATATACTATGTAAAACAGAATGAGCCGCGAGGCGGAATAGAAAAACATGAAACTATCATTTCTTAGCTTAGCAAGTGGAAGCAGTGGTAACTGCTATTATCTGGGTACTCCCGAGTTCGGGATACTGATTGATGCTGGTATCGGAATACGTACCATAAAGAAGGTGTTGAAAGATAAGGCGATCGACTTTTCTAAAATCGTGGCTGTCCTGATAACCCACGACCACGCCGATCATATAAAGACGGTAGGTTGCCTGGGAGAGAAAATGAACATTCCGGTATATTCTACCGCCGCCGTCCACCGGGGGATCGAAAAGAGCCGCTATGTGGAGGAAACCTTGATCGGTTCGCGCCGGATCATCGAGAAGGAAGTGCCTTTCTCGATACGCGATTTCCTGATCACCGCCTTTGAAGTTCCGCACGACAGCACCGACAACGTCGGCTATTATATCGAGTATGGCGATCATAAGTTCACCTTCGCTACCGACGTGGGCCATATCACGGATACGGTCAGCCATTACATGCGGCTGGCGACCCATCTCATCATCGAAGCGAACTATGACGAGGAAATGTTGAAGTTCGGCACCTACCCCGCTTTCCTGAAAGAGCGTGTAGCAAGTCCGACCGGCCACCTGAGCAACCGCGAAGCTGCCGAATTCCTGGCCGCCAACTACGACCCCAAACTGAAGGATATCTGGTTGTGCCACCTCAGCCGCGACAATAATCATCCGGAGCTAGCCTATAAAACCGTCGATATCCGTCTTTTCCAGGAGGGTGTCCGTGTCGGCAAAGATGTCTCACTTATAGCACTTAAGCGTACGACTCCGTCTGATATATTTGAATTCGAGTAAAATTTAGTCAGAAAAAAGCGACAAAAAAATTTGCAAAGAAAAATTAAACCCCTATCTTTGCACCCGCAATCGAGAGACAAAGATCACGATCAGGAAACGAAGATAGCAACAGATTGACTTGGTAGCTCAGTTGGTAGAGCAAATGACTCTTAATCATTGGGTCGAGGGTTCGAGCCCCTCCCAGGTCACTCCAAGATACCAACATCGACTTGGTAGCTCAGTTGGTAGAGCAAATGACTCTTAATCATTGGGTCGAGGGTTCGAGCCCCTCCCAGGTCACTTAAAAAGAATTACATTCTTATTCTGAAAGCCTTTCGTAAATAAACTACGAAAGGTTTTTCTTTTTTATGAAAAGATAAAAAACGCATCTATTTTTTTTGCATACAATACAAAGAGAATCAAGCAGAAACAACCGCATTCAAATATAAAAAACTTGAAAATAACAAATCAAAAACAATCTAAATCATCTGTCAAATGAAAAAAATTCTGACAACACTGCTACTGGCATTCATTACCCTGTGTACCATAAATGCCCAACTTCCTTATTCAAAACTACTCGGACTCAGCGAAGATGGCTTAAAAGAAGGACATTTCAAGTACGACAAAAATAAAAACCAGTATGTCCTCAAAAAAAGTAACGGACTTAACAGTACCATGAACGTCCTTAGTGCGATAAACGGACAAACGGCAGACATCAAACCTCATCCTGATGATTATGTCATCGTTCTGCAAGAAGGAAAAGAGAAAGTATCTTCATTAACTGTCGTTTTCTATAAAGACGAAACATTCCACGAAATACAAACATGGTTGGCCGATAATAATATCGATGTACTGGAAACCAGTTCCGGAAAACTGACCATGCAGAAATTTAATTATGAAGATTACGCCGTCGAGTTGGACATTGAAAAGGTGGGAGTAAGCACGACTACAGGAAATACGGCTGCTTTGGCTAAGTCGATCGACGAATCCTATAACATATATACCTATACAATATATACAGGTGTACTTCCCTACTCTAAATGGCATGAAAAACAGGCTGGCAAAAAGGCCAAAAGAGATGAAAAAGGGAAAAAGAAAGATCTGGATGATTTAATGTAAAAACATCACCGATGCCAATTACAGGATATTTAGTTTGTATTTGCATCAGTTATTATTTACTGTAACATTTGTTACATTTTTAAATAGAAGTATCGTGTACCTTTGTTCCAAATTATTTAAGAATTAAAATATGGAACAGTTACATGCACACGAAGTCCTTTTCATGATGGAAGGAAATAGTTATTCGGAAGCCAGCCTGCGGGAAGCTATCATCGGGAAATTTGGCCGGGAACAACGTTTTTATGCTTGTTCGGCTGAAAATATGAATGTGGATGAGTTGATCGAATTCCTGAAACAAAAAGGGAAATTCATGCCGAAGGATGATGGTTTCACTGTGGATATCACGAAGGTTTGCAGCCACTAAAAAGATTTCTTCGGAATGAGAATCACACTTTTTCTGATTAAATAGATAATACTATTTAATACGGCAAATAAAAACCGCCCCATTCTCACGAACAGGGCGGATGTTTGCCCACTAAAGGGCTTGGGATACAACGTTATTAGATATGAGGATTAACGTTATAGAGTAAAAAGTATGATTTCACCAATTACATTGAATTCATAAAAAAATTAGTTAGTCCAATCAACTACAAAATCAACGCCGGGGTCCTCTCTTGTACCCTGCGGCTCCTTAGGGATTTCCCAATCCGTAATAAAAGCACCTGTATAATCAGATCCGTAACCTGCCTCCTGGGTTTTATCGTCGCCGTCAGCAGGCTTTTTACAATTCCATACCGGTGAAGCACCACGTTTGCGTCTTGCAAGGCAAACGGCATACACTGATCTCTGTCTTCTTTTGTTCCCTCCACCCTTCCGGGGGAAGGAATTAGTTTCAGCACCAAAATATTCAACTCCAATCATCTATAAATAAATTTTCTCAAGTGACCCTGGTAAGAGTTTTTTTAACTCTGATGTAAAGGTATCCTACCGAATGTATTGTTTTGCACCCATCTCCAACTATTTTATTTACGAAATTTATAAATGTGGGGCATCGCTTAGCCGGAATACTCCAAAAACGCCAAAACGGGAGAGTGGAAAGAAAAAATACTCCTTTTCTATCAAAGCTGACTGTTTGTTGATAAAATCAGCTTATTTTGCAACGGCTGGCAGAAACGGAGGAAATACGCCTCCAACATTTCGCATCCGCCTGTTGTTGTATTGATACAAAAAGAAAGAAAATGAAGAATAAGACACACCAAAAAAGAGTCGCAGCCATACACGACATTTCCGGCTTCGGAAAATGCTCGCTGACGGTAGCGTTACCCATTTTATCGGCCGCAGGAATCGAGACCTCGGCGCTCCCCACAGCCATCCTCTCCACCCATACCGGAGGAATCAGCGGATACACTTACCGGGACCTGACCGACGATATGCGCCCGATCATGCAGCACTGGAAGTCGCTCGGCATACCATTTGACGCCATCTATACCGGCTATCTCGGATCGTTCGAGCAGCTGGACATCGTAAAGGAGTTCTTCGACACCTTCCGCAGAGACGGCAACCTGATACTGGTCGACCCCGTGATGGGCGACAACGGCGAGCTCTACACCAGCTTCACCCGCCAGTTTGCCGCCGGAATGAGGGCGCTCTGCCAGAAAGCGGACATCATCGTGCCCAACCTGACCGAGGCCGCCTTGCTGCTGGACGAACCTTATCAGCCGGGACCTTATACGCACGCCTACATCGAAAGTATGCTGCACAAGCTGGCTGACCTCGGACCGAAACAGGTGGTCCTGACAGGCGTTTATTTCAAAGATGACGAGCTGGGCGCGGCTACCTACGACCGGACGACGAATGCGGTGGACTATGCCTTCACCAAGAAAGTGCCCGGCTATTACCACGGGACAGGCGATGTGTTCGCAAGCGCCTTGCTGGCCGCCTTGCTGAACGGCTTCACCCTGATCGGAGCGGCCGCTATCGCCGTGCATTTCACCGCCGAAAGCATCCGCCGCACCTATGAAGCAAAGACAGACTACCGCTTCGGTGTTAATTTTGAAGAAAGTTTTCCCGACTTTCTAAAAGAACTGAAACTCATATAAATAGTTTCGATTTTATTTTTCATCTTTGCGCTATTATAATAAAGTATAAACTTGAAACCGCCGATATTACAGATATGAGTAAAGTAAAAATTGCTATTTCCGGAATAGGAGCTGTAGGAGGCTATTACGGTGGGTTGCTGGCAGCCTACTATCAGAACTCGGAAAACGTGGATATCTTCTTCATTTCACGGGGCGAAAACCTGCAGGTTATCAGAAAAGACGGATTAGAAATAAAGAAATCATTCAAGAAAATAAACGCCCGACCGACGCTGGCCACCGACGATCCGGCAGAGATCGGCCCGGTAGACTACCTGTTCTGCTGCACTAAAAGTTACGACCTGGAGGATAATATCCGGAGCCTTGCCCCGGCGATCGGTCCCGACACCGTGATCATCCCGCTGCTCAACGGCGCGGATATCTCCGAACGGATACAGCAGGTGTTGCCCGGCAACAAGGTATGGAAAGGCTGCGTTTACATCGGCTCGCGGCTCGTCGCCCCCGGCTATGTACAAAAGTTCACGCTGAAGGACCGTCTGTTCTTCGGACTCAACGGCAAGGACAAGGAAAAACAAGCCGAGTTGCAGAAAATACTTAGCAGCGCACGCATCCTGTCGACCAATCCGGACGACATAGACTTCGAGATCTGGAAGAAATTCTTTATGATCTCTACGGCCGCTACGGTCACCTCCTATTTCAACGAGACGATCAACGAAGTGATAGACAAGCACATCGACCTGTTCATCACCCTGGGATACGAACTCCAAAGCGTAATAGAGGCCAAAGGGATCAAACTGCCGGAAGACATCGTTTTCTCGTCGATCAAGTCGCAGCAGATGATGCCGAACGGTTCGACCACCTCCATGCACAGCGATTTCAGACGCGGAAGCAAGACCGAAATAGAGACGCTGACCGGCTACGTGATACGCGAAGCGGAGGCGCTGGGGCTGGAAGTCCCGACCTACCAGTTCATGTACAAAGGGCTGACCCAATTCCCCTATCCCCGCTAAGGTTCACGGAGAACGTCCGGACAGCCTGACAAAACAAAAGGGAACGCAGACAACGCAAAATACGCAGAGAAGTGCAGGTATCATATTGATCGGTAATCAAATATCCTGCAAGACTCTGCGTATTCTATTTTATCTGCGTTCCCTGATATCTGTTTTCAGAAAGACGCATACCGTTTTTCCCGAAAGATCAGCCGATATAAGTTTCCATAAACTTCGCATTCGGAGCCGGCGAGATCGTCACCACTTCCGTATCAGCCGGGATCAGCACGGTCTGCCCCTGGTGGACAAAGACCTCGTTCCCCTTATTGTCGCGGATGGAAGCCTTGCCCTCCATACATATATATACGACAAACGAATCGAGTTCGGAGAAGTCGCGCACCATCATCGTATCCAGGTCGAGCAGGTTGGTCGTGAAATACTTGCAGTTGGCAAGCTCGACCGTAGCGTTGGTATGAGCCTTGTAATGCGTGCGGTAGTCGGGAAGCGTCGTATAGTCGATCGCATCCTTAGCCAGTTCGGTGTGCAGCTCGCGCCCGTTGCCGTTGGCGTCCTTGCGGTCGTAGTCGTAGATGCGGTAAGTGATGTTGCTGGTCTGCTGTATCTCGGCGATGAAGCACCCGGCACCGATGGCATGCACGCGTCCGGCAGGCAGGAAGAAAACATCGCCCGGAGAGACTTCATAGCGCTGCAAAACATCCATGATGGTGTTGTCGCCTACCCGTTTCACATACTCGTCCGCGTCGATCTGCTGCGAGAAACCGGAGTAAAGCCCTGCGCCCTTTTCGGCCTTTATCACGTACCACATTTCCGTCTTTCCGAAAGAGTGATGCCGTTTCATGGCCAGTTCGTCATCCGGATGCACCTGGATAGAGAGGTCATCGCGGGCGTCGATGAACTTGATGAGCAGGGGGAAGGTGGAACCGAATTGCTCCATCACCTTCTCACCCAGCAACTGCTTGCCGTAGGTACGGATCAGTTCGTCGAGCGATTTGCCTTCCTGTTCGCCGTTATCGACGATCGAATAGTTTCCTTCCACATGAGAAAGTTCCCAGCTTTCGCCGATACCTTCTTCTACTGGCGTGATGCCCTTGAACGGGCAGATGTCTGCGCCTCCCCAAATGATCTTCTTGAGGATAGGCTTAAATGTCATTGGATATAACATAACTGTGTTTTTGTTGTTTGGTTATTTCTTTACTTTTACTTTTCTCAGTACAACAGCACTGCGTGCCGGAATGTACAGTTTCAACCACTCTTTTTTCTCTTTTTTATACAAAGGGTCAAATTGTGTGAAATGATGTACCGAATCGTCCGCGATGCCGAAGCCTCCGAAACGGGTAGCATCGGTGTTCAAAACCACCTCATACTCGCCTTGGGGCACAAGGAAGCCGTAATCGGTATAGGATTTTGAAGGACTGAAATTGAAGACGAACACGAGGTCTTTGCGCATATAGGCCAGGATCTGGTCGCCATCGCTGTCCCACACCTTCTGTATCGGGGTGGACTGGAAATTCTTCACACTACGGATCAACTCGATCATCTCGCGGTCGAAATCGCCCAGGTAGTGGTATTTCAAATCCATGTTGTCTACCAGCTCCCACTGGCGGCGTGCGTACTTGCATGACCAGCCGTTGCCCTCGCGCGGGAAATCGATCCACTCCGGATGCCCGAACTCGTTGCCCATAAAGTTGAGGTAGCCGCCGTTGATGGTCGAAGCCGTCACAAGGCGTATCATCTTATGGAGTGCCACACCGCGTTCGACCACGAAGTTACGGTCGTCCTTCTGCATATGCCAGTACATATCCGCATCTATCAGGCGGAAGATGATGGTCTTATCTCCTACCAGCGCCTGGTCGTGGCTTTCGGCGTAACTGATCGTCTTTTCGTCGGCCCTGCGGTTGGTCGTCTCCCACCAGATGGAGGAAGGATGCCAGTCCTCGTCTTTCTTCTCCTTGATCGTCTTGATCCAGTAGTCGGGAATGTTCATCGCCATGCGATAGTCGAAGCCATAGCCGCCGTCTTCATATTTGGCTGCCAGTCCGGGCATGCCGCTCACTTCCTCGGCGATGGTGATGGCATTTTTATTCACTTCGTGTATCAGTTTGTTGGCAAGGGTAAGGTAAGCGATCGCGTCGCCGTCTTGATGCCCGTTGAAGTAGTCGCCGTAATTGCAGAAAGCCTCGCCCAACCCGTGACTGTAGTAAAGCATCGAGGTGACACCGTCGAAACGGAAACCGTCGAACTTATACTCTTCGAGCCAGAATTTACAGTTGGAAAGCAGGAAATGCAGCACCTCGTTCTTACCATAGTCGAAGCAAAGCGAGTCCCAGGCCGGATGCTCGCGGCGTGAACCGCTGAGGAAATACTGGTTGTAGGAGCCGTCGAAACGTCCGAGGCCCTCCACCTCATTCTTGACAGCATGGCTGTGCACGATGTCCATGATCACCGCAATACCCATCCCGTGCGCATCGTCGATCAACTGTTTCAGCTCTTCGGGCGTGCCGAAACGCGACGAAGCGGCGAAGAAGCTGCTGACATGGTAGCCGAAGGAGCCGTAATAAGGATGCTCCTGGATAGCCATGATCTGGATGGCGTTGTAGCCTTCGCGGGCGATGCGGGGCAGAACGTTGCGGCGGAACTCATCGTACGAGCCGACCTTTTCCTCGTTCGTCGACATGCCGATATGACATTCGTAAATGAGGAGCGGGGCGGTATCGGGTTTGAAACGCTTGTTCTTGAACACATACGGCGTAGCCGGGTTCCAGACCTGTGCGCTGAATATCTTCGTCGTGTCGTCCTGTACGACGCGCCGTATCCATGCCGGGATGCGTTCGCCGCTGCCCCCGTCCCACTCGACCAGCAGCTTGAACAGGTCTTCGTGGTGCAACAGATCTTCTTCGAGAGCAATCTCCCAGACGCCATATCCCTGGCGTCTCATTTTATATCGTTCTTCTTTTTTCCAGTCGTTGAATGTACCGATCAGGTAGATGGCCGTGGCGTTCGGGGCCCATTCGCGGAATACCCAGCCCTTGTTGGTCTTGTGCAAACCGAAGTACAGATATCCGGAAGCCATTTCCGACAAGGTTTGTTTTCCTTTGTTCGTCAGGCTCCTTTCCTTATCAATCACGTATTGATACCGTCCTTCTATCGCCTCTTTATAAGGGGCAAGCCAAGGGTCATTCTTTATTAGATTCAGAGACTCCATGATTTATTTGAGATTGGTTTAGCGCAAAGATAAAAGAAAAAAACATACTGTATTGATATTCCCGGGATATTTCTTAATTTTGCGTCAAACCCCATATAACATATGAGTAAAGGAACAAAGAGTATTGCCTTTTATTTTATAATGATCCTGGTTTTTGGTTCATTAATGTATCTGATCGCCAAAGAAGGAGAAAGACAACAGATTGAAAGCGCCATCACTGCTGCCTACGACGCCCCGAAAGACCTTGGTGAAGGTTTTTCTTTGTTCTGGGAGCTGATGACGCACCATATACAGTCGCCCATCGGAATATTATTGTTGCAGATCATCACGATCCTGCTGACCTGCCGCCTGTTCGGATGGTTGTTCCAGCGGATCGGGCAGCCGACGGTGATCGGCGAGATCGTGGCGGGTATCGTGCTGGGCCCCTCGGTGCTGGGGCATCTCATGCCCGAAGTTTCGGGGTTCCTCTTCCCGGTCGAGTCGCTCGCCAACATCACCATCCTGAGCCAGTTCGGGCTGATCCTGTTTATGTTTGCCATCGGTATGGAGCTGGATATCACCGAGGTACGGAAGAAGCTGAAGGAAACGATCCTGATCAGCCATACGAGCACCATCGTGCCCTTCTTCTGCGGGATGCTTACCGCCTACTTCGTCTACGACACCTATGCAGATAAAAGCACCCCCTTCCTATCGTTCGCCCTGTTTATCGGTATCGCCATGAGTATCACCGCCTTCCCTGTGCTGGCACGCATCATACAGGAGAAGGGACTGACGCGGACGCATCTGGGGACGATCTCGCTCGCCAGCGCCGCCAACGGCGACATCACGGCCTGGTGCCTGCTGGCTGTCGTGATCGCCATCGCACAGGCGGGCACGATGCTGAGTGCGATCTACAACATTCTCTTCTCGATGCTTTACATCGCTTTCATGTTCTTCGCCGTCCGTCCGTTCCTGAAGATGATCGGGCATATCTATCATAACAAAGAAGTGATCGACAAGGGTCTGGTCGCCTTTATGTTCCTCCTCCTGATCATCTCGGCTTACCTGACGGAGATGCTGGGGCTGCATGCACTGTTCGGTGCGTTCATCGCGGGCGTGGTGATGCCGAGCAACGTGAAGTTCCGCAAGATCATGACCGAGAAGGTGGAAGACGTCTCGCTGGCGTTGTTCCTGCCGTTGTTCTTCGTCTCGACGGGATTGCGCACGGAGATCGGGCTGCTCAACAGTCCGGAGCTGTGGTGGATGTGCGGGGTGTTCATCGTGGTGGCCATCGTCGGTAAGTTCGGCGGGGCGATGTTCTCCGCCCGTTTCGTGGGCGAGAGCTGGAAAGACAGTTTATATATCGGCGCGCTGATGAATACGCGCGGACTGATGGAGCTGGTAGTGCTTACCATCGGTTACGAAATGCATATCCTCCCCCCCTCTATTTTCGTGATGCTGGTGCTGATGACGTTGGTAACGACGTTTATGACGATCCCGCTGGTTTCGTTCATCAAGTTCTGCTTCCAGACGCGCGAGAAGATCAAAGAATACAAGGCGGTAGACGTGGCCGACGGCACCTACAAGGTGTTGCTCTCGTTCGGACGCGCGGGTAACGGGCAGATCATGCTCGACGTGGCGTACCAGATGTTTGCCCACCGCCGCCACCAGGTAGACCTTACGGCACTCCATCTCACCGTCGGCTCGGACGTGAACCCGCTCCACACCGACAACTTCGAGGAAGTGAGCTTCGGCCCTATCCTTTACGGAGCGAAAAAGCTGGGGATCAACATCGAGACGCGCTACGAGGTGTCGAACAACGCCGGACAGGATATCACGGACATCGTCAACACGGAGGGTTTCGACTTCCTGCTCGTGGGCTCGGGCATCTCGATGAGCAACCAGCCTGACGACATCGAGGCGAACCGTTACCGCACGTCGTTCTACAACCGTTTCTTCCGCCGTTTCAAAGCGCCCGAATCGTGGTTTTACCCCGGCGCGCTGCTGAAAGACAAGACGAAGATGTTTATCGGGAAAAGCAATTGCGACGTGGGCGTATTCGTGAACCGGGGATTCGTGAAGGCGAGCAATGTGATCGTGGTGATCGACTCGGAGAAGGATCTCTTCCTCCTGGATTATACCTCGACGTTGCTCAAGACGACCCACGGCTCGGCTAGCATCCTCGACCGCAGCAGCTCGACGACGCCGGGCAGCGAGAAGATACAGTATGCCATCCGCCAGTTCACCGAATCGGCCAAGCAGGCGAACCTGCTGGCGGAAAAAGACATGACACCGGCTATTTTCAACGGCTACAACTTCATGCTGATCAGTTACGATAGCTGGAACGACGTCTCCGAACACCGCCGCGAAGCGTTGCAGAAGATGCCGTCGACGCTGATCCTGAACCATAAGGAACGGACGGAGGAATAAAAGAGGGCTTCCAACAGAAAAAATAAATAAAACTATGGAACTATACACACAAAACTATGGGATTTATATATGCATAGAAACAGGCTGAAAAAGGGCCTGAAAAGATGAAAAGCCACAGGGCGCATGCTGAAAAAAAAGCATGCGCCCTATTTTTTAAAAGGGTGCGGGCTTTTTCCAAAAAGGATGCATGCTCTTTTCGGAAAGGGTGCACCCTTTTTGGGCAAGAGGATGCGGGCTTTCAGGGCGGTCGTCCTCTATATACTGTTTTTAGGGAAGAATGCCGCGATATTTCCCCCTCTTCCGCCCCGGAAACAGACCGCTCCGGAACCGGCCGCCGGAAACAAACGAAAACGCTTGATTATCATAGCAGTTGAAAATTATGACGCACTACTTGCAAATATTACAATTTACAAGTGGAAAACTTGTATATTCCGTTCAAATTCAGACGGTTTTAGCATACAAATATTAATAGTGAGGCTGCATCATTAATATTAGTAAAATAATTAGTTTTTTATAAAGTATAAGTTTATTTTTGTATTGTATTAGTTGTTGAATTACAGCTATTAACCGACTTATAAACATTCAAAAAGTTAAAATTATGAATGGGATACAATTTCAACAAAAATTATTGGGCTTACAAGAGAACATGATGAATTTCGCTCTTATGCTCACAGCAAACCGGGACGATGCCCAGGATTTATTGCAAGATACAGCACTTAAGGTTTTAGATAATCAGGATAAATTCGTTGACAACGTTAATTTCAAAGGTTGGGTTCTGACCGTCATGCGTAACATTTTCATCAACAACTACCACAAGGTGGTACGCGTGCAGACGGTGGTAGACTCCAGCGCAGACCTTTACAACCTGGACGTGGCCAACGACTCCGGTTTCGACTCGCCTGAAAAGGCATACAACATTCAGGAGATCACGAAAGTAATCAACGCCTTGAATGACGACCTGAAAATGCCGTTCTCCATGTTCGTCAGCGGCTACAAGTACAACGAGATAGCCGAAAAGCTCAATCTTCCGCTCGGAACAGTCAAAAGCCGTATCTTCTTCGCCCGGCAGGAACTACAGAAGAAGTTGCAGGATTTTAGATGATAAAATTCAAAAAGTCAAGTCCTAAATAACCGTAAAAAGTTATTTAGGACTTACTTTTTTCTCCCTGCCTTTCTCAAAAATAACCTATCCCGATTCATACGTGAAATCAAACAGAGGTACTGCTCCGGGAAACCGGAAGACATAAGTTTTTTTCCCGCCTGCCACATTCACCACACAGGAGATTGCCCCAAATATACGGAACAACCTCCTTTAGAAGTAATTTATTTAACAGGAACTAGAATGTCACATCAATCCCTCCCATAAACACAGCCTTGGGCATCGGATAACCATCGTTGATGGAGTAGCGGGTGGCCGTCAGGTTCTCTCCTTTTACAAACAGCTTCAACCCTTTATCCTGTGAGCCGAAACGATAAGAGGCACGAGCGTTCAGTACCGTATAGTCTTCCTTTCTATTATCTTCCGGCTTATTCCCTACATTTGTATACAGGTCGAAAATAGATTGCACACTCAGATTAAATGTAAAGCGTCCGGGCATATAGGTAGCACTGGCATAAAATTTATGGGCAGGGGCGGCTACTATATCTTTGTTCATATACAGGTAACTGTAGTTCATATCCACGTTCAAGTTGTTCAGAATCTGATAACCGGCTTCAAACTCGACACCCTTATTATAAAAACGATCGATATTCGACATCTGACGGTCTACAACAGAGATCATATCTTTACCTTCAATATAAAAAGCTGTCAGTTCGGCATGCAGGCGATTATCGAGTAGATATTGCCCGACGGATAACTCATAACTCAGCATACTTTCCGGCTTCAGATCCGGATTCGCTTTTGAATAAGGGAGATATGAGATATACAATTCACGCAACGTCGGACTCCTGTAGCCTTTTGAGAAAGATCCTTTGATCGTATTTCCTTCAAACGGACGGAGTGCAAATCCCGCCTGTGGCACCCATTCGTTGCCATAAACACTGCTATGTTCATAACGCACACCGGCATTCAGGCTCAGGATATCAAATAAATCCTGCTGCATGATTGCATAACCGGCCACCTCGTTCACCGATTTCTTGACAATCTCTCCGATCGGTCCGTTAATCGAATCGTTCCAGGCATGCCCTCCCCAATTCTTATAATCGATACCGGCTGTAAACGTATTTCCTTCCACCAAACGGAAAGACTGGTATAGTTGTACCCCCGTGTTGTGGTCGTCGGAATAGAAAAGGAACTCGCTAGGATCGGCATTTACCGCATGCCCGTCGTTGATTTTATGGTGGCCCCAGTTATAAAAAACGCGCAGGGCACCGCTTGTCTTCTCATGGTGATTCTCCAAAGCGAACGAGGTTGTACCGCGAAGGATATGCATATCATGGTCTAACAACGGGCTCGTGATCGTCCCGGGGTCTTCGGTATTGTACTTGGCCAGGCTCAAATTGCCGGTAACCTTATATTGGTTGTTGATACGGTATCCGAGGTTGGCAAAACCGTTGGTGATATTAAATTTGGAATCCGGCCTATGCCCATCCGAACGATCATGGTTCAAAGAGATGAAACTGCTGAAATTTCCTATGTTATAGCCGTTGTTAACCATGTATTTCTGTGTATTGTAAGAACCGAACATCACCCGGGCCTGCGTACGGCGGCCTTGCTGTTTATGCTGCCGGGTTATAATGTTGACCACGCCACCCATCGCATTCGATCCATACAACAACGAACCCGGCCCGCGGATCACCTCCACCCTTTCAATATCAGAAGCCACATAAGTATCCGGCAAGGAATGTCCGAAAACGCCTGCCCACTGCGGCTGGCCGTCAAACAGCATTAGTACCTTACTCCCTTGCCCTACCCCGCGGATGTTCACGGTTCCCGCCGATCCGGTAGAAACTCCGAAGCCAGTCACACCCTTCTCGGTCACAAACAACCCGGGAACCCGCTCCGATAGAACCGGCAGTAAAGCCGATTCGCTACTTGCTTCTATCTGATCCCGGTCTATCACCGAGACAGTCAGCGGGACACTGTTACGGTTCACCTGTATCTTATTCGCAGATACGACAACACCCTGCAGATTAATCAGACTATCTATTTCCATTGGTTCGACAGGTTCGGTTGCATAAGCTGTCGCTCCTGCCAACAATCCTGAAATAAGTAAAAATCCTTTCTTCATAATTTATTCTTGTATAATGTAAAATCGTCCCTATCGGTGACACAAAACAATCAAATCGTGTTACCTTTCGAGCAAAAAAAATAGACTCAATCCGCCCGGCTCATCACCAATTTGCCGTGTTTAATTCCCTTGATAGCAGTCAGTTTATCCGACAATTCAGTCAGGCGATGGGCGGTTCCCATCACAGTAACGATGTGAAGGCAGAAATTCTGATTGACATAATATTGGGAAGAAGACAGTATCGCATCCTGATAGTCCTGCTGGATGCTTACGATCTTTGCAGAAATAGCCTTCTTTTCCTGGTCGTACATGATAATAATTGTGCCGGCCACGATGTGATTGCATTGCCATTTCTTCTCAGCCACGTTCTTTTCTATCAGGAAGCGGATGGCCTGCGAGCGGTTGGCAAAGCCATTCTCGTCCACATACTGATCCAGCGATTCCAACAGGTTGTCTTCCAAAGAGACGCCAAAACGTTTTATCGACATATAGTGCTTCATTTATTTTGAGCGGTAAATATACTATTTTATTACCGGTACAAAGATAATTTGTCTAAAAAGAAATAATGTAATATAAATTACAGATATTATTACCAGTATTACTGATTTCACAAAAAACGGGAGTCACATTCCTGCAACTCCCGTCCTCATTACCTCATACTCTAACTATAATCTAATAACTCTGTGTTATCAATCTAATAACGTTGTATCCTTTAAAAGTTTCTTCCGGTGTCCCACCACAGGGGGGTTCCGCAATTGTCTGCACCACCTAAAGCCGTTACTAAAGCAGCATACTGATCAGGATTGGCTGTTTTGATGCCGACAAAGAAATTCAACCTGCGCGGGCCCAGCTTCGAGTCGATCGTACCCTGGCTGTCGTTCACCAGAACCGGGAACAACTTAGGATAACCCGTACGTCTCTGTTCAGCCCAGGCTTCGCAACCTTCCGGGAAGCAGGCGATCCATTTCTGGGTGATGATTTTTTCCAGCTTCTCCTCATTCGTTGCAGCATTATCCCATGCCGGTGTGACGGTACCTACCGCTTTTGCGTTGAAAGAGGCATCGAAAGCATCCAGATAGTCTTTCGGAGTTTTCGTACTTTCCAGGTAAGTAGCCACCTCTTTAGCACCCCACTGGGCAAAAGAAGCCTTGACGCCATTTTCGTAACAAGAACCCGGATTTTCAGAAGACCAGCCTCTCAAAGCAGCTTCTGCACGCAGGAACCATACTTCGGCTGCCGTCATCAGGACCGCATCGGTTGTCTGTGCGACGGTACTCTTTGAATGCTTGCTGTAATTTTTATGTTTGAAACCTGTACCCTGGCGGATTCCTTTGTAGGTACCCTTTACCGGGACGATCTCAGTGCCTTCGCCACCGGCCGCTTTATCGAAGTACTTCGGCAAGCGGGGATCTTCATAACCTCCCATATAGGATTCCATGTTCGCGTTCAGGAATACTTCGCCCCATCCTTTGTTGATCTCACCAAACGGATTATTGTAGCCGGTGCCATCGGTAGAAACAGCCACGATATCGTTGTCGTCTTCCAGCAAACCACCTGCATCCGCGAATGCTTTTTTCGCTTCTGCGGCAGCCAGCTGAGGATCGGCCATAGCGATACGGACAGCCAGACGGAGGCGCAGCGAGTTAGCGAACTTGATCCATTCGGAATAGGTCCGTTTGCCTTGCGGCATCAGGATATCGAACTTCGCGAAGTTCTCCACATCCGGATGAGCTTCCATGTAAGCGCGGATCAAACCGATCCCGTTATCGAGGTCTTCAAAGAAAGCCTTATAGGCAACAGCCTGCGTATCCGGCATGGAACCGGTCTTCGATCCGAACTGTGTATAGACAACAGGGCCGTACAAATCGGAGACGCGATGTATCAATTCCACTTTCAGAATCTGGGTGATCCCGTAGAAAGAAGGATAATCCTTTTCTGTCAGATCCTCGGATTTCTGTATCTCCGTCATGATATACCCGTAGGTATTTTCCCAAAACGAGCCGTTCCATCCGTCCTGCATGTTGTAGGTTGTGTTCGCACGGCCTTCGTTAAACGGGTTGAAGTCGTGCACATAACCGGAAAACATATCGGCACTCAGGTTCTGCATGACCTGGAAAGGCCAGTTTTTACCACCACCCCAGTCGTAATTGAAGTAAATGCCCTGCTGAACAACTCCCAGAGGAATCCCGTATTTATTGAACTCCTGCTCCTTCGACTTGTCCGGGAAACCGGCCTGGTTCGTATTATAAGATTCAAAATCATCCGTACAAGCTGAAAAACCGATCAATCCGCCCAGAAAAATTGCGGCTATATATTTATAATTCTTTTTCATAATATACTGTCTTTATTAGAATGTAAATTTAACATTGAAACCTAAGCTTCTGGTAGTCGGCATACCGAATACATCGATACCCTGGTTGTCGTTGCCTGTTGAAAGGACTGCATCCGGATCGAAAGGAGCCGATTTGTGGAAGAAGAATAAGTTACGACCGACAAATGACAACTGTACATCCTGGAAAACCTTCGTTTTCTCCAGCAATCTCTTCGGGAACGTATATCCTAAAGATAGTTCGCGCAGGCGGATATTGGTTGCACTATACATATAATATTCGGTACATCCGTTACGACCGCTGACAGCCGTATAGAATTTATCCGGTTTCACTTGCGTACCTTCCAGGTCTACAAATCCGGCATTACGTGCTGCGGCTGATTCGACGCTCACACCCTTCTGGTCCATATCGGCCTGTGTCTGCGACAAAACATCGCCACCAAAGCGGCCATCGATCAGGAAGTAAAGGCTAAATCCTTTATAAGTCAGGGTATTTCCCCAGCCCAACATAAAGTCGGGGTTGCTGTTGCCAACCTTGATCGTGTTGCCTGAACCGACCACGTTAGGGATCAAATCGCCATCATCATCCTTCGAGAAAACAATTTGGCCTGTCGCTTCGTCGCGTTCAAACGCCTTACCATAGATATCACCCAGTGCACCCCCTTCTACAAGGCGCATAGAGTAAGAAGAAGAGAAACCTTCGTCGCCATAAACAAATGTCTTCAGGTCAGGGTGAAGCTCGATCACTTTGTTCTTGTTCGTCGAGAAGTTAAAGGAAGTCTTCCAGCGGAAATCTTCCGTCATCACCGGCGTGATACCCAAACTGATTTCAATCCCCTGGTTCTGGATGTTACCCGCATTCACATAGTAATATTTATAAGCTGCACCGGCAGAAGAAGGCAACGTAAACAACTGGTTCTTCGTGTTTGTCTTATAGTAAGTGAAATCGAAGTCCAGGCGGTAGTCGAAGAATTTCCACTCCGTACCCACTTCCCATGAAGTACTCATTTCAGGTTTCAGTTCATCGAACGGAGCTTTTGAATTTGTCTGGATAGCTCCACCGGCGACGATCAGGTCGTTGCTTCCGGCAATCGGGTTGCTGATGAAAAGAGGCAGGTCATTACCTACTTTACTCCACGAACCTCTCAGCTTGCCGAAGTTGATCCATTCCGGCATCGTCAGCGAGTTGTTGATGATCCATGACAGACCTACCGAGGGATAGAAGAAGCTGCTGTGCTTCGTATAAGCCAGGGTCGACGACCAATCGTTACGGGCGGTCAGGTCCAGGTACAGACTTTCTTTCCATCCCAGCTGGGCGGTTGCGAAGATAGACTGCATCACACGTTTCTGGTCGATCTGCTGGTCGATGTAAGAAGCCGTAGACATCATAATGTTAGCTACCGAGAACTGGTTGGGGTAATACAGTGAAGCCGTCTTCGAGTCGAGCCTCAGCGAGTTGACGGTCGTGCTGTTGATGCTACCACCGATGGCGCCTGTCAAAGCAAAGTCGTCCCACTTTTTATTAAACATGGCCATAACGTCGCCATAATAGAGCGTCTCCGTATGATTCAGATCGATATAACGGCCGTTCGATCCGGCGATAGCCGGGGCGGTGGTGGCATACATTTTCTGGTTGTATGTATCGTGTGTATAATCGACTGTTCCGCGAGCTTGCAGACTCAACCAATCTGTCACCTTCACGTTGGCAGTCAAAGAAGCGATGGCGCGCGAACGTTTGTCGTTACTTTGGATGCGGTTGGTGATCCAGTAGGGATTCTGTTCCATATCGCGTTCGGCATCCGTGTACCAGTTTTGCTGCATCAGGTTGCGGTCGTTGTTGAAAGTTTCAAAGTTCGTGCGGTACTCGCCGATGTTCTCGCCACGCGGGAAACGGTAAAGGCCCACCAACGGGTTCATATAATAACCACCGGAAGCCGGTCGGTTCTTGATACTTTGCGACATCAGGTTCACGTTAGCATCCAGTTTCAGGTAATCGTCGAAGAAACCGGCGGTTTCACGGAAGTTCAGGTTATGCTTCTGCATCTTGTTATGTTCCACGATACCCTTGGCACTGGTGTTGGCATAGGAGAAGTAAGTCTGCATCTTTTCGTTACCGGTCGTAAGCGACAGCGAGTTGATGGCCGTCACCCCGTTCTGGAAGAAGTCGCCGGCATTATCATAATCAGCCAGATTCCCCTTCGCGCCCCAGCTCGTCTTCGTTTCCTTGTCCATGCCATATTCGTTCTGGAATTCGGGCAAACTCATCGCATGATCCACCGTCAGGTTGGAAGAGAAAGTTACTTTCTGCACGCCCGCTTTTCCTTTCTTTGTAGTGATCAGGATGACACCGTTGGCAGCTTGCGAGCCATACAGGGCAGCAGCCGAGGCCCCTTTCAAAATGCTCATGCTCTCGATGTCGTCCGGGTTAAGGTTGGAAATACCGTCGCCACCGTCGCGGTTACCAGCGTCCGCCGTACCACCGATTGCGCTGACTGCCTGTTCGTTGCTGCTGTTCAGCATCGGCACACCGTCGATAACGTATAACGGCTGGTTGTTACCGCTTACCGAGCGGTTACCACGGATAGAAACTTTGGCAGATCCACCTAAACCGGAAGAACTCTTGTTGATCTGCACACCGGCGGTCTTACCTGCCAGGGCATTGATCATGTTCGGGTCTTTGGCACGAGTCAGCTCATCGCCGCCGACCTGCTGGGTCGAATAAGTCAGGGAGGATTCTTTTTTCTTGATACCCAAAGCAGTCACCACCACTTCTTCGATATTCTGTGAATCTTCTTCCAGCAGCACCTTCAGGGATGCTTGTCCCGCATATTTGATTTCCTGCGGGTTATATCCGATATAAGAGATAACGATGATGGAATTATCGGGCAAGGTCAATGTAAACTGGCCGTCGACATCGGTTATCGTCCCGTTCGTTGTTCCTTTTTGCAGCACGTTCGCACCGATGATCGGTTCGCCGGACTTATCCGTAACAACTCCTTTGACAGTCTTGGCTGCCTGCTGCATGATCGCTTCTTTCTTGTTGAGGATAATTTTGGTGTTTACCACCGTGTAGGCCACATCGGAGTCGCCGAACAACTTGTTCAAGACATCGAAAATGTTTTTTTCGTCCACTTTCACCGACACCTTACGGCTGGTGTTCACGATACTGGCATCATAGATAAAAGAGAAATCCGTTTGGTTCTCAACGGCTTCGAGCACGTTGGCTATCGTGCTGTTCGACATATCCAGCGAGAGCGTAGCATTCTGTGCATACGTATTACCCGCTACTGCGATACCAAGACTAAGGAAAAAGAATACAACGCTCAATCTCATAACTAATGGTATTTTTCGGAAAAGATGAAAACTTTTCTTCCCGATAATTTCTAAGGTTACAATTTTATTCATAATTTTGTGATGCTTATTATTTAATATAAAGTTAACTATAGCTGCGTCAACAGCTTGGACTTTTGCATGCGGGGAGATGCGTCAACATCTTTCCGTATGTTTTTGGACTTTTTTTCTACTTCCACATAGGCATTTCGATTTAAAAAGGTTCTACACTATTATTTTACTCTTTTGATATTTCTATGACTGACATTTCCAGCCGATTGTCGGCCGTTATCGCCGGTTTGCTGATCTTAAACTTGACGTTCGACGCCAGTTTGAGATATTCCATCACCTGCGGCAACTGTTCCTCTTTGAACTTCGCGGTGATGATGGCTTCGAGCACTTCCTTGTCTTTCACATCGAACCGTACGTTATAATGGCGCGTCAACGCCTTGAGTACCCGCGACATGGGTTGATTTTTGAAGATGATCTCGCCGTTGCGCCAGGCGGTATTGTTGTCGGCGTTGACCGAAGTGATGTACAACTTACCGCCCACCCGTGTAAACTCCGCCCGCTCGTCGGGTTTCAGGATCTGATGGGTGACGTGGCCGCCTGCCTGCGCGATGTTGAGCTGCACCGAGCCTTCGACGAGGGTGGTCGAGACAAACTCGTCATCCTTGTAGGCCGATACGTCGAAGCGGGTTCCGAGCACTTCCACCGAATAAGACGGATCGACTTTCACGATAAAAGGTTTCTCCGGATTCTTCGCCACCTCAAAATACCCTTGTCCGGTCAGTTCGACCTGGCGGCATTCGGGCCAGAAATTTTTAGGATATTTCAATGAACTTCCTGCGTTCAACCAAACTTTCGAACCGTCCGGCAGGTCAAACGTCGAAACTACCCCGGGATTGGTGCGCACTTCGACCATGCGCACCTCTTCTTGCCCAATCTGCATGAAAAGGTATGCAGATAAAACTAACACCGGGATAAAAAGTACGGCTGCAACTCTTTGCAGCATCTGTAGGGAACGGTGTAAACTAACTTTCTTATTTTGTTTACGTACTTTCGATTTGAAACGGACCAGGGCCATTTCGGGATCGACCGACTCCATCACCCGTACGCGGTCTGTCACCTGCAAGGTAAAATAAACCTGCTCCAGCAACTTTGCGTTTTCCGGCGAGGCTGCCACCCAGTCGTCAACCTGGGCGCGTTCGTCGTCGGGCAGTGTCCCTTCGATATATTTTATCAGTATGTATTCGTCTACTATCATCGCTGTTTCTCCTGTTTCTATTATTAATACAATTCAGAAAAAGGATATACTAAACGAAAATGTTACTTTTTTAAGAAAAAATTCAAAATCTTTTTCCTATCCCCGTTTGTTATCTAAAATACAGACAGTTATCATAAATAAAAAAGAACATGAAAAAGATAGTTTTGCTCCGCCACGGCGAAAGTGCCTGGAACAAGGAGAACCGGTTTACCGGATGGACCGACGTCGATCTTACCGAAAAAGGTATTGAGGAAGCTCGCAAGGCGGGCGATTTGCTGCGTAAAGAAGGGTATGTTTTCGACAAAGCCTATACATCTTATTTAAAGCGTGCTGTTAAGACATTAAATAATGTACTCGACCGGATGGACCAGGACTGGATTCCGGTAGAAAAAAGCTGGCGCCTGAACGAGAAGCATTACGGCGCACTGCAGGGCCTCAACAAAAGCGAGACGGCCGAGAAGTATGGCGACGAACAGGTGCTGATCTGGCGCAGAAGCTACGATGTGGCACCACATGCCCTGAATGAGGACGATCCGCGTAACCCACGTTTCGAGATCCGTTATAAAGATGTACCCGACAAGGAGCTGCCGCGCACGGAGTCGCTGAAAGATACCGTCGAACGCATCCTGCCTTACTGGAAAGACGTGATTTTCCCGTCGCTCGAAACTGCCGACCAGATCCTGGTGACGGCCCACGGGAACAGTCTGAGGGGCATCATTAAATATGTACGCAACATCCCGGACGAGGATATCGTGCATCTGAACCTGCCTACGGCCGTTCCTTACGTACTCGAATTCGATGACAACCTGAACCTGGTAAAAGATTATTTCCTGGGTGACCCGGAAGAGATCAAGAAATTGATGGAAGCCGTTGCAAACCAAGGAAAAAAAGAAAAGAAATAGTTGTTTTTCACAGTCCGCGCCCGGGATTTTTTTGGAAATTTTCCGGGCGTTGATTCTTTATTCACCAAATATTTGTTTAAGTTTGCATTCAATCAAATTAACTATCAGTGATTACAAGCAACGAAGAGACCTTAAATAGACTAAAAACCGGCGACGAAAGCGTATTTGATACGGTCTACAAACAATATTACAGGGGGCTATGCGCATTTGCATCCCAATATGTGGCCGAAACAGAAACTGAAGAAATCGTGCAGGAAGTGATGATGTGGCTTTGGGAAAACCGTTCTGCGCTGATCCCGGAAATGTCCCTGAAATCGCTGCTGTTCACCATGGTAAAAAATAAATGCCTCAACAACATCACGCACAACCAGATCAAACAACGGGTACACGAGGCGCTATATGCCCGGTTTGAAGAGCAATTTGAAGATCCCGACTTTTACATGGAAAGCGAACTGATCGCCCTGGCGGCCAAGGCAATCCACGCGCTGCCGGAGGAATACCGGAAGGCGTTCGAGATGAACCGCTTCGGCCACCTTACCTACAACGAGATAGCCGAACGCACCGGCGTATCGCCCAAAACCATCGCCTACCGCATCTCCCAATCACTGAAAATACTGCGCACGGAACTCAAAGATTACATGCCGCTGCTGATGGCGTTGCTGAACTGACCGGCGAACTTCACCAGCCCCAAACAAGGCACTTTTCCCCCGTCCGGAAAAGGACGCATCCCTTTTCTAAAAAGGGCGCACCCTTTTTCGGAAAAGCATGCACCCTTTTCCGAAAGAGCATGCATCCTATTTTACAGAGAGCATATACCCGATCATTTATTAAAAAGCATGTATCCTATTATTCAATTATAACCTTTACTGAACAAAAATTAATCAAGCATGTTTAAATAATAGGGCGCCCCTTATAAAACAACTAAAATAAAACAGAATATGAAACGTACATGCTTAATGATAGTATTCGCCGTGCTGGCCGGCATCACTCATGCCCAGACCGACGATAAAGGATATGAAGAAGGAAAATGGGTATTGAAAGGCGTATCAGGCCTCAACCTGTCGCAGACCGCCATGACCAACTGGTCGGCAGGCGGCGAAAACTCCGTTGCCGGAAATGCTTACCTGAACGGCTCGCTGACACATAAAAGCGGTAACTGGCTATGGATGACCACCCTGGTTGCCGACTACGGTCTGGCGAAAACCAAATCGCAGGGTGTCAGGAAGAGCACCGACAAGATCGGAATCTCGACCCAGCTAGGCTATTCGACCAACAATGTCTGGTTCTACACCCTGATGGGCGATCTCAACACCCAGTTCGCCAAAGGCTACAATTACCCGGACAAGGAACATTACATCTCCAACTTCTTTGCCCCGGCCTACTCCAACATTTCGCTGGGTATGGAGTACCGCCCCAGGAGTAACTATTCGGTCTTTCTCTCGCCCGTCTCCGCGAAGATGACCTGGGTGGCAGACGATTACCTCTCCGACATAGGTGCATTCGGCGTCGATCCGGGCGACCGTTTCAAGATCGAATGCGGCGCTTACCTGAAAGCCCGTGCCGAAATGCCGGTGATGGAAAACGTGAGCCTGATCACGACGGCCGACTTCTTCACCCCGTACAACGACCAGTTCGGGAATATCGACGTCAACTGGGATGTATTGATCAGCATGAAGATCAACAAATTCCTCTCGGCCACGCTCAACACCACCCTGAAATATGACAACGACGTGAAAACGTTCGACGACAACGGCACGAAGCACGGCGCGAAAGTGCAGTTCAAAGAGATACTCGGTGTAGGACTTGCCTATAACTTCTGACCGGATTAAGGAACAAGAATATAGCAATCAACCCGCAGAATCACGTTTTTAATAAAAAACCTGCTGCAATCGGTTGCAGTATCCAAAAGAAAGGAGTAAATTTGCACGTCGAAAACAAATATGATTAGAAATGATCGATAAAATTAAAGCTCTGCTTCAGGAAGTAGAGAATATGAAGGCTGCAAATGCCGAAGAACTGGAAGCTTTACGTATCAAATATCTCAGCAAGAAAGGTGAGATATCTTCCCTGATGAACGATTTCCGCAACGTTGCGGCCGATCAGAAGCGTGAAGTGGGACAGTTTCTGAACCAGCTGAAAGAAGCTACTCAAAATAAGATCAACGAACTGAAAGAAGGTTTTGACAACGTACAGACAGGCAACGACGACATCGACCTGACCCGTACCGCTTATCCGGTGCAACTCGGTACACGCCACCCCCTTTCGATCGTTAAAAAAGAAATCTGTGATATTTTCGGACGCCTGGGATTCAGCATCGCTGAAGGACCGGAGATCGAAGATGACTGGCACGTGTTTTCTTCCCTGAATTTCGCTGAAGATCATCCTGCGCGTGATATGCAGGACACATTCTTCATACAACATAACCCGGACGTTTTACTGCGTACGCACACTTCGTCGGTACAGACCCGCGTGATGGAGAATCAAGAACCTCCCATCCGTATCATCTGCCCGGGACGTGTGTACCGTAATGAGGCCATCTCTTACCGTGCTCACTGCTTCTTCCACCAGGTGGAAGCGCTTTACGTCGATAAGAATGTCTCATTCGCCGACCTGAAACAGGCATTGCTTTTCTTTGCAAAAGAAATGTTCGGTCCGGAAACGAAAATACGTTTGCGCCCCTCCTACTTCCCGTTCACGGAACCTTCTGCGGAAATGGATATTTCCTGCAACCTCTGCGGCGGTAAAGGATGTGCTTTCTGTAAACATACCGGTTGGGTAGAGATCCTCGGCTGCGGTATGGTAGACCCGAATGTACTCGAAAATTGCGGTATCGACAGTAAAGTCTATACCGGCTACGCTCTGGGAATGGGTATCGAACGTATAACCAACCTGAAATACCAAGTTAAAGACCTTCGAATGTTCTCTGAAAACGATGTCCGTTTCCTGAAACAATTCGAATCAGCCAATTAAATTGAAAACCTAAATCATGTACCATCATCCCCGGGCCTCTAACCAGCCCGGGGAAAACACACTGGAGGATGAAAGATGATAAAGGTTTTGATTTTAATTACAGGAGGAGCAATCGGATCGGCACTACGCTATTGGGTTTCCATGTGGGTGCAGCGGTCGTTGCTTTACTCCTTTCCCTTCGGGATACTTTCCGTTAACGTAATCGGCTCTTTCCTTATCGGCTTCTGCTGGAGCCTGGCCGAAAATTACAACTTCTCTGCCAACACAAGAGCTTTCCTGTTCACCGGACTTTTCGGCGGATTTACTACTTTCTCTTCGTTCGCACTGGATACAATGTCGCTCATGAAAACGGGCGATTATAAATTAGCATTTCTAAATATACTGGCTAGCAATATCTTAGGACTTATTGCGGTATTTTTGGGTTTGTTACTCGGAAAAAATGTCTTATCTTTATTGAAATAACAATATGAGAAAGGAAGAACGATATAAAGGTGTATTGAACTGGTTCGAAGAAAACGTACCGGTTGCTGAGACGGAGCTTCATTACGACGATCCGTACCAACTGCTTATTGCCGTGATCCTGTCGGCCCAGTGTACCGACAAGCGTGTAAATATGATCACCCCCGCCCTGTTCAGGGATTTTCCTACAGCCGAAGTGCTGGCTGCATCCACGCCGGAGGTGGTGTTCGAATATATCCGCAGCGTCTCGTATCCCAACAACAAATCGAAACATCTGGTCGGCATGGCACGGATGCTGATCTCTGATTTCGGAGGCGTGGTGCCGTCCGACATCGACGAGTTGCAGAAGCTGCCCGGCGTAGGACGCAAAACGGCGAATGTCATCGCATCGGTGGTCTACAACAAACCGACGATGGCGGTAGACACACACGTCTTCCGCGTAGCCAACCGCATCGGCCTGACCAACAACAGCAAAACGCCGCTCGAAACGGAAAAGGAACTGGTGAAAAACATACCGGAAAGGCAGATACCCATCGCCCACCACTGGCTGATCCTGCACGGACGATATGTCTGCGTGGCACGAAAACCCAAGTGCGAAGCCTGCGGCCTGAAGCCCTGGTGCAAGTATTTCCTGAAGGCAAAAATATAAAGCATGAGAATATACAGGCGGGAAATAGTGATTACCATTTTAACTGCTCTCGCTACCCTGTCGGCAGTCTGCTACTTTTTCGGTGACATGAAGAAGAGTAAGGAGCTGGCACAAACCGACCTGTACACCCTGACCGCACCGGCACCGGAAGCCATACTGGCCGTCAACCGCCCCGCCGTCTTCGCCAAGGTCATACTGACGAAAGAGCCTGTTTATCAGGCGTTCGCTTCCGAAATTCCGGATATATACCTGAACATCATACGGAAGAATCCGGAGATCGCCTCGCTGCATCTCTCGTTTCATCCGCAGGGTGTCGTCATGTATGCGAAAGCGGACAACAACATCGTGCGGCAAATCGAGGAGAATGTGCTGAAACAGGCTTTCAGGTCGTTCGCTCCCCAACAACAGGCAAGAGGGGGAATTACTTTCACCTATTGCCCGGATACGGGAAACAAGTTCTTCGGCTATTACGAATATAATGGTGTCTGGGTGGCCAGTTACAGCAAGAAATTGCTGGAGGAAGTGGCCGCCATACAAAGGAAGCAGAAAAACAACCTGTCGAAAGAACAGATGAGGCTTCGCAAAACGCTCGACAACAATGCCCCGGTCAACCTGCTGATACAGTCGAAATTGCTCGACTTATACGTGAAGAGCAACGATTCGACGCAGTGGAGGGTCAGCGACAGGTGGCTGGCAGCGGATTTGTTCGAGAGTGAAGGGAATATCTGTTATTTCAGCAGCCTGTCTTATCTTGAACCTGCCGACACGCTTTTCCGGACGATAGCCGATACACTGGCGGTCAGGCTGGAACAGCGTTTCCCACAACTCCATATCTCCAACCAGATTTACGAAGAGAACGGAAAGTTCTTTTATACGGGATGTACTTTCTAGTTGACAGGTGACAGTTGACAGATGACAGATACGGATTACTCACAATCACCAGACTGTTCTTCCAACTGTCAACTGTCACTTGTCAACTGTCAACTGAAAAGCATCAGTCCGTCGTACGCAAAATGCACATGCGGGGGTAATTCTTTTTCTACCTCGGCATGCAAACCGATGCGGTGACTCATATGAATAAGGTAGGCTTCCTTCGGACGCAAACGTCCGATCATGGCCAGCGCCTCTTCCAGACTCTCGTGTGCCGGATGCTCTCCTTTCCGGAGGGCGGTCAGGATAAGCACGTCCAATCCCTGCAATTTGGCAAACTCTTCCTCCGGCAGCGACTTCAGATCCGTCAGGTAGGCCATATTCCCTATCCGGTAACCCAGGATAGGCAGGCGCCCGTGCATCACACGGATCGGCACGACCGGCAAACCGGCGGCTACGAAAGGTGTATTGTCTATAGTGTGAAGTTCCAGTTTGGGGACACCCGGATATTTATGTTCGCGGAAGACGTAAGGTATGCGGGTACGGATCGCTTCGGCCACATTCTCCTCCGCGTATATATCCACACTCTTGTCACGGGTAAAGGGACGCAGGTCGTCCAGCCCTCCGACATGGTCATAATGTTCGTGTGAAATCAGGACTGCATCCAGCTGATACGTTTTACTTTGGATCATCTGCCAGCGGAAATCCGGTCCGCAGTCCAACAAGATATGTTTGCCCTCCGTTTCTACTAATACCGATGTGCGCAGACGCCAGTCGCGAGGGTCTTTGCTTGTACATACTTCACACTGGCAGCCTATTTCGGGAACCCCGGTCGAAGTTCCCGTTCCCAGAAATGTAATTTTCATTATCCTACATATTTAACCTCAGGCATTATTTCGATGCCAAAACGATCTTTTACGGCGGTACGGATACTTTCCGCCACCAAAGCAATCTCGTGCCCCCTGGCCTCTCCCAGATTGACGAGGACCAACGCCTGCTTCTCATATACCCCTACCTGGCCATGCGACTTTCCTTTGAAACCGCACTGTTCGATCAGCCAGCCGGCAGGGACTTTCACTTTCCCCTCGCCTGCCGGATAAGAAGGTATCGCAGGATATTGCTCCTTCAGTTTTCCGAACTGGGCGGCCGAAATGACCGGGTTCATAAAGAAACTGCCTGCATTTCCCAGCTTCTCCGGATCAGGCAGCTTCTCCTCACGGATCGCGATCACCGTCCGGCGAACGGCATCCAGAGTAAGCTCCGGACAACCGGCCAGCGCCTCCTTCAGGTTACCGTAGTTTATGGAAAAAGCAGGGCGCTTATCCAACCGTATCAGTATATATGTAACAATGTACGGATCGTTATGTTCGTTTTTGAAGAAGCTGGAACGATAACCGTACTGACATTCCTCGTTCGTAAAAATCCGCTTTTCAAAAGTCAGCTGGTTGTATGCTTCCACACTTTCTATCACATCTTTTATCTCCGCCCCATAGGCTCCGATATTCTGGATAGCGGCGGCACCTGCCTCGCCGGGGATTAGCGATAGGTTCTCGATCCCTCCCCACCCGTTGGCAACGGCATGCGCAACAACGTCGTCCCACTTCTCGGCGGCTCCGACGCGCAGCCAGATATGTTCGTCGGTTTCCTTCTCCACACTGATGCCTTTGATGGCCGAGTGCAGAACGATACCGTTAAAGTCATTTATAAACAACAGATTGCTTCCGCATCCGATATGCAGCGACAAACACTCCTGAAAATACTCGTCCCGTAAGATCCGTCCTAATTCTTCTTCATCGGTATATTCCATGAACCACCGTGTTTTCACCGGCAGATGGAATGTATTATGCTTCTCCAGGGAGTAATTTTCTTCTATCCTCATAATATCTGTTTATTATTTATTGCAGGACAAAAGTAGTAATAATGTGCCAATAGGTCAATATGCCGATCGGCCAATTAAGAAATATCTTTATAATTGGCTGACCGGCATATTAGCACACGGCTACATTATTATAATGTATCGACGATCTCACGCTGCTTCGTGAAAAAGATCATTCGCTGTATCTCCCCGCTCTGCGATATCAAAGTGGAATAACGTTTCAACGACTGGATCCATTCTTTCTGGGCACGGCAGATCTCCGGATGCTGCGAATCCATATAGTTGATGGCATAAAGGCGGAACATACATAGCTGGAAACTTCCCTTTTCCAGAAATGTATAGGTTGCTTCAAAATTGATGTTCGACAGGTAAAGATACGCTTTGTTGCCGTTCGAATACTCTCCCCGTGCCGCGATCAGCTCCATTTCGTCCAGCAAACGGTGGAGTTCCTGCTTCATAACGTCGATATCGTCGTCGGTCAGCATATTCAATCCTGCAAAGTATTTGATCTCCCTGACCATCGACTGGAAAATATTGCTATCTAATATGGTATAGGAAGACGGGACCTGCCGGAGTTCCTGCATCAACTTACGCTGCGACTCCAGCACCTTCTCCGGAACTACAACATCAGACATGCTGGCAGTGATCTTCATCCCGTTGTTCTGATGCATCCAGCGGCAGAGGCGAAACTTCGTCAAACGTTCGAAAGGCGAATAGAAAGTGAACGGCACGATGTTGCATGCCGCGCTGAGGACTGCCTTCGGATCGTCCTTGATGAAAGCAAATAGCTTATGGTACCGTTTGAGAATATCATGGTAATTATCGATCTGACTCATGGTATTAGAGACATTCAGATTGAAAACGGCCCCTTCCGCCCGGTTGGTTCCCACGATCTGATCGAGTGAGATCCCCAGACTTTGGGATAATAATGATACTTCAAAAAAAGTAAACGGAACCTCTCCGCGTAACCGGCGATAAACAGCTTCTTTTCCTATGGATATAATATCCATAATATAGTTAGCTAGGTTCGTCTCCTCCGGGAGATGTTCTCTCATGGCTTTTATCAGCCCGTTATTCAATGCATCTTTCATAATTATTAGTATGTTATTTTACTGTTTTTACTCATATTGTTTTTACAAAAATGTCCAAAGAACGATTCCACTCAATAGCATAAATGCCTTCCTTTGTTTCGATTACCGCAACCCAATGCAAATTAACGTTTTTTGTTTCTCTAATCGTAACAAAAGCCTACAGCTATTGTTTAATAAGAAATGAACGCCATTTTGCTTACTTGGAAAAAGACACCATATAGAAAAAGCAATGGCTTACATTTGCAATGTATATAATCATTAAAAAGAAACACTCATGAACAAAGCAGAACTTATCGAGGCCTTAGCAGATAAGGCAGGGTTACAAAAACAGAAAGCGAAAAAAGTATTAGATGCTTACATCGAGATCGTAACCGAAAAAATGTCGCAAAAAGAGGAAATTACTCTTATTGGTTTTGGTACTTTAATACCGAGACCTCAAACAAGTCGCCTGGCTCGTAATCCAAAAACTGGTACTCCAGTACAAATTCCAGCCAGAACAACGGTAAAGTTCAAACCCGGTAAATTCTTGCTGGAGGCTATGAACGGCACTGGCGAAAAAAAATAATATGATTTTTCTCTATAACATCCTTCTTGCTTTTGCGGGAAGGATGTTTTTTTACACCTCCTTGTTCTTTTACTTTATCATATCTGCAAAAATACATACAGATTTCTAGTAAAATGAGGTGTTTTTAATGAATATCGAAACATTCAGGTTCTAATTAAACAACCGCCAGCATGTCCCCTACTCAATTATCGCAATTCCAGAATCCGAACAACCTACCCTGTTTCGGAATATGAAACTTTTGCCCTAAATTTAGAATTTTACAGAGAAACATTTGTGTGATGCTCTAATTATATATAATTTCGGCTCCGAAAAAAAATTAGTCTGCATAATACAACAGAATACACATGAAAATAGTTAATCTTGGGGAATCAAACTCCGTCCTGAACAGGTTCGTTTCCGAACTCAGAGATGTAGATATCCAGAAAGACAGTCTCCGCTTTCGCAGAAACATCGAACGTATCGGTGAAATCATGGCTTATGAGATCAGTAAAGATTTTACTTACACCCGGAAAGATATCCAGACTCCGTTAGGGATCGCACCGATGAATACTCCCGACGACCGGATAGTGATCAGTACCATATTACGGGCAGGACTGCCTTACCATCAGGGCTTTTTGAGTTATCTCGATTATGCAGAAAATGCCTTTGTCTCTGCTTATCGCAAATACAAAGACCGTTTGAACTTTGATATTCATATCGAATACATAGCCTCTCCAAGACTTACCGAAAAGACATTGATCATTACCGACCCGATGCTTGCCACCGGAAGTTCGATGGAACTCGCCTACGAAGCATTACTGACCAAAGGACACCCGGCGCATATCCATGTGGCATCCATCATCGCCAGCAAACAAGCGATAGAATACCTGCAACGGAAAATGCCGGATGACAAAACAACCATCTGGATCGCTGCTCTCGACGATGAGCTGGATGATCATTCGTACATCATCCCGGGACTGGGAGATGCCGGAGACCTGGCTTACGGAGAAAAGGAATAAAATCTTTTATCGGGGTAAGGAGAACCAGAAACGCGAACCTTTGCCAATTTCTGAACTTACTCCGATCTTGCCTTTCTGCTGTTCCACAATACTTTTACAGATAGAAAGTCCAAGACCTGTCCCTTGCTTAAAGTCATTCCCTTTATAGAAACGGTCGAAAACGTGCGACTGGACTTCTTTACTCATACCCTCTCCCGTATCAGTGACCGAAAATTCGATTTCATCCGGACGAAGTTCATAAGCCAATGTAATAAAGCCTTTTTCCGTATGCTTGATCGCATTATTGATAAAATTGGAAAAGAGCTGGCTCAACCGTACATGGTCGAACGTGAAGATGCAAGGCTTCAGACCCGGTTGACTGCAAAGCTCCACACCTCCATGAAGTTTTATTTTCATGGATTTTACCAAATCTTCCAAAAAGTCTTTCAGTTGTATATCTACCGGTTTGAATTCGATCGTATTCGCTTCTATCTTCGCCAGATCGAGCACATCGGATATCAGCTGCAATAAAAGTTCATTGTTCTTCTGGATTATCTCGACAAACTGCAATTGTTCTTCCTTGTCTTCCGTTTCGGTCAACAGGGTCGAAAAGCCGACAATAGCGTTTAGCGGAGTACGTATCTCGTGGCTCATATTTGCCAGGAAAGCCGATTTCAACCGGTCCAGCTCTTCTGCCTTTTCCCGCTGCTGCTCTGTCTCTTTCAACTCGGTAATATCATAATTCACACAGATCATTTCGATCTTGTCTGAATCACTCAACTGGGAAGTACACATCACATTGACACGTATCCATTTCCATCCGTCTTCATGTTTGATACGTAGCTCTTTACGGATACTGGTAGCTTCCCCCTTCACTACTTTATCAAAAAAGTCCAGCATCACGGCACGGTCTTCCGGATGTACACTTTTATAGTTTCCTATTATTTCAGGTAAAGGTGTCCCATCTTTTTCCCCAAGGTTCTGATACCACTGGCTGATCGCATATCCTTCGCGAGTCAGCAGGTCGAATTTGGCATATCCCACTTTCGCATAACGGCTGACCAATGTGAAGAAATATTCGAACTCTTCAATACGATTGTAAGCAATCGTTTTATCTGTATTATCCAGATTGATAAAAAGATAGTTTATCAACTCACCCTTATTATCATAAAGCATGCTGACCTTTGTTATCAGGTCGATCGAATCGTTCTTCCTGGTTGGGTAATATTTATAGGATCTGATATCCGTAAAAGAATAATTCAACCGGAACGAGACAGGTTTCTTCCTGGACATCTTGTCCAGTACATCCTGTGGAAGCAGCGGATTGTCAAAAATGTTGATCCCTAACGCATCTTTCTTGGAGTTCAAACCAAAGATCTCTACATCCTTATTATTCATATCTATCAGAAATCCATCCTTGTCGTACAACTCGATCCCGACAGGTATGTTCGTATAAATATTGCGCAACAACTTTTCACCCCGGTCGAGCGCCTCGTTGATACGCGCCATCTTCGTTATGATACTGATAATATTGGCGATGGAAGAAAGCCATTGATAATCTTCCAGGTTCCACATACGATATTTGTCGACGATATCGATGCCGATATAACCCCATGCCTTTTTCTTAATGATCAAAGGGATCAGGATAAAGGAAAGTACGCCTCTCCGCTGCAAGTATTTTTTCTCTTCGCCCGCTTCTGCCGGCAGTTCATCCAGATTACTGATCATCACCGGGTACAGATTCCGTATCCGGCGTGTCGACCACGGCAATGTGGAAACTGGAATATTCTGCAGCGATGAACGGACAGTCGAAACGCCGTCACTACACACTTCGTAGGTACAACTAATCGTTTTTCTGTCGTCACTGTATTCCATAATACAGGCTCGTCCCTTTGTGTCGATGGAAAACAGAATTTCGGTAAGGACCAGTTGGATAGAAGTCAACAAGTCGTTTGTCTGGATGAAAGAATGCAAAGCGCGGGATATGGTGTTCAGGTGACGGAGAAGACTGTCCACCTGATTATTTACGGCTGGCTTATTTTCTTCTGTTTCACTAAAAGGAACTAGCTGCAGGATACCCAGTACATAGATCTTTCCGGTAGCATCGATCTCCCGTTTACAGATCTTTGTCCGTACAAAGCGAAGACCATAACAGGTCTTCATCGGGAAAATCTGCTCATAAATGCCTACTTCTTTAAAATAAGCAAACTCATTCGCTATCCTGGCCCTGTAGTCCTCGCGGATCAAACCAAGAAAATCATCTGTCGGAATGGCATTGTCTTTCAAGCCTAACAGACTGACCAAATAATCTGAACAGATATAGCACTTTCTCTTGAAATCAATTTCCCACCAACCAACTTGTGCCGTATCCAATAATAACTTATACTGATCTGTACCCATACATTACTCATACTAGTATGAACACAAAATTCGGTATTAAAAATCATTCCAGCAAATTAAAGTTCATTTATATTCAAGGCTTTTCAAAGATTCTACGTTAAAATAAAAAAAGCGGAGACCGGTAAACCGAGCTCCGCTTTCCTTTCAGATAAGAATCTGTTATTTCAATTCTTTGATCCGGATATTACGGAATTTCACAGGTGAGCCATGTCCCAGGAATCCGATATGTCCTTTCTTGTTGAACAAGCCCGGATGTTCCTTACCGTCAGGTGTTCCGTTCTTAACGGCATCACGGATGTTACCTTCCAGGATCACCACTCCATTCACTGTTACACGGATATTATCTCCGTTAGCAACAATCTCCTCTTCATTCCATTCACCCACCGGCTTGAATGCTTTGTGGTGATCGGCATTCGTTGGGATGATACCGTAAACGGAACCGTGGTGCTGATACTTGGTAATATCTTTATAGATAGGATGTTCGCAGTCCAGTATCTGGATCTCCATACCTACATAAGCAGCATCGCCTTCCATCGGAGTACGGATACCTACGCCGTTATTAGCTCCAGGAGTCAACTGGAACTCAAAACGATAAACGAAGTTTCCGAATTCATCCTTTGTATACAGGTTTCCACCATAACTCTTGCTGGGTATCATAGAGATACAACCATCTTCAATCGTATAGTCGACTGTATTTCCAGTCCACTGATGCATGTTAGTACCGTCGAACAAGACTTTGAAACCTTCTTTCTGTTCTTCTGCCGACAGTTTGAACGGTTCCTTGCGTTCCAGTTCCTTTACATATATATTACGGTAGTACACTTTACTGCCATGAGCCTGCAATTCGATCTGTTCGATCGGGAAGATCGGTTGTTTACGATCCCAATAGTTTTCAAGGATCACGTCGTCTACTACCTTTTCTCCGTTCAGGATTACAGTTACGCGGTCGCCAACCATCTTGATGTAGAAGCTGTTCCACTCGCCCAGCTTGTTATCTGCCACTTTAGACGGCTTACTCGGGTTCACCTGGTTATTATACAGACCGCCGGAACCAACCTGGGCACCTACATTGACACGGGAAGTATCCCAGATCTGCACCTGAGGTGTTCCGCGCAGATAGATACCTGCATCTGCTTCAGGACCAGCCGGATCAAGCATCCAGTCTACATACATTTCAAAGTCGCCATATTGCTTTTCCGTACACAGGTTGTCATAACCGGTACCATCGAACATCAACAGTCCGTTTTCGACTTTCCAGTCACGACGCATATTATCGTCAGCCTTCTCTTGTGCTTTTGCCAATTGGGCTGGCTTCATCTTTGCACGTGCGATCGGATTTTCAACCAAGCCTTTCCAGCCTGTCAGGTCTTTCCCGTTGAAGATAGAAACGAAACCTTCACCCTGCGGCATTTCAGCCAGATGTTTCTTGATCGCTTCTTTCTGATAACCGGCATCCGGATTGTCAAGTACCTGCATTACTTTGTTCAGCAATTCACGTACATTGGTTCCTGTATAGTCTTTATTTCCTAAAGCAATATTCATGACTGCGTTGGCTGCTGCCTGCTGAACAGGTTTCTGATCCAGGAATTCACCGGCATACAACATTCCCAGGAATGTTCCTGTCCGTTCAATCTGTTTCAGGATGATATTCTTCTGTTCATCTGTTTTAGCAATTTCCATCGCTTTACGCAAACTCAATAAGCGATTCTCGCCGGTAAAGGCAGGATTAGAAACCAACTTCACATAGGCTTTCAGAGCACGATCGAAATAAGCGGAAGAAGGAGCATCCGCACAGATGACATACAGTTCATCGGCAGCTTCGATACCTTTCCAGTTCAATAAAGCATCAAAAGCAGCATCGCGGGCAGCACCCGATCCCTTACGGAAACCATCGACGATAGTAGCCAGTGCATCTTTTTCACCGGTTGTAGCCAATACGGTATAATACAAATACTTTTTGCTGTCGCCGGCCTGGAGCATACGACGGCTGATCGTTTCTTTCTGTTTTGCAGGAGACATAGAAGAGATCGCGGAGATCACAGCCTGCTGGATCGGAGCCACGGCAGACGCATCTGCAGTTTCGAGCATTCCGCACAGATTGACCAGGTCGCCTTCCGATACGACATCTTTCAATGCAGTATAAGCCGCTTTCTTCACTTCCGGTGAACCGGACTTGATCAGTTCGAGTACCGTCGTCAGGTTGGCCGTCGCTTTACGCATAGCCAGCAATTCAGCACCGGCAATCTTTCCGGCATCCGTAGCAGACGGGATAGCACGTGCTACAGCCTGGTCGATATCACCGCTGAAGGCAGCCAATGCATCCTGTCCCAACAGGATTATATCTTTATTGTCGCTTGTCAGTAAATCGGCAAGAGCAGGGATAACCTGTTTGTCGCCTATCTTAACCATTGTCCAGACAGTTGCCTGTTTCACATCGAAGTTCGCGTCTTTCAACTGACCCAGCAGAACCTGCATAGCTGTCAGATCGAAACGAAGTTCAAGATTCTTGATCACATCATGTTTAGACGGGCATTTAGCTTCACGGCCGATCCAGTTGATAACATCCACTTTCACTTCCGGTTTTGCTTTCTGCATCGCCTTCATCACTTCGATATATACTTCTTTATTTGCAAAATCGGATGCATAGTTCAATGCTGCATTACGATATTCCTTGTTGCCGTCTTTCAGAGCTGAAAGCAATAATTTAGTACTGTTTTCTTTCTTCAGCGATAACAGGATCTGCAAAGCTGCGTCACGGGTCTGAGTCTGTCCTGCTTTGGTAGCTTTCTTCAACAGATCGTTGGCAGCCTTTTCCACTTCCTTTACATCTCCCTGTGCAGCTACGCGTTTCAGCAACGCGATATATGCTTCGTTCGCATTTGTCTTCGTCATTGTATATCCGGCAGCCGCTGCAGCATCAGCCAGTTCTTTGATAGAGGCCTTGCTTCCCACACGACTTAATGAGTGCAGGACAGCCTTCTGCATACTTTCATCTCCCGAACCCACTAACGCTTTCAGAAGATCTTCCGTTCCTTCCACCTGTGCCTCACCGATCGCAACGATAATATCTTTTTGTGTCTTCGGAGTACCCATACGGCGCATTAAAGCGGCTTGTAAAGCCTTGCCGGCATTCTCGCTGCCATTAGCAGCCAATGCACGTGCAGCCGGACCACTCAGGCTTTCATCACCCAGATAAGCAGACAGCGCATCGATACATTCGTCTTGTCCCAGGATTTGAAGCTGACGGATGATAAATGCTTTGGTTTCACGTTCGTTCACCATATCTAAGGCTTTCAGATATGCATTTGCTGTTGCCAGGCGGGCACTTTCTTCTCCTTTCGCCATCACATAATGCGTCAGGCCGCTCAAAGCGTAATCCACCTGTGCATTGCTACCCTTTCCGGGAGCGTTTATCATGTTGACCAACATCAGTACCCCTTCTTCGCCGGTACCTTTCAGGTCATTGATCAGTTTATTATATTCAGCCTGTTTCTCAGCAGGCATCTGGGCCAGTACATCTGCCGCAGTTGTTTTAGCTGTACGGTTTGCCGGAGACTGAGCCATCAGTACGCTGCCGAATAATAGCAAGCTGGCAATCGATATATATGCTTTTCTCATTTTATTCTCTTTTGATTTAGTATATTAACCCCTAATTAAATGTTCCATGGCGCACGCATCGGCTGGTCGAGCAGACGGTTAGCGGCCTCATCGTTCACAAATTCAAGTTTCACCGGATCGAATTCCAACGTACGATTCAGACGAAGTGCGGTAGCACCCATATTCACGATCGTAGACGAGCGGAATCCATTCCGTTCATTCAAGGCAAAAGGCTGGCGTGTCTTTACACACTCGATAAAGTCGGTCACCTGTGGTTCAGGTTCCGGGAAATCGGCCAGTTTCTTTTCCCAATCAGGGATATCACATACAAAATTCTTATAAACGTTACCGTTCGGACCGGAGATATACGGCGTATTAGGATCGCCGAAGTCGCCACCCCAAAGAACGATCTGGCAACCGTCGTCGTATGTATAAGTAATAGAACGCCATGTTCCTACGGCATCCGGATGTTGTTGAGGAGCATCCACTTCCACCTTCACAGGGCTTGTGTTATCTTTTCCGAGGAAATACTGTACAGGGTCGATATAATGTTGTCCCATATCACCTAGTCCGCCACCGTCATAATCCCAGTATCCGCGGAATGTCTGGTGAACACGGTGTGCATTATAAGGTTTATAAGGAGCCGGGCCTAACCACATATCGTAATCCAGTTCGGAAGGAACTGTTTGCGGTTCGAGATATTCTTTACCTACCCAGTAGAATTTCCAGTCGAAACCGGTATGTTTACTGATCGTTACTTTCAACGGCCAGCCAAGCAGACCACTCTGAACCAATTTCTTCAACGGTTTAACGGGAGTACCCAGTCCGTAGAAGGGGTCAGCGAAACGGAACCAGGTATTCAGACGAAACATGCGTCCGTTCTGTTTTACCGCTTCCATCACACGTTTACCTTCACCGATCGTACGTGTCATCGGTTTTTCACACCAGATATCTTTTCCTGCTTTGGCAGCTTCTACCGACATAATACCATGCCAGTGGGGAGGCGTCGCAATATGCACGATATCAACGTTAGGGTCGAGTATCAGATCACGGAAATCATGATAAGCGGCGATCTTATCCTTCACCAATTGTTTCCCCAGTTCAAGATGTTTCTTGTCGACATCACAAACGGCAACCAGACGTGTTCCGGCATAGTTCACATGACCACGTCCCATTCCGCCTGTACCTATAATACCTTTTGTCAACTGGTCGCTTGGAGCGATAAAGCCATTTCCAAGCACGTGACGCGGCACAATCGTAAAGGCCGCAATTCCCCCAAGGGTTTTAAGGAAGTCCCTTCTGTTTGTTCTCATAGTACAAATTAATGTATAATATTGATTAGCAATTGTAATTTTTTCCGTATTAAAAAAGACGTTAGAAAGCAAAATCTCCCTCTAACGTCTCACAAAGATATTATTTATCCAATAACTCTTGCAAATATTTACGAGTTTTTATGACATAATCATGCTGGGAACCGTTCAACTCACACTCGATGGTGACAGCTCCCTGGAAACCCTGTTTCTTCAATTCGGCAATAACTGCTGGAAAATTAACATCTCCGGTTGGGATAGGTACTTCCGCCCCCAATTCATAAGGGTTATCGGGGTCCGGATATTTTCCGTCTTTAGCATGAAACTCTTTGATAAGAGGTCCGAACTGTTTCACGGCATCCAAAGAGTTAGCCTTTCCGTACATCAGCAGGTTTGCCAGGTCACAATTGATGAACACATTTCCGGTTCCTATATCTTTTATGGCACGGATCAATGTTGTCGGTGTCTCCTGCCCTGTTTCAAAATAGATCAGGACATTGCGTTCTTTCGCATAATTCGCCAGGTCCTGCATTACCTTGACAAAATCTTTATATTGTTCGGAAGAAGGATCTTCCGGAATAAATCCGAAATGGGAGTGCATTGCCAGAATATCAGCCATCGCACAAAAGTCGATCATTTCATGGTACACTTTGATCTTTTCTGCCCGTTCGTCTGTAGGCACCAGTCCGATCGTTGCCGGTCCCTTCCGGAAGTTCCAGGTACTTTTACTACCGGGCACACCAACCAAAGTAGTCACTTTGATATCATATTTCTTCGAAGCCTCTTTTACCTTTTCAGCAAAATCTTTCGTCAGCGTATTTTTCCTGTAACTGATTTCGCAGGACCCGAATCCCTGGTCATGCAAATCTTTGAAACTTTTATCGATATCAGTCAGATCATACTGGATGACACCGATCGTGATTTTATCAGCGGCATACGCCGTTGTAAAGGCAAACAACAAGGCTGCTGCCACCAAACAATGCTTTACTTTCATAATGTAGAAATTTATTTTAGTCAGTACAAAGTTAAGACGGAAAGTTTAAAAATAAACCTTCCGTCTCAAAATTATCCGTTCAATTATTCCATAGTAGGATTGAATGTGCCGCCCCAGTTATTATTTTGTTCCAGATTCGGATTTTCTAATATTTTACTTTCCTGGATCGGAAAGAAATAATAAGATTCCTGAATCAAAAATTTATTTTCGGCAATGGCACTGATCGGTACCATTCTAAGTATATATTTAAAATTATCAGGAACCAATGAATACGTCTTGGCTTTTTGGGTAGCTTCAGCAATATCCATTTCAGTACCATCCTCATTGATAGCGATAGCTTCGATTCCATATTTTTGCAGTCCGTTCAATTGCATCATTTTACGAGTTCTTCTCAGATCCATAAAACGATGCCCTTCAAAGCACAATTCTACATTACGTTCATCAAGAATAGCCTGGCGAATCTCTTCACGACTGCTGACTTTCAATCCATACAATCCGTTTTCTCCAGCTTCGATACCAGCCCGTTTACGAATCTGCTTCAACATATCTATGGCTGTATCTTCGTGACCTGTTTCATTGGCTGCTTCAGCATAGATAAACATGACTTCAGCTAATCTCATGAATGGGTAATCATGGTCATAGGTCGATACCAAATCTTGACTTAAAGACAGATCAGATCCTTTCCGCACATACATACCACTGATTGCATCATTTTGTGTGGCAGTACTACCTACATTCGGATTGATTCCATAGGAATCTTCTCTAACCGCTATACCCACCGAAGTGTATTGGCGGTATCCTGAAGCGGTTCCTGATACAGGATACAAATCTGCATTATATAGGATACAATCCTCAAATCTAGGATCACGGTTCTTCCAATATTTCTGTAAAAACTCGGATTCTTCACCAACATAATACTTGCCGTCCGGATCATCAAACCTCTTTCCATCCATCATAGGAAAAGCTTTTACCATGTCCCAGGTAGGTGTATTACTGGCATTACTACGACTCAAAGAAGACGGACGAATAGTATTTTCCCATCCTGCAGTCTTATCCGGATTGCTGTATATAATAGGAAAAACGACCTCTGAATTACCGTCCACTAACCAGTTATCAGCATAATTAGCAGTCAATTTAATTCCTTGGGATATACAGAAGTCATATGCCTCCTTTGCTGCCGTATAAGCTTCGCTCCAATATTTATTATCATACATGTTACTCGGATTAAACTGCGGAGAAGCTTTATAAAGCAACATCTTTGCCTTATATGCTTTAGCAAAACACTGATCTATACGTCCATAATTATTACCCGTAGCTTTTGCCGGAAGCAATGCAATAGCATCATTCAGATCTTTTATTATCAAATCAAAGCATTCCGCTGTAGAATTACGAGTTACATACAGGTCGTCTTTATCTTTATCCTGAGCTTTGGTAATATAGGGCATACCTCCATGATAAACGACCATTTCACCATACTCATAGGCTCTCATAAATAGCATCTGACCTGTCAGACTATTCTTAACGGATTCGGAACAAGCTCCCTCCGCAAGATATTCGATACCTAAATTAATATTACGGATATTGGTATAATTCCATCGTTTATAACCACTCCCCGATGTCGTTATAGTACTTAACATAAACGGAATACCAGTTTGTTGTTCTGCTGTATTATCGGCACTTGTAGACCATCCACTGAAAATATCGCCATAGAGATCGGTCACATACGCTGTTGCCAGGTTATCATCATTCCAAACCAGGTCCGCATCATAATTCCACAAATTTGATATATCCAAACTATTGCATCCATTGACCAGCAATATAGTTACCAAACCAACCAATGATTGTTTTAATTTATTCAGTTTCATATTTTTTAATTTTAAAATGAGAAGTTAAGACCAAATGTAAACGATCTCATCAAAGGGAATGAATCGTAATATTTTTGTTCAGGATCCATGAACTCATTCATCGCAGAGATAGAGAATAAGTTGGTTGCGTTCATAAATACCTGGGCATGGGTCAGTCCCAACGGACGAAGAACCACCTTAGGCAAATCATATCCTACGTTAAGGTTCTTCAAACGTAAATACGCACCATTTCGCATCCAAAAATCAGTATCACCATAACCTGATTCATACTGGTTCTTACCGATTACACGAGGATAAATACCATCAGGATTCTCCGGACTCCAGCATTTTTCACTTGTCCAGATAGGATAATACGGACGTGTGTTACCACCATACTGCGGCATACCCTTGGTTGCCTCACATCCTACTAACCGATCATAGTTACCAACACCTTGAAAATGCATATCAACAGTAATCCCCTTCCAACTGAAGCTACCTCCGAAACCATAGTTAATACGGGGAGTCCCATTTGTGGACAACAAGTTATACGCATCATTTCCATCAATTTTACCATCCGGTCCCGGAGCATAACCATCACCACGAGTATCCTGAAATAAAAGGCCGCCAAGGTACGGATCACGTCCATACTGCTTAAATCCTTTAGCGATCAATTCATCCACTTCTGCTTGATCTGTTAACAAATGATCCACTTTCAAACCCGTGATACGTCCTGCCGACATTCCAACCAAAGACAAGTCTTTCAGATTACCTGTCATATAAATTACCGATTCATCCAATACATCCCAGCGATCTTTGGAATAGCCTATATTCATATAAAGAGAATAGTTTATTCCGTGTTTAGCTTTATCTCTCCAACTTAATGTGAATTCTCCACCTCTCCATGAACGTTCAGCATAGTTTTCAGGAGCCAACGATGCACCATAGGTACTAGGTAAAGAAGAAGTTCTTGAACCCAAAATATCAGTTTCCTTTCTATAGAATCCATCGATAGTACCACTTAACTTATTACCTAAAAATGTAAAATCCAAACCACCATTGACAGTCGATGATGTAGCCCAGGTCAAATCATAAGTCGGCATACTGCCTGATTGAATACCATTAGCTAACCCATTGCCAAACATATAACTGTTACCGGAAGTGTATCTTTCTATATACTGGAAATATCCGATCGACGCATTCGATGTATTCAAATCGTTACCGGTAGTACCGTAAGAAGCACGTATTTTTAAGTCATCAAGCCAATTAGAAGCACTCTCCATAAAGGCTTCTTTACTGATACGCCATCCAAGTGAGGCCGAGGGGAAAAAGCCCCATCTGCTTTCTTTTGGAAATTTATTATTTCCATCATAACGGAATGAAAACTCTGCTATATACTTGGAATCATAATTATATGTAGCACGTCCGATCCACGACAAATGCGAGCCTAAATTCTCCGATTCATTTACTGAAACCGTTCGTCTTTCCGGATCGGTCGAAAACACAAACCATTGGTCATAAGCCGTCAGCGGATCATTCGCTGTTGCATAGATGGCTTCACCCTGACTTTGTGCCTGTTCGAAAGTGATCATTCCGCCTACTTCATGCTTGCCAAACTTATTTTTATAGTTCACCGTCCAGTCAAACTGTTCATTCCAGAATTGGCGGGAACCATAAGTCAGATTCTCATAATTGGAACCAAACGTGAAGATATTATATTTATTCAAATCCAATGGTCCCGGAACAAAACGGTTATTAGGATCAGCCGATTGAAAATTGTAGGCTTTCTGATGAGTAAGATATTTCTTACGAGCATAATCATTGATGATGTAATTTCCAGTTACTTTTGTTGATAATCCGGGTAAAAGCTTACTCAAGTCAATGTTTAATGATAAAATACCATTTACATTCCGTCTGCGGGTTTTGATATAACGATCACCCAATATCACATCTGCAACATTCCATCCTTTAAAATTACTGACATCCGGATAAACAGGATAATCAGTCTTTTCGTTTGCCGGAGTACCATCCAGATACGCATAAGACGGAACCGTCCTCAAACAATTAAACGTAGTTCTATAAAAGTCGAATATATCCTCACTATCATCGCCACTTCCAGACCAATTGAATCGTCTATCGTCTTTCTGGTAGCCGGAAACATTTGCATTCAATGATATATACTTACTCAGATTTACGGTCAAATTAGATCGGAACGAATACTTATTATTTTCCAGATTCTTGTAAGAACCTTCTTCTCTGATAAAACTTCCTAAAACGTAGTATTTAACTTTTTCAGTACCACCTGTCGCACTAATAGAATGCTTTGTATTCCATGGATTTTGCCAAATCAGGTCATTCACATTATAATCATGCGTCTTAGCATATTCCATCTCTTCGTCATTATTAGGTCTGACCAGTCCATTAGCTTCAGCAACTAAATTCTGATAAACCAACTCTTTGTAAGCACTCATCTCATCTGTAAATAACTTACGAGTGGGTTTATTAAACGTATATGATCCCTGATATTCAAATTTGGGTTTCCCCATACTATCCGCTCCCGACTTAGTTGTCACCAGGACCACTCCATTACCCGCTTTCGATCCATAAACAGAAGCTGTTGCAGCATCTTTTAAAAAACTCAACTGATCGATCTCGTTCGACTCAAGTGCATCGAATGCCGCTTTATCCCGGATAATTCCGTCAATAACAAATAACGGATCACCGAACCCACCACGCATACGGATTTCTGAACTTGCTCCCATGAAACCTGAACTCCCGACAATTGTCAATCCCGGTGCACGACCCGCTAAAGTATTAGATAAATTGGTCGTTGAAATTGTAGATAACTCTTCTGTCTTCACATTAGTAATAGCTCCGGTCATATTTATTTTTTTCTCTACACCGTATCCGACAACGATCACTTCATCCAACTTTTGGGTATCTTCATGTAATGTGACCTGATAAGAGACCTTCCCATCTTCCACCCGAATTCTCTGCTCTAAATAGCCTATATAGGAGACAAGTAAAGTAGCCCCGGCAGGAATATTGCTTAAGACAAACCTCCCATTAGCATCTGTTACTGTTCCAACACTGCTATTTCCCTCGAGAGTAATGTTTGCACCAATGATCGATGCTCCTTCTTCATCGACAATGACACCAGATATTCTCCTCTCCTTCTGTTGCACTTCATTTACAACCTGTTCTGTGCGAACATTCCTTTTCACACTATTGTCTTTCAAAAACACACGGTTATTCACAATCTTGTAAGAAATACCGGTATCTTTAAAAACCTCTTTGAGCACTTTTTCTATGTGTTCATTTTTTAAATTAACAAATACGTTGGAGATTTTCTTATTTAACAAAGATTCATCATAAGAAAATTCATACCCAGTCTGTTCACTTATACTTTGTATTACTGCACCGACTGTCGTACTATTCAGCGTCAGTTCCAGATTCACATACAAAGATTGCGAACCGTTTACCGCCATTACAGGCGATACAGATGTCAAAAACATTGCTAATGTCGCAATAGAAACTTTTTTAATCATACATGTGATTTAATAATGTTAGTACTAATTTTTCAGTTAGATTTCTTGTTGTGTGTTCATTTTTCTACTCTCGGTCATTTTATCATAGGCATTGCTTTTTGGGGTTGTTCATATATAAAAACTTCTTTTCCTTCCACCTTATAATGGATCGGTGCGAGGTATCCCAACAGATTCAGGATATCGGCAAGTCCTTCGTCCTCATTGATCACACAGCGAAATTTACGCCGTGCAAGAGCCGAAGACTCGATATTGATGTTCACATTAAATTTTACGGATAGTTTATTTACTATTTCGCGCAGGGTAGCATTTTCAAACACAAACTGCCTTAACCGCCAGGCTGTCGAAATATTTACATCTATAGCTTCCGAGGTGTATTCATTCTTGTTTTGGTTATAAGTCACTTTCTCTCCGGGAGAGACATCCAATACTTTATTCCGGTTAATATCCAACAGTTCTATCTGACCACTGACCAGAACAGTCTCAACTTTCTTATTTTCATTATCGATCTTTACATCAAAGGAAGTACCTTTTACCTGGATATTCACATATCCGGTAAAAACATTAAATAGCGAGAACTGCTCCTGCTTTCTTTGAGACTTCAAAGAAAGCTTCTCCTTGCAAGGAGACCTGACGATTCTCGTCAGAGAACGATACCGGATACTTCAATGTCGAGCCGCCCTTCAACCAGACACAAGTTCCGTCGGCAAGCATAACTTTTTTCACATCTTGGCCGGGCTTAACTACAATACATATCTGTTTTTCAGGCTGAAAATACTCGTAACCTCCATAAAAGCAGGACACCAGCACCAAAAAGACAGCTGCATATTGCAACACGTTACGCATTAATTGAAAACGATTCGATCGGTCAATCTTGCCGTTTACCTTTCCCAAAGCCTCTTCAATACGATCCGGACTTTTATAATACATCGAATGATAGGACACACGCAGACGCATCACATCCGACAATATTGTTTTATTATCCGGAGATAAATTACCCCAGGCCAACATCTCCTGCATTTCGTCGGAAGAGATATTGTCCGCCAGATACTTTGCCAAAAGTCCGTAATCGAAATCCATTTTTTATCCTTTATATCAGCAAAACGTATGAGAGAAAGAAACTACGGAGCAAAAGAATCTTTTTTTTAAAAATTTCCCTGCCGGAAAAGAAACAGAAGAGAAAACAAATAGAAATCCTGCTTAGACATATGTGCTTTCAGGAACTTGATCGCCAAATAAATATGACTTTCTACCGTACGTTGGGGCATTTGAAGTCGCTCAGCCACTTCTTTCGATTTAAGCCCTTCTATATAAGTAAGAATGAAGACTTCGCGGCGTTGGGAAGGTAATTCTCCCAGCAGATTATGTAATAGTTTATAAAAATCTTTTGAATAAATCTCCTCCAGAACAGACGCATCCGATCTCAATGAATCAGCATACTCCTCCCATACGGATTTTTCTGCCTGAAGCAAATATTTTCCGGCAGACTGTGTTTTCCGATAATGATCGACACAACGCGTATAAGCCGATTGGAACAAATAAGAATGGAATCCTTCTCCTACATATATTTTTTTACGGTTTTCCCACACATTCAAAAAAACATCCTGAACTATATCTTCCGCCATCTCCTGTTCCACGATAGTAGCTACATAGGCCATCACCCGGGGATAATAATAACGAAACATATCATTAAAAGCCTTCCGGTTCCCTTCTTTCAGTTTATATAATGAAGAAACATCAAACATATATAATGTCAGGACAATTTTTACTTAAACCATCTTAATTTGTCCCCAAAAATAAACATTTTTTATTCAATACGGACTATCTATCCCAAAAAACGGGGTACAGACAATAGAAATTAAACCTTTCTTCACCAGGCACAGGAATAACTATTCGTTATCCGACAAAGAAGTATTTGCCTATAGCAGAGTATCTAAATCTTTATATACTAGCAACTATTAATACGGTGTACTACTTATCGCACATAAGGTGTACACCATATACATGATAAGTAGTACACCTTATATAGGATAACCTGTACACCTAACCGATAGTTATTCACATGTCAGGAAATACTTTTTCATAAGATAAAAAATAGTTTATAGACAAACAGGAAACAGTCTTTGCCTTGTAGCAGAATTGATCCGGCGGACAACCACGATTTAAATATATTCGATACCTTTGTCCCTGCAAATGACTAAAGAATAGAAATATGAACTATTACGAACTGAAATTCACATACGAATCGCCTATCGAGGCAACAATCATCAGCGATGTACTGGCATCCGAACTGGGAGAAATAGGTTTTGAAAGTTTCACCGAAAACGAAGACGGCCTGCAGGCTTACATCTCCGATCAATTATATAATGTAAAGGCATTAGTCGACAAACTGAAAGAATTTCCACTGGAAAACGTCACAATCCATTACTCCGAACAGTTTATCGAGAGCAAGGACTGGAACGAAGAATGGGAAAAGAACTATTTCAAACCCATCCGCATCGGAAACGAATGCATCATTCGCGCCTCTTTCCATGAACCGGAGCCGGGTTATACATATAATATTATTATAGACCCCAAAATGGCATTCGGGACAGGCAACCATGAAACGACCTTCCTGATGATCAGCGAGATGCTCAAACTCGACCTGGAAGGTAAAGACCTGCTGGATATGGGATGCGGAACGGCTGTCCTGGCAATCCTCGCTAAAATGAAGAAAGCCAACAAAGTAGTGGGCATCGACATCGATGAATGGGCCTACAACAATGCTCTGGAAAATATCCGCCTGAACAATACCAAAGATATACAAGTCGTACTGGGAGGAGCCGAACAAATCCCGGCTTTCGGACAGTTCGATATTGTATTTGCCAACATAAACCGCAATATACTTTTGAATGATATCCGTCACTATACCAGCTGCATGAAACCAGGAGCACTACTTTTTATGAGCGGATTCTACACACAAGACATTCCTGCCATCGAAGAAGAATGTAAAAGAAACGACTTGAATTTCATTTCTCATACAGAGAAAAACAACTGGGTGGCCGTCAAGACACAGAAGCAGTAACTTTATTTAACATTAAAAGTTAATGCAGAAGTAAACTATCATCCGCATAAAATCGTTACATTAGTAGACACATTTAAATGTAAGAGTTATGAAAAATGTAGATTCTAAATTATTACTAGGTTTGGTAGTTGGAGCTGCAGTAGGTGCAGCAGTCGGATATTTGGCAGCTACCGATAAGAGAGAACAGTTACTGGAAGAATTGAACGGTGTAGTTGGAAAAGTAAAAGAAGGCTTTAATTCCGCTCTCGCCAAGTACAAAGAAGGTAAGACTGAAGTTGTAAAGGCTACAGAAGAAATCGTAGCTGAATAATCATTTATGGAAAAAGATTCAGGAAAAATCTTTCGTGAGCTGAAAGAAGATGTTTCGACTTACGTAGAATTAAAGCTTGAACTTTTAAAGTTAAGCACATACGAGAGAAGCGGGCAATTGATCGCGGTTCTTTCGTATGGCTTAATTTTATTGTTTCTGGCTTTCTTTGCCATCCTGTTCATATTCCTGGCGTTAGGGTTCTTTCTGGGTGATATGTTCGGTTCTTCGGGAGCCGGGTTCGCCGTTGTGGCGGTATTATATCTCCTGTTGATCGGACTCATTATAATGAACAAACAAAGAATCTGCAACACCGTTCTCAACGTTGTGATTGCAGCATTAAACGGTAACGACGAAAAAGACGATGCAACAACAGATACAAAACAAGCCGCTGACACCGCTGGAGAAGCTGATTTTTGACAAAGAACAGATCCGGAGGCAATGTGTCGTACAGGAACAAAAACTGAATGACGACTTTTCGTATATTCAGGAAAATGCAGGCAGTCTGTTGATTTCCGGCTTTACTACCTTACTCTTTCCAAACACTAAATCGAAAAAGACAGAATCTTCCGACGCAATTGCTGCGACAAACGACCAGCCGGTTACCCCGATGGGTTTCTCGGATTACCTGAGCATAGCACAAGGACTACTCCCGGTTGCCTGGGATGTTGCCAGACCTTTTTTGCTGACATGGGGAATCCGAAAGGCACAAAGCTGGTTTACGAATCTTCTGTTTAAGAAAAAGAAATAACTCCTAACATTTAATTTATGTTAGAGGACATATTTTTCTCCTTTTTATAAAGGAAGAATAAAAAAATAGGACTAAATTTGCAGTCGTTAAAAACAAGGATAAAAATGAAACGTAATTTGATTCTCTTTATGGCATTCACCGCAATGCTGACGATATTGGCTTCATGCGCAACTCCTTGTGGCTGTTAATTGGATTTTATGTAATATTTTTAATAAACCCATAAAAGTTTTATTACAATGATTAAAGTAGGTATTAACGGTTTCGGCCGTATCGGACGTATGGTGTTCCGCGCTGCAGTTAAGAACTTCGGCAATGATATTCAGATCGTAGGTATCAACGACTTGTTGGATGCTGATTACTTGGCATACATGCTGAAATATGACTCAGTACACGGTCGTTTCGATGGTACAGTTGCTGTAGAAGGTAACAACCTGGTAGTAAACGGTAACAAAATCCGTTTGACTGCAGAAATGGATCCTGCTAACCTGAAATGGGACGAAGTTGGTGCTGACGTTGTAGTTGAATCAACTGGTTTCTTCCTGACAGACGAAACAGCTCGCAAACATATCCAGGCTGGTGCTAAGAAAGTTATCATGTCTGCTCCTTCTAAGGACGCTACTCCTATGTTCGTTTATGGCGTTAACGACAAAACTTACGCAGGACAGGACATCATCTCTAACGCTTCTTGTACTACTAACTGCTTGGCTCCTATCGCTAAAGTATTGAACGACAAGTTCGGTATCGTTAAAGGCTTGATGACTACAGTTCACGCTGCTACTGCTACTCAGAAAACAGTAGACGGTCCTTCTAAGAAAGACTGGAGAGGTGGCCGTGGTATCCTTGAAAATATCATCCCTTCTTCTACAGGTGCTGCTAAGGCTGTAGGTAAAGTTCTGCCGGTATTGAACGGTAAACTGACTGGTATGGCTTTCCGTGTTCCGACTTCTGACGTTTCTGTTGTTGACCTGACAGTAGTTCTGGAAAAGGCTGCTACAATGGACGACATCAAAGCTGCTATGAAGGAAGCTTCTGAAGGCGAATTGAAAGGTGTACTGGGTTACACAGAAGATGCAGTTGTTTCAACTGACTTCCGTGGCTGCTCTAACACTTCTATCTTCGATGCTAAAGCAGGTATCTCTTTGGATGATAACTTCGCTAAGATCGTTTCTTGGTATGACAACGAATGGGGTTATTCAAACAAAGTTTGTGAAATGGCTCGCGTTATCGCTGGTAAGTAATCAAATACAAATCAGTATATGGAAGCCGTCCTCTGCAAAGGGGACGGCTTTTTTTATTATCTTTCATTTTATTCTGCGCTCGGTTTGCACTATCTTTGCTACCCTATGAGAACATATCAACTTATAACGATACTTGGACCGACGGCTTCCGGCAAAACGCCTTTTGCAGCAGCATTGGCCGACCGGCTGGATACGGAGATTATCAGTGCCGATTCCCGCCAGATCTATCGCGGCATGGATATCGGAACGGGTAAAGACCTGGCTGATTATACCGTAAACGGCAAAGTGATTCCTTATCACCTGATCGACATCTGTGATCCGGGATATAAATATAATGTATTCGAATATCAGCATGATTTCTTCCGGGCTTACCGGGCGATACAGGAAAAAGGGAAACTGCCGATTCTGTGCGGAGGTACAGGGATGTATATCGAAGCTGTATTGAAAGGATACAAACTGCTGGATGTTCCGCAGAATCCGGAATTAAGAGAGTCGTTAAAGAATAAATCACTGGCTGAACTGGAAGAGATCCTGACGACTTACAAGGTGTTGCACAATAAGACGGATGTCGATTCGGCACAAAGGGCGATCCGTGCCATCGAGATTGAAGAATATTATAAAACGCAGGCTCCGGATGCGAACGAGTATGATCCGATAGATAGTCTGATCATCGGCATAGACATCGACAGGGAGCTACGGAGGGAGAAAATATCCAGGCGACTGCGTGCCCGCCTCGACGAGGGCATGGTGGATGAAGTAAAAGGTATCATTGCTTCGGGTGTCAAGCCGGAAGACCTTATTTATTACGGTCTGGAATATAAATACCTTACATTATATATTATAGGTGAACTTTCTTACGAAGAAATGGTTTCTCAATTAGAGATAGCCATTCACCAGTTTGCCAAACGGCAAATGACCTGGTTCCGGGGAATGGAACGCCGGGGATGCACCATCCACTGGGTCGATGCAATCCTGCCGACAGAAGAGAAAATCGAAAGGACATTGGAGTTATTAAAACAAGAATAATTCCTTTTTAGAAATAATTGAACTACTTTTCCCTTGATGGAAAAGTAGTCAAAAGATCAAGGCTTAACCGGCTTCACTGCTTCGGTGAAAGACTACGCTGAAAAATCCGAAACTCGCTGCGCTCAGACAACGGATTTTTTTAACCGCTTCGTCTTCCCCCTTCGCGGACGTTCACCCGCTTAGGCCTTTCCTAGGAAGCTCCGCTTCCTTTAAAGATTGCCGATACCGACACCTATTTGTTATAACAGGACTTTTATGCTATAACAAGTGTTTTCGATTTTAACAGGCAGTATCGGCCATCACAGAAGAACGCTTTGCGTTCTATGAAAGGCATCAGCTGGTGAGCGTTAAACGCAGCAGCCGGAGAGAGCGTCCGGAGCATCCGCTGTTTGAGCGAAGCGAGTTCGGAGGCGACAGCGATCGCAGGATGCGAAGTAGCGAGGCAGGTGCAGCCTTGAACTTTTGGTTACTTTTCTTTCAAGAGAAAAGTAACATTCAATTTTGATAAATACTGAAATAAAACAACATAACGATTATGATAACAGTTAACGATTTTAAGAATAAAGACAACTTCTTCCTGATGGCCGGTCCATGTGTGATCGAAGGGGAAGATATGGCTCTGCGCATTGCAGAAAAGGTTGTGGGTATCACCGAGAAGCTGAATATTCCCTACATCTTTAAAGGCTCATACCGCAAAGCGAACCGCTCCCGCCTGGATTCATTTACCGGGATCGGCGATGAAAAAGCCCTGAAGATCTTACGCAAGGTCAGCGAAACTTTCAACGTTCCGACCGTAACGGACATCCATGAAACACACGAAGCAGCCATGGCCGCCGAGTATGTCGATGTCCTCCAGATCCCTGCTTTCCTGTGCCGTCAGACCGACCTGTTGGTTGCCGCCGCCAATACAGGAAAAATTGTCAATATCAAAAAAGGCCAGTTCCTTTCTCCGGGAGCCATGCAGTTTGCCGTACAGAAAGTGGCCGATGCAGGAAATGACAACGTTATGATCACCGAACGAGGCACGACATTCGGCTACACAGACCTGGTTGTCGACTATCGCGGAATCCCGCAAATGCAGGAATTCGGTTACCCGGTCATCATGGACGTCACCCATTCCTTACAGCAACCCAACCAGACATCTGGCGTAACAGGTGGTCTGCCTGCCCTGATCGAGACAATAGCCAAGGCCGCTATCGCCGTAGGAACCGACGGACTATTCATCGAAACTCACCCGGAACCCGCTAAAGCAAAATCCGACGGAGCAAACATGTTACAGTTAGACTTGCTGGAAGGTCTGTTAACCCGGTTAGTACGTATCCGTGAGGCGATCAGGAAATAAGATTCCAATAAGAAAAAGGGGGATATAATGCCCCTAAAGAAACATACGGACACAAAAAAAGGAGCCTCATACCCGAAGCTCCTTTTTTAATGTATTATTCTTATTATCCCATTTTACTGATCTTCCTCAGCTTATCCTCATCTATCAGCTTGATCTTCCGACCGTCGATAGCGATGATGCGTTCAGCTACAAAAGTAGATAAAGTACGGATAGCATTGGAAGTGGTCATATTCGACAAATTTGCCAAATCTTCACGCGACAGGTAAATACTCAAAGTAGCCCCGTCTTCTTCCAATCCATAACTATCTTTCAGGAATAACAAAGATTCTGCCAGACGACCCCGGATATGCTTCTGCGTAAGGTTAACGGTACGTTCATCCGCAACCCCCAGGTCAAACGACAACTGGCGAATAAAGAACATGGCCAGGTTAGGGTTACCCATCAACAGCTCAGTAACCACTGTCATCGGTATCAGACAAACAACAGATGCCTCAAATGCAGACGCATTCGTCAGATAATTTTCCTGAGCAAAATTAGCACGGTAACCAAAATACTGTACAGGCTTAATCATCCGGATGATCTGGCTACGACCGCCAACACCTTCCTTAAAGATTTTCACTTTGCCTCTCAGTAAGCACATCATGTCCCTTGGTTCGTCGCCCTCGCAATAGATCAACTCGTTACGTTTGAAATGCTGGATCGTCGAATTATTACGGAGAATGTCCCGTTCCTTTTCGGTCAGAACTCTCCATACTTCTGCTAAACTGGCCGACAGATCGACCTCTTCTTTTTGTTGCTTAACCACGACTGTTTTATAACATACTTATGAAGCACAAATGTACAACTTTTCTTTTGAAATAGTAAAATATTTGATACTATAAATTGTGTTCCCGGATACATTTTACTTTCTTTTGCTACTCATTTCAATTTTATTCGTTACGTTTGCATCAAAAGGGGTGATAATTTGTTGAAAAGATACGTTTTGATATTTACTCTGATTTTATTGACTATAAATGCTCTCGCCAAAGCGGAAAGCAATTATAGAAATAAGGTGTTGCCCGACTTAAAGGAGAAAACAGAATCGTCTGTAAAAGCGGATTCCATTATGGAAGAGGTGATTAAAAACGCCGAAAAATACCAGCATGTCCTCTCTAGGTACGAAGCGGAAATATATATAAAAGGACGGACGGAAATACTCAAACAAAACTTTCTGATGCGTTTCGCCCATCATCTTTTCCCTGTAGACCGGAAAAATAAGGATATGATCTTCGAGATGATCAGCGATTCCAAGTTCAACGCTCCCAACAATTTCCTGCATAACTTCCGGGCTGTAAACGGAAACAGTATTCCCAACAGCAAAAAGCAACAGGAAGCACTGGGATTCCTCAACCTGAATGTATATTCCTCCACCATATACAACGAGGGTATCATCACCCCCATGACCAAGCAAGCATCCAAATTCTATACATTCGACCTGGAAAGTGTAAGCGATACCAGCGGACTGAAGATTTATAAAATACGCTTCATGCCGAAGTTATGGAGCCAGAAACTTATCTGCGGCGACCTGTATATCCGTGACCAGTCCTGGATCATCGACAAAATAGATGTAAACGGACGTTTCGATTTCGCCGAATTCAACCTGGTCATGACATTCGGACGCGATTACCGACGCTTTATCCTTCCGGATAAGGCGAGCCTATATCTGCGTTACCATGTTCTGGGGAATGCCATTGCTACCAGCTATCATTCTTCATTCACTTATAAAGCGGTGGAATGGGTGGAAGAAGATAATGAAACTCAACAAAAGAGATCACTGGACCTGACTGGATATTATAAGTTATCTTCAGATACGGTCCCAATTATCACAGACACTGCTTTCTGGAACAAAGAACGGGATATTCCTTTAACAAAAGAAGAACAATCCTTATACCATATAGACAGTGATAACAATGAGCAAAGAATAGACACTGCCAATATCACGAAATACCTGAAACTGACGGAGAAGTTCACGAATACGATCAGTATGGATTATAAGACCACCCGTCTGAAATATTCCGGGATATTCAACCCTTTCCAGTTGGGATATTCAGGACATAACGGTATTACTTACCGGCAACGTTTGCGCATCAGCAAGACATTCGACAAAGACCGTCAGATCCGCTTCCGCCCGGATATCGGTTTCGTATTCAAACGGAAAGAAATCTTTTTCACCGTGTCCGGAGACTGGGAATATCTGCCGGAGAAAAAAGGCATATTGAGCCTCTCGATCGGTAATGGTAACCAGAGTTACTCTTCAGCCATTATGAAAGAGATAAACGAGCAGTTGAAAGATTCCACATTCAATTTTGACGATTTGAATCTGGAATACTTTAAACATTATTATGCAGAGATCCGTAACAATATTGAGTTGTTCAACGGTTTTCAAGTCTGGGCAGGTGCAGCCTATCACCGCCGCATACCCGTAAAAAAGAAAAGCCAGATACCCAACCCCGGAGAAGGCGTTGAAGAAATCATCAATGAGAACTATCATGACTTTACTCCCGTCATCGGCATTTCCTATACGCCACGCCAGTATTACTGGATGGACGGATATCGCAAAGAATATCTGTATTCCTACTATCCGACCATCTCAGTCGAATTTGCCCGTGCAATCCCCGGAGTAGGTAAAAGTTCCGGCGATTACGGACGGATCGAAGCGGATATTCACCAAAGCATTGCACTCGGTTTGTCCAGAAAACTCAATTATCACATCAGCGGAGGTATTTATCTGAATCCCAAATCTATTTACTTTGCCGATTTCCGTTATTTCTCACGCCGCCAGTTCCCGGAATCGTGGGGAGATGAATTCGGAGGAGTATTCAACCAGCTAAGGAGTTTCTGGTTCAATGCATCCGACAAATATGTGCAAGGACATATTATGTACGAAAGTCCCTTCATCCTGTCACAACTTTTCAAGAAGAAAACATCTAAGTACATTCTGTCTGAACGGTTTTATTTCAGCCAACTGTGGACACCCGTTTTGCCGAGTTACACAGAGGTGGGATATGGTTTCGGTAACCATATTTTCAACGTTGCCGCCTTCGCCGGATTCGATAGATGGAAATACCAGAATATCGGCCTCAAGTTTGCCTTCGAACTATTTTAATAGGACATTTGTGGGCGGACGATCATTATACCGCTGTTACGCTTGATACTTTCCACGTATTCCTGTAAAGGAGCTTCGTTGACTATCACTTTCTTTTGCGTAGTAGATGCATGGATAAAGGTCAGTTCATCCCCTACCCGGTAAACAATGCCGACATGAGAAATGTCCAGCCCTTTGATAGTCGTGACGAAACAGACGATGTCTCCGTCCTTTATTCCTTCTGCCAACATGTTTATATCCGATTCCGGAATATAATAATAAGGACGGGCATTGATCTCTTTTTCTTTTGCTGCGATCCGGGCAACAAGTTCCGGATGCTCTTTCAAAGGCTTATAACTATCCGGATGTGTAGACATGAAGGATACGTCGACAGGCAAGGAGACTCCTCCTATTTCCCGGGTAGCATCTTTTACTATTCCTTTTCGTTGGTTCTCAAAGATCCAGTCTGTCGTATAATGCAAACGGTCGGTATAATCAAGGATTTCCCCGTTACGATAACGGATCGTTTGCAGGTTCTTACAAAACTCATCAAAAGACGGGGTAGCTGATTGCATAGTCTTCGTTAAAGCGACAACATTCTCTACCAATGTCATACAATCCATTTCGCGAAGATTGATCACCAGGCCTTCGGGTTCCTTTTCCAATGTGGCTGCCACATAAGGCGCATCCAGGAAGAAACGGGCTGTCTTAACCATTAACTCTCCGGTTGGCAACGACTTCACCGGAGTCATTTCTGAAAGATAGCGGTCAAAGACAGCGCGGTCCTCATCGGTACAGTATAGCTTATCAGCAGCCTGTCCACGGAAAAAGAGAAAGCAGAAAAAAAACAATAAAAAGATTTTATTCATATATTCATTTATTATCAGAATTGAACTATCCTATAATCAAAGTGACATGACTATTACAGGTTCATTTGCCGTTGGTTTTAACCAACGGTCTACAGATTGTATCCCTTTTTTGGCTTTAGCCGCATTTCTCTTAAATAGTAAGACTGTTTAAAATGGGACTAAAGTCCAATGAGATAGATCATTTACCAATCCGTCAGCTGAAGCAGACGGCAAATGAACCTGTAACTAAGTATGTCTTATTGATGACTGAGACTTATGCTCAGATAGGTTCAATTATTTCTATATATTGACTCATATTCTCATCATTTTCCCCATCCATAAGAGGAGATTTCCCCTTTATACCTTCGTTTTCAGTAACTCCTCCAACTTAATCAATTCATCCCTGAACTGGGCGGCCTCGATAAAGTCAAGCTTCTTGGCAGCCTCCGTCATTTGCTTCTTCGTTCGTTCGATCGCTTTTTCAAGTTGCGGACGGTTCATATACTTAACCACCGGATCGGCAACCAGGCTTGGTTCCGGTTCGACATAAGCATACGGTTCTGCTGTGGCCGGTTGCTGTTTCTCACCCAGAAGAGATACACTCGTCTTAATAACCTGCCTCGGGGTAATCCCATGCTTTTCGTTATAGGCAAGCTGCTTCTCCCGGCGGCGGGTTGTCTCATCCATTGTCAGTTGCATGCTGGCCGTGATCTTATCTGCATAGAAAATTACTTTTCCGTTCACATTACGGGCAGCACGTCCGGCTGTCTGCGTCAGGGAGCGGTGGGAACGAAGGAAACCTTCTTTATCCGCATCCAAAATAGCGACTAAAGAAACTTCCGGCAAGTCCAGTCCCTCACGAAGCAAGTTCACCCCGATCAGCACATCGAACAAACCTTTCCGCAAATCGTCCATGATCTGAATACGTTCCAATGTATCTACATCGCTATGGATATAATTACAACGTATTCCCATCCGGGTCAGATAAGCAGTCAGTTCTTCTGCCATACGTTTGGTCAGGGTCGTTACCAGGACACGTTCATCTTTGGCCGAACGCAGGGTTATCTCTTCCATCAGGTCGTCGATCTGGTTCAATGTCGGACGAACTTCAATGACCGGATCGAGCAGTCCGGTCGGACGGATCACCTGGTCGACAACGATTCCCTCACTCTTCTCCAACTCATAATCGGCTGGCGTCGCACTGACATAAATAGCCAGCGGAGTAAGCGACTCGAACTCATCAAACATCAGCGGACGGTTATCCATCGCCGCAGGCAGGCGGAAACCATATTCCACCAGGTTCTTCTTACGGGAATAATCCCCTCCGTACATGGCTCGTATCTGGGGTATCGTCACATGGCTTTCATCGATCACCAACATAAAATCTTTCGGGAAATAATCGAGCAGGCAATAAGGACGCTCACCGGCCATACGCCCGTCGAAATAACGGGAATAGTTCTCGATGCCCGAACAATGTCCCAGCTCGCGGATCATCTCCAAGTCGAAAGTGACACGTTCGTATAAACGTTTCGCTTCATAGTGCTTGCCGATCTCTTTCAGGAAATTCACCTGTGTACCGAGATCGACATCGATCTGGCCGATCGCCGCATTGATACGCTCTTGTGTAGTCACGAACAGGTTTGTCGGATAGATATTCAGCTCATCCTGCTCATCTATCTCCTGCCCTGTCTTCGGGTCGAAAGAAGACAAACGGTCGATTTCGTCTCCCCAGAATTCAATACGGTAAGCTACGCCGTCGAATGACTCGATGGCGGGGAAAATATCGACCGTATCGCCGTTCACACGGAAACAACCACTGTTAAACTCCAGCTTGTTGTTCACATATAAAGCATCTACAAACCGGCGCAACAGTTTATCGCGGTCGATCTGCATACCTTTTTCCAGATGCGTCACCTTCTCGGCAAAGGCTGTCGGGTCCGCCATACCGTACAAACAGGATACGGAAGAAACAACGATCACATCTTTCCGTCCCGACAATAAGGAAGCTGTGGTACGGAGACGCAGTTTGTCTATCTCTTCGTTGATCTGCAAATCCTTCTCGATATAAGTATCCGTAGAAGGCAGGTAAGCCTCCGGCTGGTAATAATCGTAATAGGAAACGAAATACTCTACGGCGTTATTCGGGAAAAAGGCTTTGAACTCGCTATACAGCTGCGCAGCAAGTGTTTTGTTATGACTTAGGATCAGGGTCGGTTTCTGTACCTCCTTGATCACATTGGCAATAGTAAATGTCTTTCCCGAACCTGTTACTCCGAGGAGCGTCTGGAAAGGCACACCACTCTGAATGCCCTCCGAAAGAGCCGCTATTGCTTCCGGCTGATCCCCCGTCGGGCTGAATGGTGAAGATAACTCGAAATTCATTATTCGTATAGTCCTTTTTTAGGTATAACTATCCAGAGTATCAAATAAGCTATTACCCCGGAAAACACAGTAAATATACTCAACAGGATATAACCGACGCGTACCAGTGTCGGATCCCAGCCAAAGTAATCGGCTATGCCGCCGCAAACTCCGGCAATCATTCCGTTATTCGAACGATAAAGTCTTCTTGGTGCTTCTTCCATGATGCTTTATTTTATTTTGTTTTTGTAAAGATACTATTTAATCTGTATAGCTGAAGTAATCCGGTTACAAATTGAACCAGTAATTCATCTTCAACATAAAAGTATTGGTTGCCGGAAGTCCGAACATACGGTCCAGGTTACTACCCCAGCCATCTATCTTCAGGCTTTCCTGGTTGGACATGCGGTGTTCCCAGACAAAATACAAGGTAGAACCCGGCAAATATTCCCAACGTGCCACCAGGTTGGAGCGGAACTCGTTAAAGCTGAAATCCGGATTCTTAAAGGAGGCTTCACGACCTTCGCTCTTGATATGATAAGTTCCGTCAGCATAGTTGAGTTCATCTCCGGAAAAGATATGGAAACGCTTGTCATAAGTATGAGACTTCGTATCGGCAGCCTCTTTAAAATCGCTGAACTTCGCCGTAGAAGTAAACGGGGAACCGTAGAACTGGATAGAGATATCCGGTGTCACGTTCACCTGCAACCTCATCGTTACCCCGTATGTTTTCTGATCCATATGCCCCATCAGGTAGATCAATGAAGGATCATCCTGAGCAGATGAGGCAGCCGACGATTTCAATGTGCCGACATACTGCATATTGTCCGTATTCCAGGCATAATCTACCTGTCCCGATAAATAAACATGGTTGCCTAAACGGAAGGTAAGACTAGGCGACAGCGTATTAAAACGGTTATAGCCGTCCAGGTTATGATTTCCTTCATATTTCAGCATAAACATCATCCGTTGGGCTTTGTCCGTATTCACTTTAACCGAAGTCTGGAAATAAGGATTCAGGCGCATGTCGGGACCACCACGAAGCATACGGCTGTCCAGGCGGTTCCAGACAAATGTTTCTTTCATATCCATCTCATAACGGTTCATCGTCATGCTTTGCCAACGAAGGGCCGCATCGTTACTGAAAGGTGTTCCGCCATAATTCCATTGGTTCTTCTGAGTCAACGTAAACGCATTATACCGGAAATGCTTCCAGATATCCGTTTGACGGTAAGCCACTTCCGTCTCGTTCGTCCGGTTGTCCGTCTCCTTCATATATCCCATATCGTTCAGGTCGAAGCCGGGAGACGACCAGCTGAATGTTTCGGAAAAAGCCCACTTGGCATTCCCTTTACGTCCGGCCTTCACATAACCGCCAGTCCCGTTCAAAGAGCGACGCTCCGGGTCCACGCCTAAATAACCGGCAGCAGACTCCCGCTGATAATAATGAACCGGGTTCGTTTGCAGAACGGTTATCGCCTCCTTGCTGCCGTTCAAAGAACTGAACATTCCTTTTACATCTATATAATAAAGGCGGTTATTGAAATACTGCGTAAAATCAACTCCGGCCGTAAACGCATTACGCACCATAAAATCTTCCAGGTAAGGCTGGTCGAGTGCACGGTTGACAGAGGTAAGCATTCCTCCCAGCAAACTGTTTCCTTTCCAGTTTTTCTGGACACGTGCCACCGTATAATTGGTCAGGGGTTCCACAACTTCGACATCCTCTATCCCGCTACGGGTTACTTTGGCGGAAGACCGGGCTGTTACACTCTGCACGACTCCCAGGGTTACACCGTGCCTGTTCGTTCCCGTCAGTTTCAAAGCACCAATGATCGGCACATTGTCTTTACTGTCGGCGAAACTATTTATATTATCAATACCCAACGGAGTATAAGACGGTGCAGCACCGATACGGCGGGTGTAGAACATCATGTCGCTACCGTTGGCAAAATCCAGGATATGTTTTCCTTCCAGGAAGAAAGGACGTTTCTCGTCATAAAAGGTTTCATAAGCAGTCAGGTTCATCACCGAAGGGTCCAGTTCCACCTGTCCGTAATCAGGATTGACAGTCAGGTCCAACGTAAAATCGGAAAGAGCGAATTTGGCATCCAACCCGATATTACCTCCCCAGCTATGTCCTTTCTGATAAGGACTGCCGGGTATCTTCGGTTCATTCCGGTATTTACCCATTACATAAGGAAGAAATTCTATTCCGCGCGGTTTCGGCAGATCGGTCATTCCGTGCATTTCCCCGAAAGAAAAGACATGACCGTTATTCTTCAAAGGGATCATACTCCAGTTCTGCACCTCATTGTTCCGGCGGATAATGCGACGGACATGAAGTCCCCATATCCCATCGTCCGAAAGCTGGTTATAACGTAACTGGCTGAACGGGATACGCAACTCTGCCGTCCAGCTGGAGTCGGCCATATCGATATGGGTCTTTCCTTCCCATACGGCATTCCAGCTCAGATTGACATTCAGCTTATCGGTAACGACCAGGTCGGTCTTGTTTCCTCCCAGATTGATGTTGAATTCCGGAGCCGCCCGGTAATCATGATACGTATCGAAGGCCACACTGATAAGGTCTCCCATGCTATTATCGTCGCGGTTGCCGATAAAGCGGATCATCTTTTCCGGATGGCTATCTTTACAATAGACACCGACATAGATGTATTTATTATCATAAAACAGCTTTACCCGGGTGGGAGAAGCCGGTATCTTCCGTTCATAAGGGATAATCTGGACGAAACGGTCAGACCATTCTCCCTGCTTCATCCAGAAATCTTCATCCAGGCGCCCGTCCATAACCGGCTTTGCTCCTGTTACCTTTGTTATATTATAAACCCGCTTGTAGGCTTTGTCAAAGGGGACAATAGAATCCTGTTGTGCCTTACAAAAAGCACTGGTAAACAATAAAAAGGCAACAAAGGACAATCGGTATTTCATTTTCTATTACAGGTAAGCTGCCACTTTTTTACGATCCGTCTCCACTGTTTCAAATTCCGAAGAAACAATACTGCTTCCCATCGGAACGTTCTCATTCCGGTATTCCATCCGGCTGTAAACGATGCTGCGGGCAGAAGTATGGAACTCTTTCGCTCCCGTTTCCGCTTCTATCTGTGCGATATTATTTTCCCGTACGCCGCAACCCGGCATGACGATGATACGTCCGTCGGCACGTTTCACCAGTTCGGCGATCAGAGGAATGCCCTTTACAGCATCCGACTGCTGGCCGGAAGTCAGGATACGGTCGCAACCTAACTCTATCAGTTGCTCCAGTGCAGCGAACGGATCACGGCACACATCAAAGGCCCGGTGACAAGTTACCGACAACGGTTTGGCAGCCTCTATCAATCTCCGCATCAGAGGTATATCGATGTCTCCTTCTTTTGTCAGGCATCCGAAAACAACTCCATGAACTTTCAGCTGTTTACACAGTTCAATATCCAGCAACATAGCATCTATCTCAGCCGGAGTATACAGAAAATCACCACCACGCGGCCGGATAATGACATTTATATCAATAGAAGAGGTTAATGCCTGAGCTGTCTTGATCTCGCCATAGCTGGGAGTCGTACCTCCTTCAGGAATACCGGCACATAGTTCCACACGTTTAGCGCCTCCTGCTTCGGCTTCCACACAACTTTGAGCTGAATTGGCACAGATCTCAATGATACGGGTTGGTTTCATATATATCTTTAATTATGTTTGTTCTTTTTCAAACACAAAGATAAGGATTATATTTGAATCCCGATTTACAATTCATGCAGACATAAGTCAGTTATGTAAGTATTATGATTACATTTGCGTTCAGTAAAGCAGCAAGACGATGAACTCAGAAAAACTAAAGGGCCATATATTGATTCTGATAGCAAATATAATGTTCGCTATCAATATGCCCATTTCCAAATATCTGTTACCGGCTCATGTGCAACCCGAGGCACTTACCATTATGCGAATGGGGTCCGCCTGCCTGCTCTTTTGGATTGCCTCGTTGTTTACTAAACGGGAAAAGGTTACAATGAAAGACCTCGGCATGCTCTTTATCTGTGCCCTTTGTGGCGTAGGTTTCAATCAGGGATTATTTATCGTCGGACTCAACCGGACATCACCGGTCGATGCGTCCATCATTGCGACGGCTGTCCCTATCTTCGTCATGCTGCTGGCTGCCGTTATCCTGAAAGAGCCGATCACGAAGATGAAAGCATTCGGTGTATTATTAGGATGTTGCGGAGGCGTTTCCTTAATATTAGCATCCACGCATAGCCCCGGACAGGCCAGTGGCCTTACCGGAAACCTGATGATCACAACCAGTGCGGTTATCTATTCGATCTATCTGGTCTTATCCAAACCTTTGAGTTTACGCTATTCGGCCGTGACAATGATGAAATGGATGTTTCTTTTTTCCACACTCGTATTGTTGCCATTCACTTACCAGCATGTGCTTGAGACACCCGCCTTCCAACGGGAAGTATTCGACATGAAAGAGATCGGAGCCATCAGTTTCGTCCTGATAGGTGCTACATTTATTCCTTACCTGCTGATCCCGATGTCTTTGAAACGTATTCGCCCCACAACAGTCAGTATGTATAATTATGTACAGCCAATCATTGCTTCGCTGATTACCGTTATGGTGGGACAAGATACTTTCTCCTTCCAAAAAGCATTGTCGGCAGTCCTTGTTTTTGTTGGGGTTTATTTAGTGACTCAAAGTAAAAGCCGGGCCGACCTGGAAAAGGAGAATCGCTAAAAAAGCTTTCGCACAAACTTGTTAATCACTCTTATAACCGGAACCTTTATATATTTTATTTGTTTTAAGCAGTAAAATATACGTCAAAACTATGGATAGTGTAAGTACCTCTAAGAAAACGCCCAGCAAAAGTATGATATGGCTTATTGTCATATTGGTTATCGCCGTCATTATTGCCTTTCTATGGTGGTGGAACTATCGTAAATATATTTCGACCGACGATGCCAACCTCGACAGTTACCGGGTAAGCGTCGCTGCACAGGTCATGGGGCCGATGGTCCGGCAATATGCATGGGAAGGCGATACGGTCAAAGCCGGTATGATCCTTGCCGAACTCGACAGCAGCAGCATTATCGCAGAGTTACAGGAAGCCGTTGCCCGCCGTGAACAAATGATAGCTAACCTGAAACTGGAAAAAGAAAACCTCAACACCGCTGTCAAAAACCTTCAACTGGCTGAAATAGCTTACCATCAAGCAGAAGTAAACTATCAACGGGATAAAAAATTATACAGCACCAACGCCGTTTCGCAGGAAACATTCCAGGATGCGGAAGACAGTTGGAAAAGTACAGGCATCAAAGTGGATATGGCCAAAGACCAGATCAAGGTATCACGTGCACAGATCGCATCCGGTGAAGCAGCGATCGCCTCGGCTGATGCCGCTATTGAATCCACCCGTGTTTCATTAGGCTATTACCGCATTATAGCTCCGACAGATGGTGTAATAGCGAAACGATGGTCATTGCCGGGCGATATGATCCAGCCCGGACAAACGCTTTTCACCATTAATGAAGGGAAAGACCTGTGGGTAGCCGTTTACCTGGAAGAAACTAAATTCAAAACGATTCGTTTAGGACAATCTGCCGATTTCACCTTGGATGCTTATCCCGGACTTACCTTTACCGGAAAAATATTCTATATCGGAATGAATACAGCATCCGAATTTTCATTGATTCCTCCGAATAATGCTTCCGGAAATTATACGAAAGTAGCCCAACGCATCCCACTAAAAATATCCATCGACAGCGTAAAAAAAGGCAAAGAAAAAACCGGAATGCCCAAACTGGTATCAGGTATGTCTGCAACCGTTAAGATCATCAAGGAACAATAATGGGGAAAGACGAAAATACAAATAGCGGAGCTTACAAATGGCTGGTATTAGGCAATATCATGATCGGGACTTTTATGGCCGTACTGGACTCGACCGTGGTAAATACCGGACTGCCAGCCATCATGGGGACACTCGGTGCCAGTATCAATACAGCCGAATGGGTGTTGACAGGGTATATGCTGGCCATTGCGAGTATCCTTCCGGCTGCGGCATGGCTATCCGACCGGTTCGGGTATAAACGCATTTATTTCCTTTCTCTACTGGTTTTTACCTTCGGCTCTTTCATGTGCGGGAACTCTACCTCTATCGAAGAACTAATCTTCTGGCGTGTAATCGAAGGGTTGGGCTGCGGAGCTATCATGCCGGTCGGCATGGCTATTGTCAGTAATGTATTCCCTCCGGAACAACGAGGCACTGCACTCGGCTTCTGGGCTATTGCATCTGCGGCATCCGTTTCGTTCGGCCCTTCTATCGGTGGTTATCTGGTTGATAACCTGAACTGGAATTATATATTTTATGTAAATGTACCGGTTGGGATAATAGCTTTATTCGTCACTGTCGTTTTACAAAAAGAATACAAAGCAGAGACAGTACAGCCTTTTGATATTCCCGGATTCATCACTTCCGGTATCTTTCTGCCTTTATTCATGTACGGATTGTCGGAAGTCAACTCTTCAACCAATACGCAGGGCTGGAACAGTCCCATCGTATTAGGTTCGATGTGGATATCGGCCATTATGTTCATTCTATTCATTTATATAGAGCTGACTGTAAAATATCCACTGATCAACCTGCGCATATTCAAAGACAGGAATTTCACCCTGGCAAATGTGATGATGTTCATCTTCGGGGTAGGTATGTTCGGAAGTACCTTCCTGATTCCGCTTTACTTGCAGAATAATCTGGGATATTCAGCCCTCCAGGCCGGTATGTTCTTCATTCCCGTAGGGATCATTCAGGGTTTCTGCTCCCCTACCGCCGGCGCCCTGGGACAAAAGATAAATCCTAAAATATTGATCGCAGGCGGACTGATCCTGATGGCTTTGAGTTTCTATCTCAACATCTTCCTGTCATTCCTGACCGAGAAATGGTATATCATGATGAGCCTGTATCTCCGTGGTATCGGTATGGGAATACTTTTCACGCCTCTGTTGACACTTTCGCTTGCCAATATCCGCATAGACATGATGGCACAGGCTTCTAGCCTTACCAACATCATCCGGCAGATGGGTGGTAGTTTCGGTGTGGCTATTTTCAGCCATGTACTTACGCAACGTACCAGTTACCACACCCAACGGTACAGCGAAGCACTGAATTATACGGGAGAAATATACCACCAGACCATCGACAAACTAAGTGCCTTCGCCTTGCAAACAACCGGGGCAACGGAGGGAACCGCCAAATCACTTGCCGAACAACTGATACTCGAACGCCTCGACCTGGAAGCCTATATAGGCGGCATCAATGACGATTTCTATATTGCATTTATCGTGACGTTACTTTGCCTTGTTCCTGTATTCTGGCTCAGGAAAGTAAAAAAGGGGAAAACAACTAAACAATAGTAATCATCCACTCTATTTTCCTATCAACTTTCCACGATTTTATCACTTTCTGCACAAAAATTGCTTGTATTTGAAAAATAATGTGTAATATTGCCCCTGCAATAAGCAACAAAAACAAGAAATAGAACCGAATGATTGCAGGTATAGCATATTATACATGGGCATTGATGACCCCTTGGGGGGTTAGAATTTAAACACTACGCATCAGTGGACAGTTGACAAGTGACAGTTGACAGATAAATGTCACTAATGGTCAATTATCCTTTTTTCACTTTATCAAGTTATCCATATTAATAATTCAAGTTGACTTTTACATGTTACAAAAGTCCTTTTCGGGCAATTGTCAACTGTCAATTGTCAACTGTCAACTATAAAAAGATGAAAGTATTGAAATTCGGCGGAACGTCCGTAGGTTCCGTGAATAGTATTCTGAGTGTTAAGAAGATAGTAGAGGCTATTGAAGAGCCTGTAATCGTTGTCGTATCTGCATTGGGCGGCATTACCGACAAACTGCTGGCAACATCTGCCATGGCAGCCAAAGGCGATGTAGGATACGAGAGAGAATTCTCCGAAATCATAACACGCCACCTGGACGTGATCCAGGGAGTTATCCCGGACAAGATGCAACGTATCGAGGTACAGAAGAAAGTGATGAGCCTGTTGGACGAACTGGGAAATATCTTCAAAGGTGTGTACCTGATCAATGATCTGTCGGTCAAGACATCCGATACGATCGTCAGCTATGGGGAACGTATCTCTTCTTTGATCGTATCCAATGTGATTGAAGATGCCAAATTATTCGACTCCCGGAAATTCATCAAGACAATCAAACAGTTCAATAAACATACTGTAGATTTCGAGAAAACCAACCAACTGATCAAAGAGACATTCAATCCGCTGCCGAAAGTATCGCTCGTTCCCGGTTTTATCTCTTCGAGCACAGAAAACGGAGAAGTAACGAACCTGGGACGCGGAGGTTCCGACTATACCGCATCTATCCTGGCTACAGCCCTCGATGCTTCCGTTCTGGAAATCTGGACGGATGTGGACGGCTTTATGACAGCCGACCCACGTGTGATCAGTTCGGCATACGTTATCGACCGGTTGACATTTACCGAAGCTATGGAGTTGTGTAACTTCGGAGCCAAAGTGATCTATCCGCCGACGATCTACCCGGTTTATCATAAAAATATTCCTATCCGCATCCTGAATACATTTAATCCGGAAGCACCAGGTACTTATATCTCCAAGGAAAAAGTAAAGGAAGAAGGAAAAGCCATCATCAAAGGTATTTCTTCCATCAATGATACTTGCCTGATCACCGTACAAGGTTTAGGTATGGTCGGTGTGATCGGTGTCAACTACCGTATCTTTAAAACACTGGCTAAAAACGGTATCAGTGTATTTATGGTATCACAGGCAAGTTCTGAAAACAATACGACCTTCGCTGTCCGTAATGCCGATGCAGACCTGGCAGTAGAAGTCCTGAACGAAGAGTTTGCCCTTGAACGTGCCCAGGGAGACATGAACGATACGGTTGCCGAGAAAGATCTGGCGACAGTCGCCATCGTCGGAGAAAATATGAAACGCACACCGGGTATTGCAGGCAGACTGTTCGGTACACTGGGTAGTGCAGGTATCAGCGTGATCGCTTGTGCACAAGGCGCTTCCGAAACAAATATTTCTTTCGTCATCAAGCTCAAATACCTACGCAAGGCATTGAACTCTATCCATGATTCCTTTTTTCTGTCACAATATAAGGTATTGAACCTGTTTATTGCAGGAGTAGGAACAGTGGGTGGTAATCTACTGGAACAGATACGTATTCAGCAACCTAAACTGATGGAACAAAACGGTCTGAAGCTGAATGTGGTAGGGATCGCCAACAGTAAACGCGCTCTTTTCCTGCGTGAAGGTCTGAACCTGGAAAACTGTATCGACGAACTGAAGAAGAACGGAGAAGAAAGTTCTCCCGAACACCTGAAAGACGAGATACTGAAAATGAATATCTTTAATTCCGTATTTGTGGATTGTACGGCAACCCCGGCAGTATCCGACCTGTATGAAACATTACTCTATAATAACGTTTCGGTTGTGGCAGCCAATAAGATCGCAGCTTCTTCTTCTTACAGCAATTATATCAAGCTGAAAGAAACAGCCCGTCACCGCGGTATCAAATTCCTGTTTGAAACAAACGTAGGAGCCGGACTTCCTATCATCAATACGATGAACGACCTGAGAAACAGCGGTGACCATATCCTGAAGCTGGAAGCAGTTCTTTCAGGTACATTAAATTATATATTCAATACACTCAGTGCAGATATACCTTTCAGTAAAGCGATCCTGATGGCAAAAGAAGAAGGTTATTCAGAACCTGATCCTCGTATCGACCTGAGTGGTAAGGATGTATTGCGTAAACTGGTAATCCTGGCACGCGAAGCCGGTTATAAGGTTGAACAGGAAGATGTAAAACGCAATCTGTTCGTTCCGGACAAATACTTTGAAGGTTCGCTTGACGACTTCTGGTGCAAAGTAAAGGAACTGGATGCCGGATTTGAAAGCAAACGCCAGCAACTGGAAGCCGAAGGTAAACGTTTTCGTTTTGTTGCCAAGATGGAGAAAGGTGCCTGTGAAATCGGTTTACAGGAAGTGGATAGCCACCACCCGTTCTACGAACTGGAAGGCAGCAACAACATCATTATGATCTCTACCGAAAGATACCACGAGTATCCTATGATAATAAAAGGTTATGGAGCCGGAGCCGATGTAACGGCGGCAGGTGTTTTCGCCGATATCATTTCCATAGCTAATATTCGATAAATCCGAAGATGATTAAATTATAGCCACATTCCGGTAACCTCATTAAACAAAGGTTATCGGAATAGGTTATTGTTTTTCCACACCTTCTTTAATTCTCAATAAAGATGAAAAGTATTATTATTTTAGGAGACGGAATGGCAGATGAGCCAATCGAGTCATTAGGAGGCAAAACCCCTATGCAATATGCAGACACTCCCTATATGGACAAACTAGCAGCCTTGGGAGTCACCGGACAAATGAAAACCGTTGCCGACGGATTCCATCCGGGAAGCGAAGTTGCCAATATGGCCGTATTGGGATACGACCTGCCTAAAGTATATGAAGGACGCGGCGTATTGGAAGCAGCAAGCATTGGCGTCACCTTGCAACCTGGAGAGATGGCTATGCGCTGTAATCTTATTTGTGTTGAGGGAGAGATCCTGAAGAATCATTCTGCCGGACATATCTCTACCGAAGAAGCCGACGAGCTAATCCAATACCTCAACGAAAAACTTGGTTCCGACAAAGTTAAATTCTATACCGGTGTTTCATACCGCCATCTGCTGGTCATCAAGAACGGCGATAAACGGCTGGATTGTACCCCACCCCATGATGTTCCTCTCCACCCCTTCCGTCCGCTGATGATCAAACCGGAAGCACCGGAAGCAAAAGAGACAGCCGACCTGTTGAATGACCTGATCCTGAAGTCGCAGGAACTATTGAAAGATCATCCGGTCAACCTAAAGCGTATAGCGGCGGGAAAAGATCCGGCAAACAGCATTTGGCCCTGGTCTCCCGGTTATCGTCCTGCTATGCAGACCATGCAGGAAATGTACGGCTTCGGGAAAGGTTCTGTTATTTCGGCAGTCGATTTAATACGGGGTATCGGAGTCTATGCCGGTCTGGAAGTCATCAACGTGGAAGGTGCAACCGGTCTGTACGATACAAACTATGAAGGGAAAGCATATGCTGCCCTTGAAGCATTGAAAACAAACGATTTTGTTTACCTCCACGTGGAAGCAAGCGATGAAGCCGGTCACGAAGGAGATGTAGAACTGAAAATAAAAACAATCGAATATCTGGATAAACGGGCGATCCGTATCATCTACGAAGAACTACAGAAATGGGATGAACCGGTAGCTATCGCCGTACTCCCCGATCACCCGACCCCTTGTTCGATCCGTACCCATACCAATACCCCCGTTCCTTTTCTGATCTATAAACCCGGACAGGAACCGGATGCAGTCACCCGCTTCGACGAGTTCAGTGTACTGAACGGAAAATATGGCGTACTAGAAAAAGATGAATTTATAAGAGAATTATTATGAAATATTACAGCACAAACAAACAAGCTCCCCTGGCTACTCTCGAAGAAGCTGTTGTAAAAGGCCTTGCAGGAGACAAAGGGTTATATATGCCCGAGCGTATTGTCCGTCTGGATGAAGCGACAATCAAGAATATGAAGAATCAGTCTTTCCACGAAATAGCCTGTACAGTAGCACAAGCTTTCTTCGGTGAAGATATTGAAACGGAGACATTAAACGAAATCGTAAAAGATACGTTGTCATTTGAAACGCCGGTAGTAAACGTCAGTGAAAACATTTATAGCCTTGAGCTTTTTCACGGTCCGACACTTGCATTCAAAGATGTTGGCGGCCGTTTTATGGCACGTTTGTTGGGATATTTCATTAAGAAAGAAGGCTTGAAGCAGGTCAATGTACTGGTTGCCACTTCAGGAGATACCGGAAGTGCCGTAGCCAACGGATTTTTAGGCGTGCCGGGTATCCATGTGTATGTACTTTATCCGAAAGGAAAAGTAAGCCCGATTCAGGAATGCCAGTTCACAACACTCGGACAAAACATCACAGCCCTGGAAATAGACGGTACTTTCGATGATTGCCAGGCATTGGTAAAATCAGCTTTTATGGATGATGAATTGAACCGTCACATGAAACTGACCTCTGCCAATTCGATCAATGTAGCTCGTTTCCTGCCGCAATCGTTTTACTATTTCAATGCATATGCACAATTAGATAAAATAGGTAAAGCGGATAATCTGGTGATATCTGTCCCCAGCGGTAACTTTGGAAATATCACTGCCGGTCTTTTCGCCAACTGGATGGGATTGCCTGTTAAGCGCTTTATCGCCGCCAATAATCGCAACGATGTATTCCTCGAATATCTGAAAACAGGTGTTTACACTCCACGTCCTTCTGTTGCAACCATAGCAAACGCCATGGATGTCGGCGATCCGAGTAACTTTGCCCGTATCATGGATTTGTTCGATATCTATAACGATAAACATAAAGAAATATGCCAGCGCATCAACGGATACCGCTTTACCGATGAAGAGATCGAACATACGATCAGATATGTATATAAAAATGACGGATATCTGCTCGACCCGCATGGGGCTTGTGGTTTCCAGGCTTTGATACAGAACGGACTTGATGCAAACGAGACCGGTCTTTTCCTTGAGACAGCCCATCCGGCTAAGTTTAAAGGAACCGTCGACCGTATTCTGGAAACAGATATAGAAATCCCGGCTAAGTTGAAGGCTTTCATGCAGGGCACAAAACAAAGTATTGAGCTCAGTAAAGATTTTGAAACATTCAAATCTTACCTGATGACCCAATAACAGAATATAAAAGTAAAATGTCCCTTTGGGTTATTACCGGGAGGGACATTTCACCCATCCTAAAAAATTTCCCTCCACAAAGACTAATTCATAAATAATTACATCCAATAGAATGCAGGATGCAGCTTTTTTATCTTTCTGAGCATCTTAATGAAAAGTAAGAAATAATGTCTTATACCGATAGGGGTTTTTGACAGATTTCTGTCTTACATATAAAATTTAAATAAGACTGAAATGAAATACGTATTATTCATTGCCATGGATGTTGCAGTATATCCTTTTTTACTGTTATTCTATATCGCAAAATGTATTTTTGAAAAAATACAACCGATACATTGATTTTCACTACAAGTAGAAGTAAATACAATTCAGACCAAACAAACATTTCCCTAAATGTCCATTTGGCCTGAATTGCGTTATTTTATTTGAAAACCTTTTTTATAGCTTCTAAAAAGCCATATTTATATTCTGTATCCGGTTCCAGATAACTTCCTTCTCCCCATTCATTCCAGGCATTGATCGTTACTAAAGGAATCTGATCCGGATGTTTATCCACAAACTCTTTGGCTTTGTAAAGGAATTTCTCGAATTTTTGAGGCGTAACTCCTGATACAGCAGGCTGTGGACCACCGGGGAAACGAGGATTATTATCCCAGTCGATAGAGACATGCGGAAAATAAGGGATAGAAAAATTTTCACTGAATTCTTTATATTTGGAAACAGCTTTTTCTCCCCAGGAGGCATAATCCTGATTAGCCGGGACAAAATGGCACCATTGATAATTGGTCAAACTATTAAAACCTAAATATTTGACTGTATTCTCCTGAGTCTCCGACTTATCTCCCGGAACAGCCGATAATGTTGCCGGAAGGGCACCCCACAAAATAGCCTGCAAATGAACACCTGGCAAGCCTGCTTTCATACATTTCTCTCTAAAATGGTCTAATGCTTTCTTTGCCTCTTCCATGCCACCCAAACCATTAATGAATGTACCCAGTTCATAAATGGCAAACACCGGTTTTCCATCTATTCTATAATAATTAGGCTTCATAAAATAGTCCTTGATAACGTGATCCGTAAAACGATCAAAAATATCAAAATCCACTTCTCCCTTCCAAAACACTTTACTTTTATCCGGTTCCTTAGGATCCAGATAAGTAGTATGTGTATGATTAGCCCACATTAAATAGAAATTCATTTTTTCATTATTCCCGGCTTTCAGGAAACCATCATTCAAGACCCTCTCCAAAAAAGGTTTGTCATCATACCAATACCAGTCAAATATAAATGTGTTAACTCCATATTCAAGTGCTGTATCGATAACTTTCTCCTGAACTTTCGGATCCGCCTCATCCAAATATCCCCACAGAGGAACCCTGGGTTGCCGATGCCCTTCAAATTTCGGTTTTGCCTTATAGATAGCTTCCCATTCTCCCTTTCCATCCGGGAAAACACCCATCTCTTTAAAGCGCGGATCATCCTGATAAGCTGGCCAGATATAAGCTGCAATATCATACTTTTGCTTATTCTGCTGAGAAAACACGTAAGAACTCAGCAAGAATAACGCACTCAATAGATAATATCTCATAAATTATAACCTCAATTAAAATAACTATTCTCTATTTTTCATCCACAAACACGCTCTTTACTGCGTCCAAATAGCCATATCCAAATACATTACAAGGCATCAGATAACTAGTCTCCGTCCATTCATTCCAACTATTTATCGTTATCAGCGGTTTCTGCTTCGGATGCCGGTCGGCAAAAGCTTTAGCACGACGAAGTGCTTTTTCAAAATTTTCGGGTGTATTATTCTTCACAACTGCACTTACACCTGTACGGGGACTATTATCCCATCCCACACTTATATGAGGATAGTAAGTAAAGTCATAAGAAGAATCAATGCGTTCCCATTCTTTTTCAACCGCATCCATAATTACATTATAATCTTCATTTACATTCGTAAAATGAGCAAACTGATAATGAGTTCCGCTAGTGAATCCTAATTTCTTTACGAATGAATTCTCCGGATTCGTTGTTTTTCCAGCATCGAACCCACTATAGTTCATATTAATGGACCACATCGTTATCTGCAACTCAAGTCCGGGAAACCCTGCCTTTTTCGTTTCTTTCTTAAACCATTCCAAAGCATCTGCTGTTTCTTCGACTCCTCCCAAACCTGCTATTAACTGTGGTATATCATAAATCATAAAAACAGGTTTTCCGTCTATCTTATAATATTGAGGATGTTTGAAATATTTCTCGATATTACGTTTGCAGATCTTTTCAAACTCCTGACGGTCCACTTTGCCGGTCCAGATCACATTATCTTCTTTGACTCTGGCCAGGCGGGTATCCCAGACATTCACCACATCATGGTTCGCCCACATCAGGTAGAACTGCATTTTATCCACATTATCAGCTTTGAGGAAACCATTATCCAAAGTTGTCTCCATAAACGGACGACCATCAAACCAATACCAGTCAAAAATAAAAACATTTACACCATGCTTTGTTGCCTGTTCTATCTCCATCGACATAACCGAAGGATCTGCTTCATTAATATATCCCCACAGAGGTTTGCGGTCCCAATAATGTCCGGGATTTCTCTTTTGCATTGTCATAACAGTCTCCCACTCACCTATTCCCATCGGCCAGAACGGACGTAAACGCGGATCGTCAGAAGCATACGCCGGATAGAGAAATGCTGCGATATCATACTTCTGCTTCTTTCCTTGTCCAAACAAAAGGATCGAGCAACACAAAAACACAAATAATAAACACAATCGATTTTTCATATTTTCTATTCTTTATTAAAAACACTTTTTACAGCTTCCAGATAGGACATTCCGTTTTTCGTATCGGGTTCCAGATAACTACCTTCCGTCCATTCATTCCAACAATTGATATTTAAAATACGCGGGCCATCAGGGTCTGCCAATAATCTATCCCGGGTCATTTGTAAAGCTTTTTTGAAATTTGCCGGAGTATTATTCGACATCGTGTTCGTATAAGGATAGCCATAATTACTACCACTCCACTCCTTCTCCTGATTCGTTCTCGGACTTGGATCCCATCCCATAGTTACATTCGGATAATAAGGAACTCCATAATCTTTCACGGCATTATCCCAATGTTCCAGGTATTTATCCCTGACATAATTAAAATCGGTTTCAACCTGCGGCAATCCGACATGATGAATCCAGACATAAGAAGTCGCAGAATCGAACTTCAACTTTTCTAATAATTCTCTATTGTTCAGCGGAGCATCCTGACCGGGCAAAATTGCCGTACTCCAAGCTACCAAATTCCAATGTATCCCCTTCAATCCGGCATCAATAGCTTTCCGATCTAATTTTTTCATTTCTTTTATCGTAGCTTCCAAAGAACCGAAACTATTAATAAAATTTTGAATATCATAAATAGAGAAATAAGCCTTCCCATCTATCAACCAATAATTTGACTTAGTAAAATATTGCTCGATCAAATTATCACCAATACGATCGAACATTTCAGAGGTAACCTTTCCGTTATATAAATAATCATGTTTATCACCAGCAGTATAAGGATATAATTCCATCCAGTCGTGGTTTGCCCACATAAGAGCAAATTTAATGGAATCAGTATTCGATGCGTGAAGAAAACCTTCATCCAGACAACGGTTTAAAAAAGGTTTCCCCTCATAGGTATACCAATCGAAAATAAACACATCGATACCATGCGTCGATGCAGCCTGTATTTTCTGCTCCATCACTTTGGGGTCTTTTTCGTCAGTATATCCCCATGCTGGTACTTTAGGCTGATAATGACCATCAAAGCGAGGTTTGGCATGCTTTACCAACTCCCATTCCGACCAGTTTTCAAAATGCTGACGGCTAATACGCAAATCGGTAGTATCACGTGTATGATAATTAGGGAAATAATAGCACGCTACTGTAATTTCATCACTTACATCTTTCGCCTGACTCATACCCGTTGCAGTAAAAGCCAGCATAATCAAACAAATAATTACTTTTAGATTCATATCTTATTTTTTCTTTCATAAAAACGATCAGTCCAGATCCATTACCTGAAACTGACCGTTTTTATTAAATTTATTTATATCCTGGATTTTCTACCATATTAGGATTGCTAGACGTTCTGCTCAAAGTTATAGGCAAATAATAATTTTCCTCTTTGAACAACGGTGTAGAAACACTTCCGTCGATATTATCCAGAATTTCCAGTTTATATTTTTTCTCATCATCTGTATAACTAGAATAGTCTAATATATATCGAAGACCAGAAAAACTTCTTGATAATTCAGTGGTTGCAGTTCTCCAACGTCTGACATCCCAATACCGGTGTCCTTCAAATGCCAGTTCGACTTTTCTTTCATGACGTATCTTATCCTGGCTGATCTCTTTCAGCGAGGCAATTCCGGCACGTTCCCGTATCTGATTGATAGCATCCAAAGCTTCACCATTCTTACCTAATTCATAAGCAGCTTCCGCTAAATTCAGTAAGGTTTCCGCATAACGGAATAATAAGAAATCCTGGGAAGAAGTAGCCCATGCAGACTCTGTTCCTGCCATATTATCATGAGATTCATCCAAATATTTCATTACACCAAAACAAGTACCTTCCAGATCCTGATCGCCTGTACATAACACTCCCTTGTAAGAATCCTTCGTCATAATCGTCCCATCCGGTAAAAGCAAGCCATTATGGTAGTCCACAAAGCTACCTTTCCACGGAGTTTCCTGTGTATATATCGTTGCAAAGAAACGAGGATCCTTTTTCCCCCACAACTTATCCATAGTCCACAGACCATTCTCCACTTCTGAACGGTTCAGTTTTCCGGGAGTACCATCCACATACTCAAAATCTTCCACTAACTCCAGATAAGGACCGTCCAGGTTACCTCTGTTCCAACCCTGGGGACGAGGACACTGAAAGAAATCAACAGCCCATCCATTTCCACCTGTTATCAAACCGTTTGAACTATCGTGTCTTTTTGCAAAGATAACCTCACTATTATTTTTAACTAAAAATATATTTTTAAAGTTTGTTACTTTATCCGCATCCTGATCATATAAAGCAAATTTTCCGCTATTTATGATCTCCTTGGAAGCATCATAAGATATCTGATAAAAATCCTTTGCCTTTTCTGCAGGGATTCCCACTACTCCATCCAATTGCACCTTACCGAACTGTGCAATACTTGCAGCGTATAAAGCTGCCCGCGACTTCAAAGCCAAAGCAGCATATTTCGTTGCACGTCCCAGGTTTCCGCTTCCGGCCTCTTCCGGCAATTCATTAGCTATTTCACTTGTTTCAGATATAATAAAATTATAGACGGCTTCTTCCGTATCCCGTTTAGGATATAATTCTTCCTCCGGATCAGTCAACTGCTGCGCTTTCAAAATCAAGGGAACACCACCATAACGTTTTGCCATGGCAAAATAAGAAAAAGCTCTCAAAAAACGAGCTTCTGCAACTCGAGTACCTTTAAGATCCTGATTTAACGGAGATTCCGGGACTTTTTCTATAAATTCATTGATTTTACGGATAGGATCATATCCCCACCAGTCCAACAAACCACCATCAATTTTTAGTCCGCCAAACTTATAATTATATCCGGTCATAGCTTCTCCCCAATCTCTCCATTGAGACAAGCATTCATCAGAAACATGGTTCACAACGAATGCAGGGAAATAGCCATCACCTTGCCAACCTGCACCACCACTTTCATTTCCAAAATAAGACATGTGATAGTAACATTGAACTAAATAAGCTTCAATCAAAGCTTCATCATTCCATACAGCTTCATCAGAGATAATATCTAATGGAGTTTTGTCCAGAACATCTGAACAGGAAACAAAAGATGAAGCGATTATCATTAATGACAAAAATATTTTTTTCATACGATTAGACTTTTTATTAGAATGACAAATTAACACCTACAGAAAGAGTTTTTTGTTGAGGATAATAATATCCGCCTTGTCCGGAAGGGGCCTCCGGGTCAATATGATATTTTCTTAACTTATCGAATGTCAACAAATTGGTACCTGCAAAATAGACTCTGCATTGCTTTATAAATAATTTCGTACAAAGCTCTTTGGGCAAATTATATCCGATAGCCAACGATTTCAGACGTAAATAACCTGCTTTTTTATAAAAATAATCAGATGTATAACCATTGGTAGCAGCACCACCTAAACGAGGATAAAGAGCATCAGATACATTATTTTGTTCACACCAACGAAGATCATACAGCTCCTGTGGGAATGTTAATGTATTATGCCATAATGTGATATTGCTGTTATATCCGAAAGCACCCTGGAAAAGAGCCGCAAAATCAAAATCTTTATATTTCAGATCGACATTCAGTCCATACATCCAATGAGGCATCGTTCCTTTACCTATCTCAACCTGGTCTTTCCAGTCCAACACTTTATCGCCGTTTACATCTACATAGCGAATATCTCCCGGCCGTAAAGATGCATTTTGCTTATTATCCTGATCAAAACCCAAATTATCAATTTCTTCCTGAGAAGTAAACAATCCGTCCGATACATATCCAAATTGTCTGTCTATCCATTGTCCGGACTTCTGATTTATCCTTTTCTGGTCAGGATCTGTATACATCTGCTCTTCATAATGATCCCATTTTGCTCTGGACCACGAAATATTACCGCTGATGTTATAGCTGAAATCTTTAAAGTTTTTTGAACTACCGACAATAAATTCAAAACCTCTATCTGTCATACTATTAAGATTCTCATCAGGAAAACTAGCACCAAATGTAGGAGACAAACTCATAGAGCGTTTAGCCGGGATACCTGATCTCTTCCGGTAGAAAACATCCCCTTCTCCATAAATCAACTGATTCAGGAATGAATAATTCAGACCGACATTCCATATTTCAAATTTTTCCCAGGACAAAATAGGATTAGCCAAGCCTGTTGTCACAATACCGGACATACTTTTATCTCCCAACAGATAATATCCATTCAGCTTATAACCGGATAGATACTGGAAGTTACCCACAGCATCATTACCTGAACGTCCGTAACTTGCCCTAACCTTTAAGTCATCCAATACAGATTTAGCATTTTCCATAAAGGATTCCTCTGTGATTCTCCACCCTAATGAAGCACTCGGGAAAAAGCCCCATCTGTGTCCGGGAGCAAACTTAGCCGAGGCATCCGCTCTTAATGTTGTTTCCAACAAATATTTATTCTTATAGGAATAATTAAATCTTCCGACAAAACTCTTACGTCCCATCTCCGATGAGGCTCCGTCATTTTTCATTGTTTCGGTATTACCGACAAATAATTCCTCAATGGAAGGAGTCAGCATATCTTCTCTACTTGCTGACATCCAGTTTCCCGAATAATCAATCGCTTCATACAGAGCCAAAACAGACAAAGTATGATCTTCCGCCAACGTATTATCATAATTAACAGAGAACTGCCTGGTCAGCATCTTACTCCGATCATCCCGTTGTGATAATTGGGCCGAATTTCCCAATCCTCCTGCACTGATATAGGTATCACTCGCCACATCATATCTATAAAAGGAAGATGGTCTGTTAAATCTCTTCTGGAATTTAATATCGTCATAATAATTAACAAAGAATTTAGCAGAGAGTCCCTTTACCCATTTAATATTATATTTTAAAGCGATTGTACCGGTTAAAGTAAGCTTTTCGTCTTTGGTATATCCGGATAAATCAGTATTGGATGTAACATGTGCACCCCCTGTTCCCTTTCCATCAGCATAAGAGATTCTCGTCGGATCTGGCAAATGAGCCGGATAAATAGGCAACGTATTCCAAAAATCCTGCCAAACCGTATTTTCCCCTGCGGACTGGCCACGAACTGTCGTCATATTATCAGACTTTATGAAAGACAAGTCCAACTGCAACGATAGCTGATCTGTGATGTTGGCATCGATATTCGACTGTAAATTATAACGCTTATAATCTCCACCATTATTTTTCCAAATAGATTCCTGGCCTAAATAGCCCAAAAAACCATAATATTTAATCTTCTCACTACCTCCGCGTACCGATATATTATGCTGGTTCAACGGAGACCAGTTTCTGATCAATTCGTTATACCAATCTGTATTTACATACTGCGGATCCGTACCGTCATAGAACTTCTGTATCTGTTCTTCCGTATAGGGAGCAGTCGATTCCGGTTTACCGGACTGAAGCCACTCTTCCCGTTTCAAAGTAGCATAATCACCCGAAGATACAGGTTTAGGCATAGTAGTAATACCTTGAAAAGTAATAGATGAATTAATAGCAATAGTCGGCTTTTGGACAACACCTCTCTTTGTGGTTACCAAAATAACACCATTACCGGCACGAGCTCCATAAATTGAAGCGGAACCATCTTTCAATATACTGATAGACTCGATCTGATTCGGATCGACCCGGTTAAAATCAGTTTCTATTCCATCCACGATCCAAATAGCATTATCCGCAAATCCACGCACTTTTATAGTTGCCTGGTCCGCCCCAGGTTGTCCGCTTGCCTGCTGAGAGACTAATCCGGGTAATCTACCACCTAAACTATTTATAGTACTGGAAACCGGAGCAACGGTCATTTCTTCGCTTTTAACCGTTGCGATAGATCCTGTCAAGTTTCCTTTTTTCTGTGTACCATATCCGACAACTACCACTTCATCCAATGTTTTGGTATCTTCTTTTAATGTAACAGCCAACGACTGTTCATTACCAATCTTTATTTCAGATGAAAGATAGCCGATATAAGAGATCTCCAGTAAGTCTCCCTTTTCTACATTTAAAGAAAAATGTCCGTCTATATCCGTTACAGCACCATTGGTCGTTCCTTTGACCATTACATTTGCTCCAATAATAGGGATACCCGCAGCATCGACCACCGTCCCTGTAATCTTCTTTCCTTTTTGGGTAATAACAGGATTTGACGATTTTACAGACAACACAATTCGATTTTCCACAACTGAATAACCGACATTGGTTCCGGAAAAAACGGTATCCAGTATTTTAAATATATCAGCATCATCGACAGATACCGATACTTTACGATTCAAATCGACATGACGATTGTTATAAAAGAAAGAAAAATTACTTTTAGCTTCTATCTGTTCCAAGACTTCCTGCACTGTTTGATTTTTAGTATCCAAACTAATCCGGGCAGTTTGTGCATAGCTACCAGAGGCATGTAGTAAGCTAATTGAACTTATCAAAAAGACAAAAAACAGTTTCATAACCAATGGAATCTTTTTTAAGGTTAACCCGAGTGACTTTGTCACCCATAGAAATTGGGTAATAGATAATTTTTGCATAACTTTGTGTACTTTTTTTAAGGAAAAAATGATTTGAAACGAACCTGTCGCCAAACAGGTTTCTCTCAGTTAGTTCATTTCATTCGGATGAATACGCCAATATTTATCCGAATGTTTTTGTTTCAAGGGGGTCCGTTTGCCATACGCTTCTGTTTTTAATAGATTTCTACTTTACTTTTCCTATCCAATTGATTTTCCGACGGAATATAACGCCACTTAATTCCGGAAGAAGCATTGAATATGTCTAATATCTGTTCCAATCGATGATTGGTAAACGATCCGGTATAAAAGTCTTTTACATATTTATTATTCGACACTACAAAATCCACATTAAACCTTTTTGTCAACATACGTAAAGCCTCTTCAAACGGGGTTTTCCTGAAAATAATCATTCCATTCTTCCAGGATATTTCAGCTTCTCCATTTGTCTGATATATGCTCGCCCGGTCTGCTTGTATATTATAAACCAGCTTTTCCCCCGGCTTCATATTCACCTGTCCGGACCTGGAAATAAAAGCGACTTTACCACTGATCAATGTGGTCGAAACAATAGAATCCCACTTAAAAGCCTCCATATTAAAAGAAGTTCCCAATACTTCGACCCTGGCATTGTGAGGAGTCGTTACAACAAACCGTTTTTCCGGATTTTTTACAACTTCAAAGAAAGCCTCACCTTCCAACCGAACCGAACGGAAATCCCCATCGAACGTTGCCGGATATACCAGCGACGACTCGGAATTTAGATTCACCTTTGTGCCGTCCGGTAATGTCAGGCTGGTTGTCATTCCCGGATTTGTCCGGACTTCCAACATACGGATATCCCGCTTTTCAGGAATAAGAACTTCCAACAGATAAGCTGCCAACAACGGAATGAATAATATCGCAGCAACCCTCTGTCCCCACATAAACAACGTCTTCAGCTGACTTCTTCGGATACGCCCGTCGACTTTATCCAAAGCATTATCTGTATTTACCTGATCCATGATAGCAATAGTATCCGAAGCCAGGTATATCAGTTGTATCTGCTGAGCAATTTTATAATGTTCTTCAGATTGACGAATCCAGATTTCAACTTTCTCTTTCTCCTCTGCTGAAACATTTCCGTCACAATAGCGGGGAAGTAACTCCTCTACAATATTTATATTATTCTCGCTCATTTAATCTCCTTTTATTATTATGACAGGTGAAATCAGATGAGTTCCTAAACAGAAATTGACTTTTTTCAAAAAAAAATTATGATATTTGCTCTTAGATAAGAAAAACATATGAAAGGGAGTATATATAAAGAGCAATACCAGAATGATAATCTTCTTTTGTCAGCTTTACGTCAATCGGACAGGGAAGCATATACCTTCTTATTCCGGAAATATTACCCAATGCTGTGTGCTTATTGCCACAAGTTTATTTCCTTAGAAGATTCAGAAGAGATCGTTCAGGATGTTCTGTTCTGGTTATGGGAATCCCGCAAAGAGCTGGTTATCGAAAAGTCACTCAGCCAATATCTATTCAAGATTATATATAATAGAGCCATCAATAAAATAGCCAGTCTACAGGCAAAAAACAAAGCTGATACCATTTTCTTTGAGCAAATGCAGGAAATGTTACAGGACACCGATTACTACCAGATTACCGAACTAAGAGAATTGCTCAAAAAAGCTATTAACAAACTACCGGACAGCTACCGGCAGGCATTCGTCATGCACCGGTTCCAGCATATGAACTACAAGGAGATAGCTGAACAGGCAGGAGTTTCCAGTAAAACTATAGACTACCGAATCCAGCAGGCTCTAAAGATTTTACGCAAAGAATTAAAGGATTATCTACCTCTTCTATACTTTATTCATTTGGTCTGAAGCTATATCATACCGATATATTCTTATTTTTCCCGATTATTCGTACCTTTGTTCTAACAATACAAAAGGAGCATTCATGTATTTCAAAAATATAATCGGTCAGGAAGAAATAAAGAAACAACTTATCCATTCAGCACAAACAGGTGTTGTTCCACATGCCCAGCTATTTACAGAACAGGGAGGTGCAGGAGCTTTTCCTCTGGCTTTGGCATATGCCCGTTACCTGAATTGTACTCACCGGACAGAGACTGATGCTTGCGGGACATGTCCGTCCTGCCTGAAATACAATGAACTGGCACATCCGGATTTACATTTTGTCTTTCCTATCGTTGCCAAGAAAGAAAAGAAAAAAGAAGTGTGCGACGATTATCTGACCGAGTGGCGCGGGTTCCTGAAAGACCGTCCCTATTTCAATATAGACGGCTGGCTCGATTATATAGATGCCGGTAACTCACAGGCTATCATCTATTCAAAGGAAAGCGACGAGATTATCCGTAAACTGAACTTGAAAATATATGAAGCGACTTACCGTATCTTATTGGTCTGGTTACCCGAAAAACTACATCCGACCTGTGCTAACAAACTTCTGAAAGTTATCGAGGAACCTCCTTTAAATACAGTTATCCTGATGGTCTCGGAAATACCCGACCAGGTATTGGGAACAATTCTCTCACGGGCACAACGGATTAATGTCCGTTCCATCCATCCCGAAGCGATAACAACAGCTATGATGATGCAATTCGGTTTGGCAGCCGACGATGCCAAACATGTTGCCCATCTGGCCAACGGCAATTACCTGAAGGCAGTAGAAGCGATCAGCCTCAGCGAAGAGAACAGTTTCTATCTGGAACAGTTTAAAACGATGATGCGTAATTCCTGGGCACGAAATGTAAAAGGAATGAAAGCAATGGGAGATATTCTGGCCGGTATCGGACGGGAACGGCAAAAGAACTTCCTCCAATATTGCCAGCATTTGATACGCGAAAACTTTATGTATCGTTTTCAGTCTCCAGATTTGAATTATATGAATATGGACGAAGCTGGTTTTGCCGTCAAGTTTGCCCCTTTCGTCAACGAACGGAATGTATTCGATATAATGGAAGAACTGGCTAAAGCAGAACGCCATATAACACAGAATGTAAATGCTAAAATGGTTTTCTTTGACTTGTCGTTACGATTGACAGTTTTGATAAAGCGGTAAATAAAACTTACCACCATATCTGCCGTCCATTTTCAAAAGTAAAAATACGTTCTTGTTTTCCTCTTGTTCGATTACTCAACAGTAATAGAACATTATCCGGAACAAAGTCAAAACATAAATATTTATCTTTTGCTTTCTTTATTCCTAAAGACTTCCATCCTGTCCGATCCCAATATTGCAATTCATAAACGTCTCCGTAATGTACCGCATTATCATCACTTCTTGGCAAACAACGTACACGATCTATTGTAACAGCTTTCCCCATATCTAACCCAATCCATGCACTATCCGGTTGTTCTGCATGAAAAAATGTCAAATAATCTCCATCAAAAGCCTTCTCCCTGACCATATCCGGATTGTTCTGATATATCTTATCCGTTCCAATAATTTTACCTGAAGCGATGCTATCCTTATCTTTTTCAAAAAACTGTAACTCTGCAATATTACAATAACTGTTCTTTTCCGAAAGATAACGCCAATAACGATATTCTTGATCAGGATTCAGTTTTATCAAGTCAGGATAAGCAAAATCTTTTATTTTGTATAACAGCTGATACTGACCAAAATCTTTATCATTAGAAGCCTGGATCTCACCTCCCACCATTCTATATTCAATATCTGCCAGAGCTACACTTTTAGGATACTTACGACATAAACAAATATTTCTTCTACTTGCTGTATCCGCAATAAAGTATTTTAGGTCTCCATTTTTTTCGACGAGAAACGGATAAGAAACCGGAACTAAAGTACTTCCATTATACCCTAATACCAAATAGATAATATTCCTACCTACATTTTGAAATTCACCCCCACCACCTTTACAAACACCCAAATCCACAACATTCCATGACCGATTATCAAAAACAGCTAAATAGACATATTTATCTTTTAAATGAGTTTTTACTAATTGGACAGATAAATTACTCGTTTGTACATATTCATTTGTAACATCCTTTTCAAAAACTTCGAAAAAAGGATGTTTATAGGTTGCTTCATTCAAATAGCAAACAACCCTCTCATTAGCTGTATAAGTAATTCTATATACCTTTGGAATAGATTCATATGGAAAAAATAGATCCCCTGGATTGGAACTAAGACCAAAACTGAATGGCAAATAATTTCCATTATCGCTTAAAAGCGTATACCATGCATGTGCTCCCTCCTTTCCTCCCCATTGGGGAATATAATCCATAGTAACAGGAAGTCCATGGCTTCTCATTACCATTGTTGCCAACAAAGCAGATCCAAAACAATCTTCATAAGCGACTTTATAAATTGATGAATTCAAAAAAGGTAATCCTACAGGCTTTTTAGTTTCAGCTTCTTTTGTTCCCGAAAATGAAGCATTTATATCCACATTTATTTGGGAAGCAACAAAATAGGAAGAGTTATCAGATTGATCATAACCCAGTTTAGATTTTAATTTTTTATCAAACCGCACAGATAAAGTATCCCGCCATGCATCCAATTGCTGATATTCAAAACACTTATAGGGTAGTATCAATTCACAAAACTGTTCAAAATCAACTTGCTTAACGAGCCGTCCATTTCCCCACAAATCAAAAGCCTGATCAATATTACGTATAAGATAATCAGCAGTAACTATCTTTATATCTTCTTCTTCCTGAAAAGAGACTTTCGAGTAGTTACGAGCGATTTTTTTTATTTCCTCATTCTTGACATCAACAGTCGTATCTGTATTTATAATTGATTCCAGCTCTTTATAATAATTTTCTATCTCATCCCCTATATAAGAACGATGTCCCGGCATATTCTCAATAAGAAAAATAGCAGCTTTCAACTTCAAAGGATTAGGATCATTTTTATAATACTTAAGTACTTTCTCCAACTCAGATCTATTCTCTTCTGCCAGAGATAAAGTCTGATCCAATTTATCAATTGAATGACACGAGATAAATACAGTTATTAGTAAAAAACTAATAAATAATGCTTTAGAGTCCTTTTTGAACATATTCTATCATTTCGTTTTTTATTCTTTGAACTTTAAAAGAAGATATCTTCACTTTTTTATGGATAATCTTTTCAGCAAGATTATACGCCTTTTCCTTTTGACCAATCCGATCATACAAATGCACTAACTGATATAAAGGAATAAAACGATTCGGACACATATTTGAAGCCAATACAAAACATTCCTCTGCCTTTTCAAATTTTTCTTTCTGCAGATAACAGTCTGCTAATAAAAGCTGTACATCATAATCATTCCAATAATGAGTACACTTATTTAATATAATATTACTTATTTCATAACTTTCCACTCTATTTAATATTGCCCCGTAGTTATAAAGAAACGCAGGATCCCCATTCCATTCAAAATATAATTTCTCATAACTATTAAGTAATAACTCCTTATTCCTAAATTTATTTTTTTGTACTAAATTTCCCCAAAGTCTTTCAAATCGTATATCATTTACCAAAACAACGCTAATAATACCAATCAACATAATGCTAACAACTTTACCTAAAACATTAATAGAAATACTAAAAACCTCTTTTGTTTTAATATTAGCTAAACTATATGCTAAAAGAACTAGAACAAACGGATAACGTAACGGATAGGAAAAACAAGCAAATATTCCAACTGAGAGCAAACATATATGTGATATAGTTATTCGTCTCGAAGATTTTATTATAACTAACAATATTAAAATTACTAATATTAATCCTATAATACCGTATTCTATAGTTAAAAACAAATATTCATTGAATGGATGAATAACATTATCTGCCAACATTGAGTATAGAGTATTAGAGTTTTTTTGAAAATAATCAGCTTGATACAACATATAGTTACTCATAAATCCACCTGTACCATATCCAAATATAGGTTTATTAAGTATCATAATATAAGAATTTTTCCATATAAAAAACCTTCCTATAACAGAATCTATTTTCAAAATTAATAGTCCCATTATTATAATAAATAATATAAGAAATAGTGGTAAAATAAGTTTTTTACGATTCACTAAAATACTACAATATTCATCCTTAAAGTATACAACAAAAATGGCAAATACTGTTATAACTCCAGTTCTTGAACCAGATAAAATTATAGATATAACAATAATAGTTAAAAGAAATAGTTCAATATAATGCTTCTCTCCTTTCTTACTTACCACAGACAAGCAGAATGGAATCCCGGTAGAAAGACAAGCAGAAAAACCTGCAGGATTATCAAAACTACCAACTAGATTAAATGAGCCATAAATATAAAACACCTCCATACATTGTATCAGACCAAAACAAGCTTGAATAAAACATACACAAAGTATGATAAAATTTATACTTTGATGAGAACCTATAGGAAGTTGCTTAAAAGAAAGATAAAATAGAATAAAAACAATAACTGATAATACATATATTCTGTTTTGTTCTAACGAAATTAAACACGTATGAATGAGTAAATAGTATATAAAGACAATAGTCATTATAACTATTTTGTCAAGAGATATAATTATTTCTTTTATCACAAACAAAGTTATCAAGAAGCAGACTATACCCCCAGCTACAAAAGCATACCACTTCGGGAGTATATTGACCTCAACAAATCCTTTAAATGATAAAAACATTATACAAAATAGAACAAAAGCGATAGTTATATTTAAAACTATATCTTTTTTATTAATTCCAACAAAATATTTATTTATAAACACTTTAATACAAATGGAAAATTACACAAATTTCACTATTCATCTCAATCACTAACAAAGATTTAAACATCCAAAATAAAACAAATATTATCATACTACAAATCTCATATACATTATTTATCGCAACTAACTTGATATATATTATAATATATTTTCATCTTTCAAAATTTTTTCAAGTACTAGAAAACGTTCCAAACGTTCCTTATTAATTTTTTTAATATCTTCTTTACCAGCAAGGATAGTTTTGGAAAAAATTTTCCTCTTTTCTTTAAGGTCTGAACTTTTATTTATTTCTTTAACCTCTAACTTAATTACATCATTCAATTCTAGTTCAGATTCAAGCCAACAGTATGAGATCATATCTTGGTCAAGTCCAGATACTTGTATATAACATTTACCATATCTATTATAGATACAAACATTTATACTAATATCATGTCCTAATGCAATATCTATTATCTCTTTGCCTAACAATATTTCAATTCCTTTCATTACAGCAATCCTTCCTTTTCTAAATCCTGTTTCAACATCTTATACTCTTTGAGAAGTTCTTGTCTATCAATCATATCAACACTAAATGGTGAATTCTCTTCAATATCTAAAACTGTTACTTTTATCTTATCCTCAGGGTTAAGTTTTGACTGAATCCAATTAACAGATGCAAAATTACTATAGTCTACACCACAAACAGATATTCGATTATAGACATCAATATTAATTGCCACCACCCCTGCTTCAAGCCCAGCTTTAACATTTTCATCATTAATACATATATCAAATCCTTTCATTTTATATAAATTTTAGTTTAACGGACATCCAGTTTGATTCCAATAACCATTTCGTTTACAAAATTGAAGGCAATCTTGACAATTCATTCGTATCCAATCATATTGAATTACATAATATCTATCAACAAAAAACTTGGAATAAAAAATATACTTCCAAATATTGCAATAATAAATAATAACAAATTCAAATATTTAATTTGATCTTTCATCTTTCTGTTACAAACAATATATAGTAAATTATTTTCATGAAACTATTTTTATTCGGTATAATCAACAATTATATACTATAATAAAGTAATACTGTATATATAAATAAGGATAACAGAATCAATGTCATAATTAACACATATATAGCTTTATATATCTGTTTACTTTTATACATTATAAGTATTTGTTTTCCATGAACAATAGCTATATATAGTGTAATTACCATTAAAATAGGAGGAAGATATGTCATAAACCTATCACTACCATATAACAACTGCCTACCATCTGTAATTATATAACTAACAAACATATAAACAACTAATAACAATGAAAAAATCAGATTTATATACTTATTCATTTTCATCATATTTATACATTTAGCAACCCCTCACACAAACATCATAACTGTCATGTGCATAATCTCTAGCAGCTGCTATTCCAAATTCAGCACCCCACCAGGTAGTAACACTAGCTCCTGCAATTGCTAAGCATGTTGCAATATTAAAAGCTGTTGCACAATAAGTTATCATATCCGCTGCTTTTCTTTGCTCTGCACAACGTCTAACGCAATCATTGCCATTAGTTCAACCACAACTCTCTAATCATCAAAAAATAACCATATCCAGTAAGAGTATATAATTTACAAACCCTATAATCAATATTACGTCAGTTACTATTGACCACCAGATTTCATTATTGTCTGTGAACTGTCGTTCCAGTTGACCCAGTCCCTCCTCCAGATATCTTAAAACCATTTCCATTCCATCCAATCGATACTGAACAAGCTGCACCATAAGCATATGCCCAAGCAAATTCATGATATGTTGAAATATTGATCTGACCACTAATTGTTCTTACATCAGCACTACAGGACCATCCAAAAGCAGAATCATGACTTGATCTTAATTTTCGATCATATAAGACCCCTGCATTAAAATATGAATTACAGCTAATGCTATATGAAAAAACCGTCTGACCATAATAATTACGTCCCGAATCTGACTGGCTAAACTGCCGTACTACAGGACCTTCAGATTCAGATTTCGTTTTAACAAATGGTACATTCAATTCTATCTCTTTATCTTTTTGCTCTAATTTAGAGCTTTTTTCAATAATATAAATTCCTATATTATCATAAATAAGACCACCATGTTCATTCGAGACTATTGCTGTGGAATAAAAAGTATCTCCCTTGTAAGTCCATTCTAACTCTAATAATTCCATTCCTATCATAATAGAAGTTTGTAGTTGGGATTTGAGATATGAAAATGGATCTTCGCTACTTAATGTTTTCACAGATTGCCTTACCATCCCTATCGGAATAATCTCAAAATTTGAAAAATTTAAATCTGTATACTGAACAATTGCCGAATTATCTGAAAGTAATTCTTCAATTATTACAGGAATATCGACTTCTCTATCAATTTTACCCTTGTACGTATACCCCTGAAAACTAATCCCCTGAAAACTTGTTTTTGTTTTTAGATCATTGTTCTTTTGGGCATATTCTAACTGTTTCTGCCAAGTCTTTGGCTGGGCTAATAAATCAGAGACAGCCGATTCCTCATCTGGTAAAATAGCATTACTACAAGAAAATAGTAATAAAACAGCACTTAATAATAAATAGTTTTTTTTCATTTTGAATCAATTAAAATTAAAACAATAAGAATACTCTATAAACATCATTCATTTAAAGTAAATTTATTTTCAAAAATCAACACACATCAAATCACCATTTTTTTCATTACAAATAAACAATAAAAAAATCTAATTATAACATTTCATCGATAGACAAAGTCGTCACATCATTACACCATAGAACACTATTAATCAAATTATTAGTCATACAACAAAAAAGAAAAACATAGACAATGAAGAATAAATATCTAATAGACCAATATATTAGCAAACAATAATACTGAAAGAATTAGATTTACTATTTCCATCTATAACATATCCTTATCTTTTTATAACGCTATCAACTAAAAAGTCAACAAATATGACTCCAAAGACATGTGATTAAGTATTTTATTAACATTCCCTGCATCAATTTTCTTCTTAATTCTAAACTTGCAGGTAGATACAGAGGATGGCGATATTCCCATTAATGAAGCAATATGCAAACGATCTACTTTTAGTTTTATTAAACAACATATTCTCAAATCATTATGAGAAAGATTTGGATAATGCTTACTTAATCGCACAAGAAAATCATCAAAAATATAGTTTGTCCAACGCTCTATATAAGGCCATTCTTCTGTACTTATATATGCCACCTTGTCTCTTTTGGAACCGAAGAATCCCCAAAACCACAATACCCGTTCACGTAATTTGTTTTTCAATATATTATCCATAAGGTTAAACTAAGTTTATAGTTCATATCACATATTTCTTTAATCAAAGAATATCTCATATATTCTGCAAACCGGTTATTATAAACAAATCCGGTGCTAATAGTGATTAAAGTATTACTATTGACACCGGATTAGCAAATGAAAAGGGTAATAAATACCTAATGAATCAAGCCATCACCTGCCGGAGAATAAGCTCCTATTTCACCAATATAAGCATACGATGAACGAGAATTTGAAGCGACATAATACATGAAATAGCGTGCTTTAACAACATTAGTCGCCCTTGAAAATTGAGGGATATCGACTACATTATCCAAATTGTAAATGCCATAATTCATCCAGCCTGCATCATCTGCATCTGTCGGATCAGCCAACGATTCAGCATAGAATATCTGATGTGTCGGTTGAGCACCACCTGAATCATCCATACGGCGATATACTTCAAAACTCGATATATCGACTACTTCTCCCATATCTACAATAAAATAATGAGGGAAAGGAGCCGTTGGGTTATGCTCCGTATGCCAAGGAGTATTAATATCACCATCGATGGCATTCGTTGCCGGCCATTCAGGGGAAGCCGAAGCTGAACTGAAACCGACAATCTTCCAATTCGATTTGTCTATCGGACGTTCATAATAAACCGGTATACTTTTAGAAGTAGAAATAAAAGTATCTATAGCATTCTCCTCTGGTAAGAAGCGTGAGTTGTAACTTATATTTCCCTTCAAGTTATACAGAGTTGTCGTAGTAGCATCAGCCGGAACTTCCATGCGAACCGTTTTGTCGGAAGTATCAGTATATTGTAACTCCATGCCAACCGCACCTCTAACTGTTCCTCCCCAATAGATCACCATCGAATCGCCTTCCACATCATAATGGGTAAATTCGGTAGTATAAGTTCGATTAGAAAGACTGTTCTTATAGCTCTCTCCATAAGACGATCCGGTAGCTTCAAACTCTAACGAACGATTACCAAACTTATCAAAGCTGACTAACTGGAACAGATATCCACTTTCTGGCATACCATCGAGCATAATAGGAAAAACACCAGTCTTTCCTCCGATCTCCACATCGACAGAATCTTCATAATTATTCCAATAAACGCGCAAATTTTCTACACGTTGAGCTTTTACATAAACATCTAATTGAATCCGGTTCTCACCAGCCCGGACACCCACGCTATCTACTTTCGCTGCATAAGTAATCTCCCCTTCGTCAAGATACTTGTCAGTAAGCTCATTCATATCCGAACACGACTGGCTGGCAACCACCAACAGCATCAGTAATACAAAATATATTTTATTGAATTTCATAAACTATTCTTTTTATAATTATTGATATAATTCGGATCTGTTGTCTCCAAACACAAACAATTCTCCAATCTGGAAGTTATCACCACCAGCCCAAGTTCTGGTAACCTTGATACGAATCCAACGAACAGGTGGGACATCCAACGGCATAATGAAATTCTCTCCAGATACAAGAGCTACATCATCATCTTCTGCATTATGCTCCGGTAATGGAAGACCTGACGGTTTTATAGATTCAAAAGAACCTAATAAAGTCCAACTATCCCAGTTACCCGAAGGATCCAGTTCTGTAGTACCATATACTTCAAACTCCCTAAGATTTCCTGCACCAAAAATGTAGTACGAACCACGTTGGTAAAGTAATATGCGGCTAATCTTACCAACTGTACCCAAATCAATCGTAATCGATTGAGGCCAAACCCCAGTTCCTCCAGGCGAACTAAAACCATTATCACCAGAACCATAAACATTATCCCATATACGAGACATTACCCATCCCTGCGTATCACCAATATCGTTCGGCAATTTGGCATCGGCCCATTTATTCTTATCAAATGACGTTTCAAACATAGGCGTCAGCTCTTTATAAAGCGTCGGACTGACATTTCCCCAACGGTCCTTTACATAGATTCCGAAATCCATTGGAATAGTATCCAAACCACGAGTAGCACCACTACCTTCTACAACCGTCGTATAAAATGTTTCCAAAGGTTGATAATCTCCGTATTCATCTTTACGTACAATATGAACCGTTACTTCATCCCGGTTGGCATTTGTCCATTGTCCTTGTACACCACCAAAATCTTGCACTAAATCAAGTGTTTTACCGATAGTTAACACTGGAGGTTCTTCGGGGTTTACTGTTACCTTTACAGGGGCAGATTCGTTACGACTCCGATCCACTGCAATAAGCGAGACTTCACGTGGTTCAGTATCGCCAAAACCTACTACCTTAATCGTATCATTATAAAGAGAACTTTTAGCCTCAGCGACACCTTCTTTCAAATCATAAAGTGCTTTTACATAAAGTAAATCCTCATCATCCGGCAAAGTATAACTAAGAATAGCCCCTCCGGGAATATTTTTCACACTCACATTCGATACAGCTCCAGGAGCTATAGAATCTAGAGGTTGTTGTCCAACAGGTGACTCACTGCATGACCAGGTGATCAAACCCAGTGTCATAACAGACAGTATAATCTTATTTTTCATATTCATCTTATTATAATGTATTAGATATAAAATTCGTTACCATCCGTAATTTTGTATAAGATTCTTATTAGTAATAATATTCGTTTCCCGGATAGGCATAAAATAATCTTTCACCGTTACTTTTACAGGAACCTCGGCCACATTCTGCAATTTATAAAAGTCTTCAGGTGTCTCACCCATAATATTCCATCCCTGAGGTTGAGTATTGTAAGTGTCGATCTCTTTCCAACGACGTACATCCCAGTAACGTTTGGATTCAAACGCAAACTCAATCGTTCTTTCACCGTGAATGATACTACGCAAACCATCTTTCGTTGTTGGTTTAGACGGATCGGTAGAATATTTACTCCATGACTCTACTACACCATCCAATCCGGCACGTTCACGAACCCGATCTATGTATTCGTATACTTCTGCCGAAGGACCGGAATACTCATTCAATGCTTCTGCATAGAGTAAATAAAGATCAGCCAAACGAATAACAGGGAAAGGATAAAACTCTGGTGCTGAAATATTATTGGCTGTAATACCGTTTTTATAGCTAGCCATTTTTTTCGGAGAATATCCGGTTATAGAGTAAGAACTACCACCCTGAAAACCGGACCAACCCAAATTTAAGAAATTGGTATAATTACATGACTCGAACTCTGTTTTTCCATTTCCGTAATAGATTCCTTGATCAAAACTTATACTGGCATAGAAACGAGGTTCACGGTTATAATGCATATAACAAGTACGCTGCCCTTCTTTGACTAAATATTTCTCATCTCCGGAAGAAGGTTCGGGACGCAATTCATAACGCTTAGCGTACCAAGATTCTTTATTCCATTCCTTATCTTCGTTCATAGGAACCCCATTGGATGTATAAAAACTTTCCACTGTTTTAATCGTCGGAGCCCATTGACCATTGATTGTATTGATCACTTCTGAATTAACACGTAAAACACGAGGGGTCGAATGATTAGAACGGTCATTACATTGACTGTTTGTTCCTCCCCATATCAACTCACAATTCCAACGCTCGCAAACGACCTGACGTAACATGGTCTGTAACTGGAATACAGGGTCTTGAGTCAATGTGATCGGCTCAATTTCCGTATAAAGTTTCTTACCGGCGCTATGACAGGATTCTATCGCTTCTTTACAAGCATCTGCTGCAATTTTCCATTTTTCAGGATCATAAGTCTGATTAAATAAAACTGTTCCGCGATTATCTACCAATCCCGCCATTTCCGTATTGCCATTAAACAAAGGACTGGCTGCCATAACTAACATCTCTGCACGAACAGCCAAAGCAATCTGCTTATCGACACGACCACCTTCAAGACTTATAACCATGTCTTTATAATCAGGAAGATCGGGCAATGCTTCCAAAATCAGATCATTCACATAAGCCACCACATCATCTACTTTATCACGATAAACCGCAACTTGCTCAGGTGAAGCAGAAACCGGAAGGTTTTCATTTATAATAGGTATAGGACCATAACATTTCAACAGATAATAATGATAATATGCCTTTAGAAATTTCACTTCAGCGATCCAACGATCACGCTCGTATGAATCCAGATCAACTGTATTTTCAATATTTTCAAGAAAGATGTTACAATCACGGATACCTACAAATAACCCTTTACCACCTTGCAAACCATCCCAAAAATTCAGATAAGGATCATCCAGTTTTTGAAAACCACGTTGCAAATAAGAGGCTGTATAAGTTGGTTCATTAAGTGTTGTCGAATAAAACTGCCATGTCTCGTCTCCCCCGTTAATAGCCGGATCATTAAATAAATCCCCCCACTGCGGACGATAACTGTAACAAGTATATAAAAACTTTTCGGCAGCAGCTCGATTTGTAAAAGCCGACTCAACCGTTGCTACGTTATCCGGAACTAAATCCAAATAACCGTCACACGAGGTAAATACCTGTAGTAATGTTGTAAACATTAATATTTTATAGAATGCTTTCATGTAAACTAATTTATTGATTAATAGAATCAAATAAGACAAAACTCGTTACTACTCTCATTAGAAGGAAATCTGAGCTCCCAAATTGAATACACGCTGAACCGGATAGCCCAAACCATTTCCACCCATTTCAGGATCCCACAATTTGAAAGGACTGAATGTTAGCAGATTCGTACCACTGAAATAGATACGAAGGTTCTTTACAAAGGCTTTTTTAACCACATTAGTCGGAACAGTATATCCAAACTCCAATGATTTCAAACGCAAGAATGAACCATTGCGCATAAACCAGGTAGATGGTTTCTGATTATTCTCTACAGCTTCATAAGATAAACGTGGCCACAAAGCATACAGATTTCGATTATCTTCAGACCAGTGATCATCTGCATACGCTTTTAACAAAGCATTCTGTCCGTTGAGGAAAGGTAGAGTTCCGTTATCCGTTGATGTGTCGATCCAGAATGATTCACGAGCCAATCCCTGAAAGAAGAAAGACAAATCCCATTGTTTATATCCTCCGGATAGACCGAAACCATACACAATTTCCGGACTGGTCGGATATCCCATCGGTACCATATCCAATTCGGTAATCTTACCATCGTTATTGATATCTTTATATTTGATATCACCGGCCATATAATTACCAAACTGAGTCGGCGAATTGCGGATATCTTCTTCATCTGCAAACAAACGTTCAGCTACATAACCGAAATTCTGATTTAGGGAAGTCCCCAGTTTAGATTTCCAGGGGGTATCACTGTAATCCGGTTCTTCATAGGCTGTAAACTCACTGGTCGCATAAGTGAAATTGGCCATCCCCGTCAACCAGGCATCATTATTGATCATGTGGTTATAGTTCAACGACAGATCGATACCACTACTTTTAGCTTTTCCCACATTAGCCATTACATCGGCCTGAAGTCCCATAGTAGTAGGAATAGAAGCACGTGACATTAGAATATTCCAACGAGATTCCATAAAATAATCTGCTTGCAATTCCAACTTATCAAACAATCCTAACTCTACACCCATGTTTGTTTTCCGGGCAGTCTCCCAGGTTATATCTTCGTTCGGATAACGAGAAATCGAAACACCATTCAACGTACGTCCTCCAAAATTCCCGTAGGTACCGAACGACGATTGCTTACCATCGCTATTCATATTTACTTCCGAGATATAGAAAAAGCGGTCTTCAGGTCTACCAATCGCATCGTTACCGGATAATCCGTGAGTAACTTTCAGTTTCAATTTATTAATCGTTTTCTTCAGATCGTCATTCCAGAACGCTTCACTAGAAACAAGCCAACCAAGTCCCATTGAAGGGAAGAAACCAAAACGTTCTTTTTTTGCAAAACGTTCGGAACCGTTATAACCAAAGTTTGCTTCAAGGAAGTAACGCGAATCATAAGCATAAGTAGCACGACCGGCAAAGTTCACATTGCGTGAAGGTAATGAAAGTTGTAATGTATTGGCGTCGGAAGTCAGGGATTGACGAAGTGTGAAAACCAACATAGCACCGACAGCATGCTTTTCATTATAAGTTTGACTCCAGTTAGCTGCTGTTTCAAAATAAGTTGTAGAACTAACAACTTTATTACCGGGAACAAAATCTAATGTTTCCCGCCCATCCTGTTCGTTAAGAGGTGCTAAAATATAGGTATCTTCCAACTTATTATATGAGCCTATCCTATAAAAGAATGGTATATATTGACGAGAGACATCAAAATAGCCATATCGGTTCGTATTAAACATAGCACGAAGAGACAACCCTTCCGTGATAAAATCCAGATTCTGCTTCACTTCGAACTGAGCTGCCATCTGAGATGTCTGCGTATCTTTATATCCTTTCAGCATATCCGCGTATGGGTTGTTGTACTGTCCCTTATCTGCATTACCGAATAATATATGTTTGGTATATTGATTGGCTTTATCTGCAGGATAAGAAGGAGCGAATAAAACGGGGTTAGTACGCATTACTTTAGCGAACAGTTGATCGCCCCCATCTATCGGTCCGGTATAGTCATCAAATGCGCCACTCAAACGAACGACTGCTTCTGTTGTTTTAGTAACATTGATATTTACATTGGCACGAAGCATATATCGTTTCAGGTTGATATTATTATTGAAACTACTCTTTTTATCGACATTCAATACACCCTTATCCGAAATATAACTACCGGCAATGTAATAGCGAGCTACTTTACCACCACCACTTACGTTAAAGTTGGCACGGTAGTTGAACGTATTTTTCTTGAACAGTTCGTTATACCAGTCCGTAGCCGGATAAGCGTACGGATTCACACCGGCAATCGTATTATCTATCTTCTGTTGCGAATAAGGTAGTGCTCCCATCGGGTTACGTGTCAATACGGCTTCATTATGAAGGCGCATATAAGTTATCGGATCGGCTAATTCCACCATTTTCGTTGGCTGTGACATAGAACCTTCCAATCGGATACTAACCTGTGCAGCCCCTTCCGCTCCTTCTTTCGTCGTAACCAAGATAACGCCATTCGCACCACGAGAACCGTAAAGGGCAGTTGCTGTGGCATCCTTCATAATAGAGAATGAGGCAATATCATCCGGTTGAATACGAGATAATTCCGTTGTGGTAACTTCATTATTATCAACAAGAATAAGAGGATCTTTTTTATAACCGAAAGTAGTCACACCACGAATAAAGAACTCGGCATTATCTTTTCCCGGTTCACCACTTCGTTGATAGGCAATCACACCGGCCAAACGACCGGCCATTGCTGTAGTCAGGTTACTGGAAGGAACTTTTAGTTCCGATGGATTCAAAATAGTAATAGATCCGATAACACTTTCTTTCTTTTGTTTGGCAAAAGCGACAACGGTCACTTCCTCCAGTTCATCTGTTTTAGGTCTCATCGTGATTATAAGATCTTTCTTATCCTTGACCGTTATAATCTGATCTTCCATACCCAAATAAGAAACAGTTAGTTTTTCACCAATCGAAACACTGATCACAAACGATCCGTCGATATCTGTGGCAACACCTCTCGTACCACCTACAAGAACTATATTTGCACCGGGAAGAGGCTCTCCCATATCATCTATTACTTTTCCTTTTAAATTAAAGGTTGTCTGACTTTGATTCGGTATTATCCCACTTGAAGCCGATTTGCCCCTATCTACTCCTATATTAACCGATGCGAAAGATGTTGTATAGCTAAAAGCACATAGAATAGTTAGGGATACAGCTTTTCCTTTTATATTACTGTATATAGATTTATTCATTATATTGATATTAAGTTTAACAATTAAATATGTTAATTATTGATACAATTAAATAGGTTCATTTTATGTCTTCATAAGCAATTATATTAATGTTACTGACTCTTAGTTCTAGTGGAACTATGGTTAATAGCACAAACACAGGAAGAGACTATTCATTGTATTTCAATACATTAATCATTTTACACATCATTAACACATAAAGATTCAGTTGATCAAGTAATTGTTTTCAGGATAATTTTTGGAACATAATTAAGGATAGTGCCAGTTTTATTATATTAAATATCATTTTTGTAACTTGTGATTTTTATTTAATACGGATATTTGTAACAATTAACAATCCGGATTAAATTAACATAGTTCCACTAGAACTGAGGATACCTTTAAACAACAAATATGAAAATGCGAAAAAATATGGCAATAGGAAATTCCGGTTATATCCGCAAATAGCTTACATTATAAAGAGATGAGCCTTTCTTTTATAATGCAAGAATAACTTTTCCATGCCCGGAGAGGGGAACAAGGGGGATGTTAAAGTTAGTTGGATAAGCACCGGACCATCTATCAGTAGGCTTTGGATAAAATATCTATCCTTTGAAATGTTAAGACCTGACTTTTGAGTTTTAAATAAAGGACTTTTGATTTCAAAATAAGGGACTTTTAAATTCAAAACATATATGTTTTGTTCAGGATAAACTTATAGCCTCTTGTTCCTCCAATTTCCCTTCCAGAGATAAAAGAACGAAATCAGCAACATCCCGTTATAAACATGTTCGGTTGTCCAGCAAACAGCGACATCGGCATGCAACCAAATACCGACCAGAAATGTATAAGCCACATACACAAAGATGCTAGCCATATCTATCATCAGTGCCGACTGTGTATTCCCGGTTCCCGACACACTAAAAAAGTAGATAAAAGCAGGAACGGCCAATATATAAGAAGAAAGCATCACCCAAAGAGAAGGAGTCGAACTCTGTATCAGGTCCGGATTATCCGTATAGATGCGCAAAACCAAATCCGGGAACAAGGCGATCAATATAGCTAACGGCAGCACGAAGAAATAACAAAGCCGTATCATACGTCCGCATAATCCCAGGACCTGATCCGATTTACCGGAACCGATCAGGTTACTGACCAAAGAGCTGGATGTGGAAGCAAACGCATTCACAAACATAAAAAGAAAAGAAGAAATACTCCTCACCACATTCGTAACAGCCAACGGACGTTCTCCCTGATGCTCCATCACCACAAAGAAGATAAACCACCCCACGAATGCAATGCCATGCTGTACCATAATCCAGACAGACACATTCAATATTTGTTTGAGCATCCTGAAATCGATCCCCACAAAACTGAACATCGCATATTTCTTATAATCGATCTTCTTCCAGGTATAAATAATAAAAAACAGGACCGACACCGCCTCTGAAATAGAGGAAGCAATCGCCGCACCGGCAATTCCCAATGCAGGAAAACCGAACTTACCGAATATCAGGATATAATTCAGAACAACATTGGTCAATACCATCACGACTGAGTTGGCAGTCAATATCTTTGTCTTGGTGATACCCACATAAAACGCCCTGAACATGACGGCAATAAAAGAGAAGAAAAAGCCATACACACGCCAGTCGACATAACTCATGGTAGCCCGATACACATCGTCCGAACCAATCAGTTTCCGAAGGATCAACGGAGAATATAAATGAGATGCGGTAAATAAAACCGCCGCAAGTAGCAACAGAAAAAGTGTCCCCTGCATAAAGACCGGACCGATCCGTGTATAATCGTGAGCACCGTTACGCCGGGCAATCAGAACCTGTGCTCCGACACTGAAGCCGAACCCCAACATATAAATAACCAGGTAATACACACCGGCCAATGCCGATGCACCTAATTCAACCTCTCCTACCCGACCCAAATAAGCCGTGTCGGTCAACCCGATCATGTGCTCCATCAGCAAACTGATAAGTACAGGATAGGTAATCTGCCAGATTTGTTTATTCGTAAATTGCATAAAGGATATTCAAAAGGGCTGCAAAGGTAGTAATAAGAAGTTTTCCACACAATATAACGGATAAATATCCGTTTATCAATTTGTCATTACTATGCCGGATAAATCGGATTAATATACCGGGTAAATGAAAACACCCCCGCGGGTAATATTTTTTAACGTATTAAAATGACAGAGAAAAAAGTAAATATATAACATAAAGATAGAACGATGAATTTCAAAATATTCCTGACATTCCTTATGACCGTCTGCTTTTGTAGTTGTAACGGACAAAATACGAACGCAAACAATATCATGGATGCGACTCCGATGCCTGTTAACCGGTTTGATAAAGCGTTGTATGAACTGATTTGTTCCGATGATACCACGCTCAATCAGCAGTTATTAAATCAATATCCTCAAATGACAGAGATTCTGGGGAAAGGTATTCTGAATATGCAGTCACCGGATCTGCCCGGCTTTTTCACCAAGTTGGAAAACTTTTATTCGGAGCCGACCCTGAAAAAGCTCTATGCGGATGCTATTGCAAAATACGAATCGGTAACAGAGATGGAACAATCACTTGGTAATGCATTTGCCTGGGTACATGAAAAATTTCCGGCAATGCAGATTCCGGCTTTATATATGCACGTTTCCGGTTTAAATCAGAATGTGCTGGTCGGAGATAGCCTATTGTCTATTTCCATCGATAAATATATGGGGCAGGATTATCCGCTATACCAGGATTTTTTCTATGATTATCAACTTCGCAAAATGCAACCGTCACATATAGTTCCCGATTATGTCGCAGGTTGGCTGATGTCCGAATATCCTTTCACCGGCAAAGAGAATGTACTACTCGACCGGATGGTCTATGAAGGTAAGATCAAATATCTGGTTTTATCTGCCTTACCGGATATGTCTCCCGCCCAATTGTTCGGTTACACGGACGAAGCATGGGAATGGTGCAAAAACAATGAAGCAAATCTTTGGAAAGCGATTGTCGAACGTAAACATTTGTACACACCGGATCAGATGGCTACTACAAAATATTTTGAAGATATGCCCGCACAATTCCTGGCAAGCGATGCTCCCGGCAATATCGGAAGCTGGGTAGGACTGCAAATCATTCTGAAGTATATGAATGAAACCAATGCAACCCCCGAAGCACTGATGAAAAACGAAAATGCACAGGATATACTGACTCTATCCAAATATAAACCATAAGACATAAAAAAACCGCCCTATTCTCACGAACAAGACGGATAACCTAATCTAACTTAATTCTAATACCATGAAAAACACTATATCTTAATAACAGGGGTTGAAGAAAAAAGTTCAACGAACCTGTTTATTTTTATTTCTTTCACAAAGTAAAGATCGTGCGAAACCAAAAGCACTGTACCATTGTAGTCCTTGATGGCCGCTGTTATTATACTAACACTCCGGATATCCAAATTGTTCGTGGGTTCATCCAAAACAAATATATCCGGCGTGCTATTACTGACCATCAGGCAGCAGATAGCAAGCCTCATCTTCTCCCCACCGCTTAATTTTGAACAGTTTTTATCCCATGTGCCGACCGGAAAAAGGAAACGGCTCAGGATCATTTTTAACTCATGCTCCGGTTTGGCAAACAGGTTGAATTGCTCCAACTGTTCAAAAACCGTCAGGTGAGGTTTCACGATCGAATATTCCTGGTCGATATATACATATTTGAAGTCTGCACGGGTAATTGTTCCCTCAGTCGGTTCCAATTCGCCCAGCAACAACTTCAGCAATGTCGTTTTTCCCGCTCCGTTATTTCCGCTGAACTGGATACGGTCGCCACTCCGAACCTGCAGGTTCAACGGTTCTTTCCATAAACCATCCTGATCATAGCCAAAGTTCATATCCTTTACAGTGATCAATGTTTTACCGGTATGAAGATTGGGGGAATTGAAATCCGTTTTCATCTGTTTCATATCCGGCAGCGTGTTCTGGATATCCGTAATGGTGGAATTGATCGAACCCATTTTCTCATCGTGTATATCCTTCAATTTAACGGTACTTTGTTCGGCATGCTGTTTCATGGCTCCCATCATTATCCGGGGAATGCCTTTCTTTATGGCGGCTTTCTCCCCTCTTACACTCGATTTGCTCTTTCTTTCAAGTGTTTCCCGGGCAATCTTCTTTGCTAACCGCAACTCTTTTTCTTTCTCGCTCAATTGATTCTGCAAGGCTGTCAATGCGACCTCTTTCTGTTCTTTATAAAAGTCGTAATTTCCACCATACAATGTAATCTTACTTCTTTCCAGTTCACAGGTGTAAGGCAGCAGGTTGAGCAGTGTCCTGTCATGGCTGACAATAAGCATGGTGGCACGGCTCGACTCGATAAAGCTATAAAGCTTCTTTCTGCTATTTACATCCAGATGGTTGGTCGGTTCGTCCATCAGGATGATCTCAGGAGAATGTATCTGAATACCGGCTAAATACACTTTCGTCTTTTCACCGCCGCTCAATGTACTCATCGATTGGTCCAGCCGGATATGTTCCAATCCCCAGGAGGAAAGGGCGGCCAGGCTTCGTTCTTCAATATTCCAGTCATCATCCAGAACAGTAAAATTATCGGCCGACGCATCTCCCGCTATAATGGCATGTAATGCATTGATTTTGGATTCGACCAACAAGGCCTGTACCACAGTCAACTGATCGTATTGACCGAAATGTTGCGGCACATAATAGGGCTTGGAAGAACAGACGACCTCCCCGGAGGAGGGTTTCAGACTTCCTTCAATAATACGTAACAAAGTTGATTTACCGGAACCGTTATTTCCCACTAATGATAATTGCTCCCCTTTGTTTACCGTCAAACTGATATCTTGAAATAGTGGTTCTTTATCCGCATGGATATAGCAAAGCTGTTGTACTGATATGCACATAGTCTATCTGCTTTAAAAATGTTAGAAACTAAAATCTGGAAATAAAAAATGCGCAGGATACAGCGCAGGACATAGCCGGAAGGTTATACAGAAACTTACTCCCATTCGGATCGGGAGCTACTCACAAATATGTTCTGAAACCGGCTTACTTGGATATTTTCATCGGTGTATTTATAAAATTATGGGGCAAAGATAGGTATTTTTTTCAGAATAACCAAATCAATTGTATAGCTATTCGGATTACTGACAAATATCTAAAAATAAAAAACTCAATCAAGTCGTTTTTTTTCAATTAAAATACAATTTTCTAAAATAAATAACTATTTTTATCACCAAGATTCGGGTAATAAATTGAAAAAACAGCTAATTACACCTTAAACACGCTAGTTATCAAAACTTTACTCAATTAGTAAATTTCATACACTGAAACAAATACCGTATATTATGAAAAAGATTAAGGCCAATGACTATTTGTATTCAAAGTGGATTAACCTCTTTTTATTAATAATCTGCTTTATTGTATATTATCCTATCTTGAGGAATAGTTTTCTGACAGGATGGGATGACCAATGGATGGTGTTCAGCCATTATACGGAAAATGGATGGACAATCGACAATCTATGGCATATTGGATGCGTTTTTTTAGTTTTTTACTATGACTACTATGTTATCTCCGTTATATCAAGGGTCAAAAGATCACATATGCAGGAGGTGGTGCCGTTATAATCTATAAAGGAAATACTTGGGAATGTAATGATGGTTGGAATCCATTTTGCACAAAAGACTGTAGAGCTAATTAAATGTAATTTCGAACAAATCAGAGGATGTACAAAAGGAGGATAATACTTTTAGCGCATCCTCTTAAAAATATAACAAATATGAAAAAATGGTATCTACAAAATATGATTTTAGGTTTAGGAATAGGCTTTTTGTGTTTTGGTTGTCAAGAAATCAGAATGAAAAACAGACCTTTCCCTACTGTCAGTTTAGATAGTATAACCGTAATTCCGGTAGAAGAAGATAAATTTGAAATTATAAAAGTAACAAATAACATCAAAGAACCGGTTCCATCGTCTGAATTGATTGAAGAATTCCATTATGTTCCGCTAGAAACAACAGATGAATCTCTATTTGCCTATTGCACCAACATTGGATTTTATGATAATAAAATCTATGCATTCGACAGACTTGGAACAGAGAAGCTTTATATTTTTGATAACAAAGGAAAGTTCTTAAAGGCCTTGGGAGAAAAAGGTGGTGCTCCTTTCGAATTCTATTTACCAAAAGCATTTGCAATCGACACAAAACAACAACAAATTGTCATTTATGACAATCAAAAAAGAAAATGGATGAAATTTTCCCTAGATGGAAATTATATAGCATCCCATGATGTTCCTTTTAGAATAGGACGCAATTTTCAAATTCTTCCTAATGGTGAATATGTAACAGCCACAGATAAAGGGGACCGGAACAACCATTTAGGGCAATATAGCGAATATAAAATTTTATATACTGACAGCTTAGGACACTTAAAAAAAGCAGCCTGTACTTATTCAGAAACAGTTCACTCATCTTTGGGATACGATCCTTTAAGTCGGAAAAGAGATGAAATTTTATATACCCCTATGTATCTCAATGAAGTATATACTGTAACAGATACGGCTTTATACATGAGGTATAAATTCGATTACAGTGATTTTACTCCTTTCGAAAAGAATAAAATGGGAACATTTGAAAGTTACGATGATTTTAACAATTATCTATTAGCTCATACTTATCTATTTATTTATGCTGAGAATGATACACATATTCTGTTTGTGACATGCGACAAACAAGACAGGCGTTTTGTTTCGTTTTACGACAAAAGAAGTAAAAAAACAGTAAATACTGCAGGATTTTACTATGATACGGATTTTTCCATGGAATTTTCAAGCGGCATATACAGTTATAATGATTATTTCGTAGCCTTAGTTCCTCCTACAACCCTGAAAGGATTGAAACAACATATAGATGAAATAACTCATTATTCAGCAAAAGAGGAAAATATGAGATTATTCGAGAATATAAAAGAGGATGATAATCTAGTTTTGGTATTCTTTAAAATCAAAAATTTATGAAAATAAGTTTGATCAATATAATTGTTTCAGTTATCACTTTGGCTATCGCCGCCGGCTTATTCTACAATAATCGACGGCCTTCTGATAATATTGATGATATGATGATGTTCACTCTCTTAAGAAATGCGGAAGCAAATGCCAATAATCAATGGAGAAACTTTGTTCCTGATAAAAAATTTCAAAACGACAGTTTATGTGCTTTCGTTGAAAAATTGAAAAAACCAATTTTAATGCTACGTATCAAAGAAACAAGCTGTCAAACATGCGTATCCAATGAATTAGATAAAATTAAAGAGTTAAAAGAAAATGGGATCAAATGTGCATTATTGGTAACTTATAGTCCATCCATAATAAAAAAATTACTGAGAGCAAAAAAGTGCAACAATATTACGATTTTTCATATACCGAATGATTGTTTATATGATAATTGGTATATAGAACAATATGAAGCTCCTTATTATTTTGTTTTACATCCAAACAAAATGGCTTCTGATTTCTTCCTTCCCGAAAAATCAAAGCCGGAACTTACAGATTTTTATATCAAAAGTGTAGCTCCACTATTTTATGCAGGGAACTCGTTAGCTAACAAAAAATATTTATAATTATGAAGAAGAAAGGCTCAATTATTCTTTGCATCATGTTATGTACAATAGTTTGGTGTTGTTCTCATTATCAATTTAATTTTTGTAGAAATGCAACTATTACTATTGGAGATAATAAAAACGATTCTCTCAATAATAGAATAATACTTATGTTCCCTGAATTGGATTCCATATGGAAACCTACGTATCAATACGCTGTTATTATACCGTCAGATACAACAATGAACATGTATTACCAACTGATACAACTTTTAAATAAGAATGAGTCATACACAAAAAACAATACATTCATAATCTGTCAAGAAGTTGATAAAGAGAGTATGGAAGAAGCTGTTCCGGGATATTCAGTCTTTGTCTCAGACTTTATAGCTGATAACAGATACTGCCAAGAGACTTGTTTTTATATGGTTTGGAAAGAGGATAAGAAATATCTGCTAACAAAGAAAGAGATTTGAACATGAAAATAGGAATATAGTCGTGTTCAATAGTCCGTCAAATCCACAACTGTTACTGGTCAAACGTATTGTACAAGTGATTGAAAAAGGTGATACATTGATAATTAATCGGAACACTCTACCTTTATATCGGTCATTAATCATTCGCGAAGACAATAAAGTTTCTGAATTAAAATCTCATATAATTATTAATGGGAAACATGTTTCCTTTTACACACCTAAACAATCTTTTTATTTCATGGAGGGGGATAATCACGACAATTCACATGACAGCCGTATCTTCGGTTTCATTCCGGAAGAAGCTATTATCGGAAAATCCGACTTCGTTCTATTTTCATTGACTCCCCAAAAAAGTTTTTGGAAATCAATTCGCTGGGAACGCATATTAGGACAATTGAGATAAAGAATAAAAAAACCGTAAAATACACGATATTATCAGCAGGATCAATGCGATTCCTGCTAATATATATCGAAGATTTTTATTTGTCACCGTTGCCCCTAAACAAGCCAATGCGTAGCACTATCGGATATTTTTTACATTCCTCATTACCCTTTCAATGGCATCATCCATCTGGGCGATCGACTCCAGACCAAGCGTCATACAGTGTAAATTGCTCCCGGTAACAGCAAAGCGGATCGAACGTTCGCGTTCATCATCTGCAACATGCTTTCCTTCACCGAATATTTTCATTCCCATGATACCTTTTCCATTCTCCCGGGCCTTCCCTAAAAGAGCATTCACTTCTTCGGGTGTTCCGTCCATATGGCTCTGGAAAGGATTCAGACGGGCCAGAATAATATCGCACCACGGATTATCGGCTGCTTCCTTCATGGCCTCCCAACTATGGCAGGATATTCCGACAGCCTTCACGATACCTTCTTCTTTTGCCTGGGCAAGACCGTCCATATAGAATTTACGTGTTTCAGGCCAGTCACCGCTGGTCATGCAATGCATCAGTAAGATATCGAAATATTCGGTACCGGCTTCCTGACGGAAACGGTCGAGGGTTTTCCTGACCGGTTCTCTTTTCTCCGATCCATCATCATACGTCCACATCTTTGTCATCAGAGTTACTTTTTCACGAGGCAGTTCTTTTAAGGCCTTACCCACGAAAGGCTGGGAACCGTACATATCGGCCATATCGAAGAAACGGATTCCCCTTTCATAGCCGTGATGAGCCAGTTTCAGGAAATTATCCATTCCGATACGGGTTTGGTTGGATTCATAATTCCATCCTTTCGTTCCGGTACCCAAAGCGATACGGGAAACTTCCAGTCCCGTTTTGCCTAACTCCACTTTATCGACCGTCACATCGGAAGGAAGTACCCGCTGCATATCAGCCCAACCAACCTGTGCCAGCGACAAACCGGCTACTCCGGCAACACCTGTCCGGATAAATTTTCTTCTGTTCATCATTTTTATGTTGCTCATGGTAAAAGAATATTGAGTATTATTTTCGTGAATACAGATTAAGGATTTCACAAAAATAATACTATTTACCTAATTACCCGAACTTTAACAGAAAAGAGTGAATAATCAAGATACATCAGGAAGGATTGTGATCAGGTCCTCATTTTCCTCTACCAAATAAAAGGCTGTAAAAACCAACAGTTCTGTCTCCGAAGCGTTATCAAAATGAAGTACCGGCTGATCCCTGGGTTCGAAGAAAGCTTCGCCTGTTTTTATTATCATCGGATCTCCTCCTTTCAACTGGTACAGAAGGGCCCCGGAAACGATACATCCTACCACCGGGCAACGATGTAAATGATAATCAGCTTTTCCTGCAGGAGGAAGAGTTACTTCTTTTATCTCAACTCTCGACACGGCCTGCTTTGAAAAACAGGCTGTCAACAAATCTCTTCTGAATACTTTTTCTTGTACCATCTTTCTATGTTTTTAATTATATGGCAAAGAAAGAGTGAAAGAGCGACTATTTCATTGACCTATGTTAAGAGATTTGATCCGGCTCAAAGATTCCGGTTTGATTCCCAGGTAAGAAGCGATATGATACTGTGCTACATGTTGTTCTATACCGGGATAGTTTTTTAATAACAATCGGTATCTTTCCAAGGCAGAATCCTTCAAAAGAGACGTTTCCTTGACACATTTCTTCACAAACAGGGTATCGGCAATGTGTTTTCCAAACTTAAACCATAAAGGAGATTCATTTGTCAAAAGTTCAAAATTCGCATACGAAAGACTGCTAAGCGTTGTATCTTCCAATGCCTGAATTGCTCCTACGCTCGGTTCTTTTCGCAGAAAACTCCGATAAGAGGTGACAAAAGACCCCGGGACATAAAAGTCACTTATAAACTCCTCTCCATCCTGTTCACGGAATGACCGTAACACACCTTCTTCCACTACTCCGATAAAAGTACAAACCTGTCCGGTCTTCAGAAGATATTCTTTTTGGGGAAGTTGTTTCTCTTCTAATAGGTCTGTCAGTCTATCATAATAGCCAGCCGGAAGAGCTAGTTCTTTTATGATGAGTTCCAATTGTTTCATTCTATACTAAATAGTTATATATATATTATATTATAATGTACACACGTAATCTATAGAGTGAAAAACGATTTGAGAGGATACAGATTATGGATTCGGTCCTAATCAGATTTGGATGTTGCTTTTCTCTTGAAAGAAATGTGACCAAAAGATCAAGACCTCAACTAATAAGCGTCCGCTTTGTCTTTCATTGGAACAGCGAAGCCGGTGCAGTCCTGATCTTTTGACCACTTTTCCATCAAATAAAAAGTAGTTTTATCTTAAAATAACCAAGACATTCATCGGTCCATGTGCACCGAACACCAATGCCTGTTCTATATCGGCTGTTTTGGACGGACCGGAGACAAAAAAGCCATACTTATAATCCGTACCTTCCACCCGCTTATAAGCTTCGTGCATATTATTAACCAAATCTTCCTTATTGATAAGGATCACCAATCCGGTCGAGATGAAATAAAGTGCTTTATGTTTTACTTGCTGCGTAATCCATACGGCACCATTCTCGGCAACCCCGAAACACCCCTCCACAATAGCAAGGTCTGTATTATTCAATTCCCTGGGGTCGGATACCGAATCAGGATCGAAAGTGGCACAAGTTATTTTAGACAGATTCGACGCAATACGTTTCGCATCAGGAAAATGTTTCCGGATCAGCTCATTGATATCTTCCCCCGCTTGCAGAACAACGGCCGCACCACCCGCAGCCTTTAACGATTCGGAAAACTGTCCGGTTTTATCTTCATAATGAATGGCATCCAATGTGATTTCCGGCTGCTCGTAACGAGTACCGGTATGACTACGGATACGGGATAATATAGATTCTTTACTACTCATTCTTTCCTATGTTTTTACAGGCAGGCAAACCCTACCCCTACGGTTTTTGTATCTTGTTTTTCTTCCACATATCATTGAACGATTCTTTGGCAAAGGTCGGTAACTCACGCCCCTTTCCCCAGGCATTCAATCCATTATAGATCATAAAACGAGGTAATTTATTTACCAGAGGAGCAAACTTCAATGCTGTATTGAACAGTGCCGGACGCTCCATCAGGAACTTCATACCGCCCGACATTACTTTCTTCTCCGAGCTGGCCTTTCCAATCTTGTCCAGATCCTGACGCCAACGGTAAATCTGTTCGCCCAGGTCTATCTTTACAGGACAGACATTTGAACAGGATAAACACAGGGAACAAGCCGAAACATTATCAGAATACTCTTCCGGATTTTTCAACATGCCTAAATTGATGCCGATCGGACCGGGTATAAAATAGGTATAGGAATAACCGCCAGTCCGACGATATACCGGGCAGGTGTTCATACATTCGCCGCAACGGATACAATTTAGCGTACGGATATGATCCGGCTTTGCCAGAATATCACTACGTCCGTTATCTACGATGATTAGATGAAACTCACCGCCATCCTGAGGTTTACGGTAATGAGAAGTATAAGAGGTTATCGGCTGTCCGGTACCGGAACGGGCAAGCAGGCGGGTAAAGACGCCCAAAGCCTCCTGGTTGGGAACGATCTTCTCCATCCCGAATGTAGCGATATGGACTTTAGGGAATGAAGTCCCCATATCTGCATTTCCCTCATTGGTACAAACCACAATTTCACCGGTCGAAGCAACAGCAAAGTTGGCTCCCGTCATAGCAACATCAGCCGTCAGGAATTTTTCACGCATATTCTTACGAACAGCATGTGTCAGATAAGTTGGATCTGAATTGCCTTTCTCCGTACCCAGGACACGTTCCATCATCTCGCCCACCTCCTGGCGTTTGATATGGATGGCAGGCATCACGATATGGCTCGGATGAAGGTGCATCCATTGAAGGATACGTTCACCGAGATCACTCTCGACGATGTCATACCCCTTACTGAACAGATACTCATTCATACCGCATTCTTCTGTCAGCATGGATTTACTCTTGATCAGCGTATGCGCATTATGCTGCTGAAGGATCTTTTCGACGATCTCATTGTGCTCCTTCGCATCTTTCGCCCAATGTACAATGGCTCCGTTGGCTATGGCGTTCTTTTCAAACTCTTCCAGCAACGTATCCAAATGGCTGTTGGAATACATTTTGATATCACAGGCCAACTCACGCAAACGCTCCCATTCGGGAAGCGAATGACTCATCTTATCTCTTTTGGCACGTACCATCCAAAGGGTCTCATCGTGCCAGGCTTCCTGTTTCCTGTTAGCTATGAAACGGGCAGCTGCTATTGAATGTTTCGTACTCATAATCCTGCGGCTAATATTTGAGTGATATGAATGGTCTTTATCGGCAGGTGTTCACGCTCGATGACACCCTGCATATGCATCAGACAGGAACTATCGGCTCCGGTGATATATTCGGCCCCGGTACTCATATGGTCTTTCACCTTGTCATGTCCCATACAAACAGAGACTTCCGGCTCTTCGACGGCAAACATTCCCCCGAAACCGCAACATTCGTCGATGCGCTTCGGTTCGAGTATCTCGATGCCTTTTACCAACTGCAACAGATCGCGCAGTTTGGAGAAGTACGGGATATTCATTTCGCTGGGGGATGACAGATGCAACTCGCGCACCCCGTGGCAACTGTTATGAATACTCACTTTATGGGGGAAAACAGAAGGTAGTTCTTCCGGTTTCACTACATCATGCAGAAACTCGCAGATATCGTATATCTTACTGCTGTTCTGACAAACATGTCCGGCCTTTTCCAGGATGCCGGGATGATTCTCTTTTACGAATGCAACACAACTGGCAGACGGTCCGACCACATAGTCGTACTGTTTAAATAAATCTTCCATACGGAGAGCCAGTTTCAGGGATTCGTTTTCAAAACCGGCATTTGCCATCGGCTGGCCGCAACAAGTCTGGTCTAAAGGATAATCGACGTCCAGGCCCAAATGCTTCAAGAGTTTGTAGGAGGCTACGCCAACCTCCGGATACACCGCGTTGATATAACACGGGATAAATAGTCCTATCTTCATATTGGTTGAATTATAACATAAGTATAACTGTTCTCTCTTAAGAGATGTTTTCCAACGAACTACAAAATTAAAATAACTTCTTAACTATTCTCCATATATTTGTGCAACTAAAGCTAATAAATTTAAATGGATATTTTAATTTTATGTGTAAACCCATATCATCGGTTTCCACACCATCCGAAAGGATGATTCAGCTTCCGTAAAGTTATATAAACCATTTGCTGTAATTCTGTTTTGATATCTCATGCAGTGTAAAATATTATACTTACATTTGTCGCATAGTATAAACAACTTAATCTATAATCTTTATGACAACAAAGCCTTACAAAAATGAGAATAAGCCATCCGACAAGGTTTCCGAACCTGTGGTAAGTTATGCCGTAACTGAAAAAATATCCCTTAACGATTTAGGAATATCTTCTAACACATTCAATAATCTGGTTGAAAGAGCAGAAACTGATTTTGCGAATGGACAGTATATCACAGCAACCGATCTGTTACATAAAATCAAACAACAACGAGAATGGTTGTAATTTGGTCTGCATTAGCGGAAGAATAACTTAACAATGAAATCGATTATTATCTTAAAGAAGTCAGTCTCTCCGCGGCTAAAACCTTACTGGAAACACTTATTTGCTCTACCAATCGCCTTACAACATTCCCCTATTTAGGCATACTAATTGTTGAGAATCCTCTATATCGTGTATTGGTAGAAGGTCATTACAAAATAATCTATTCTGTAGAAGAAGAATATATAAGGGTTGCTTTCTTATTCAATACCCGTCAAGATCCTGAGAAATTACAATCTTTTTTACGATAAGATTGTAGGATATAAAAATGGGGCCATAAAAGCCCCATTTTTATATCCTCATAATTATCTGTTACCTATATTCCTGCCAGCTCTTAATCTGTATATCATCTACCGTCAGCGTACAGAACGCTTCGATAAAGGCACTTGCCAGACGGGCATTTGTGATAAGTGTCGTATTCAGGTCGATAGCGGCACGGCGGATCTTATAGCCGTTATCCAACTCACCGGCGGAAAGGTCACGCGGGATATTTACTACCATGTCGATCTTTTTTTCGTGGAGCATGGTGAGTGCCTGCGGCTGTTTACCCTCCTCGCTCGGCCAGTAAACACGGGTACTCGGGATGCCATTCTCTTTCAGGAAACGATGTGTTCCGCCTGTTGCGAAGAGATTGTAACCCTTTGTCGCCAACATCTTGGCAGCATCCAGCATCGCCACCTTCTGTTTCGGCGTACCGGTCGAAAGCAGGATATTCTTTTCCGGGATACGCAGACCGACGGAAAGCATACTCTTCAGGATCGCTTCGGAGACATCATCGCCGATACACCCCACCTCACCGGTCGAAGCCATATCCACACCCAGTACAGGGTCAGCTTTCTGTAAGCGGTTGAAAGAGAACTGGGAAGCCTTGATACCTACATAATCGAGGTCGAACTCATTCTTATTCGGCTTTTCGACAGGCAAGCCCAACATGATACGGGTAGCCAGCTCGATAAAGTTTATCTTCAGGACCTTGCTCACGAACGGGAAGCTGCGCGAAGCACGGAGATTACACTCGATTACCTTGATCTCGTTGCCTTTAGCCAGATACTGGATATTGAACGGGCCGGAGATATTCAATTCCTTCGCAATCTGCTTGCTGATACGTTTGATACGGCGAACCGTTTCCACATACAACTTCTGCGCCGGGAACTGGATCGTTGCATCACCGGAGTGTACGCCCGCAAACTCGATATGCTCGCTGATCGCATACATCACGATCTCCCCATGATCGGCTACGGCATCCATCTCCACCTCCTTGGCATGTTCGATGAACTGGCTTACTACCACCGGATGCTTCTTGCTGACGTTAGCCGCCAATTGCAGGAAGCGTTCCAGTTCCTCCTTGTTGGAGCAGACATTCATGGCCGCACCACTCAGTACGTAACTCGGACGAACCAATACCGGAAAACCTACTTCCTCCACAAACTGATTGATATCTTCCATACTACTCAACTCTTTCCAGCGAGGCTGATCCACCCCGATACGGTCAAGCATGGCTGAGAACTTCTCACGGTCTTCCGCATTATCGATACTCTTGGCCGATGTTCCGAGGATATTGACATGCTGTTCATCCAAACGCATCGCCAGGTTATTCGGGATCTGGCCTCCGGTAGAGACAATCACACCGTGCGGATTCTCCAGTTCGAGAATATCCATTACACGTTCGAATGTCAGCTCGTCGAAGTAAAGGCGGTCGCACATATCGTAGTCGGTCGAAACCGTTTCAGGGTTGTAGTTGATCATAACAGAGCGCCAGCCCTCCTTGCGGATCGTGTTGAGCGCCTGCACACCGCACCAGTCGAACTCTACCGAACTACCGATACGGTAAGCACCCGAACCCAGCACCACGATAGAGCGTTTATCTCCCAGATAATGAACATCGCTTTCCGTTCCGCTGTAAGTCAGGTACAGATAGTTGGTCTGTGCCGGATATTCGGCAGCTAGCGTATCGATCTGTTTCACCACCGGAAGGATGCCGCGGTATTTACGGTCCTGACGAACCTGAAGGATCGCCTTTTCACCGTCTTCCATCTGATCTTTGAAGATAGCACGGGCAATCTGGAAATCAGAGAAACCTTGCTTCTTCGCCAAACGGAACAGATTGTCGGGGATATCGACTATCCGGCTGAAACTTTCCAAAGCTCCTGCGGTCTGGATAATATTATATAGTTTCTGAAGGAACCATTTGTCGATCTTTGTCAGGTCATGGATCTGGTCGATCGTATAACCGGCACGGAAAGCCTTGCTTATTACGAAGATACGATGGTCGGTCGGCTCATTCAGCGCCTTGTCGATATCCGGGATAAGCAGCTCTTTGTTTTCCACAAAGCCGTGCATACCCTGACCGATCATACGCAGACCTTTCTGAATAGCCTCTTCAAATGTGCGGCCGATAGCCATCACCTCTCCTACCGACTTCATGCTGGAACCCAGTTCGCGGGCAACGCCATGGAATTTACCCAGGTCCCAACGCGGTATCTTGCAGACCACATAATCGAGTGCCGGTTCAAAGAAGGCACTGGTCGTTTTCGTTACCGAGTTCTTCAGGTCGAACAAGCCGTAGCCTAAACCCAATTTAGCAGCGACAAAAGCCAGCGGATAACCTGTAGCCTTCGATGCCAATGCCGAGGAACGGCTCAGACGGGCATTCACCTCGATCACTCGGTAATCCTCGCTTTCAGGGTCGTAGGCATACTGCACGTTACATTCTCCCACAATTCCGATATGGTGGATGATGCGGATAGCCAGTTCGCGCAGTTTGTGATAATCCGTATTGCTCAGTGTCTGTGAAGGAGCGATCACGATCGATTCGCCGGTGTGGATTCCCAGCGGGTCGAAGTTCTCCATATTACAAACCGTGATACAGTTGTCGAAACGGTCGCGCACTACTTCGTATTCCACCTCTTTCCAACCTTTCAGGCTCTTCTCAACCAAGACCTGCGGAGAGAAAGAAAAGGCTTTTTCAACCAGCACATCCAGTTCTTCTTCATTATCACAGAAGCCCGATCCCAGACCACCCAGTGCATAAGCGGCACGCACGATCACCGGGTATCCCAGTTCGCGAGCAGCACGGCGTGCATCTACGATGTTTTCTACCGCTTCGCTCTTGATCGTCTTCACATCGATCTCGTCGAGCTTGCGAACGAACAGTTCACGGTCTTCCGTATCCATGATGGCCTGTACCGGAGTACCCAGCACACGCACGTTATATTTTTCAAGCACGCCGCTCTGATAGAGAGCCACCCCGCAGTTCAGCGCCGTCTGTCCGCCGAATGCCAGCAGGATCCCCTCGGGACGTTCCTTTTCGATAACCTTTTCTACAAAGAAAGGAGTAACGGGCAGGAAATAAACCGTGTCCGCAACCCCTTCTGAAGTCTGTACCGTTGCAATGTTCGGATTGATAAGCACCGTCCGGATGCCCTCTTCCTTGATGGCCTTCAACGCCTGGCTGCCTGAATAATCGAACTCGCCCGCCTCACCGATCTTGAGAGCGCCGGAACCTAATATCAGGACTTTTTTTATATCTTCTTTCATATTGACCTTATTTTTCTTGTTAACACTTTTTAGGCGCACCGACTAACCAACGTTGGTGAGCTTGCCTCACTGCCTTCGGAGAGACACTGTCGCTGCCCCCACTTAGGAGGTGTCGCTGCCGTTGGCGAAGATGCTTTGCTTGTTCACGCAAAGGGTCTTTGCCTTACCATGCAAAGATGCATCACCTGCATTCCTCTTTATAGTAACTCGACAAATTTATCGAACATAAACTCCGTATCCGTCGGCCCGCTACAAGCCTCGGGATGGAACTGCGACGAGAAGAATGGTTTCGTTTTATGCTTGATACCTTCGTTCGTACCGTCATTCATATTGATAAAAAGCGGTTCCCAATCGGCACCCAGCGTCGTGTTATCCACCGCGTATCCATGATTCTGCGAGGTGATGAAACATTTCTCCGTTCCAACCATCCGAACCGGCTGGTTGTGGCTGCGGTGTCCGTATTTCAGTTTATAGATGGAAGCACCTCCTGCTTTTGCCAGCAACTGGTTTCCCATACAGATACCACAAATAGGTTTGTCGCCTGCCAGCGCTTTGCGGATATTCTGAACGGCTGCGTCGCAGGTATCGGGGTCGCCGGGACCGTTGCTAATGAACAGGCCGTCATATTCCAGTGTATTGAAATCATAGTTCCAGGGAACCCGGATCACGGTCACATTCCGTTTCAGCAGGCTGCGGATAATGTTATGTTTCACGCCGCAATCCACCAGGACAACTCGTTTCTTTCCTTCACCTTCCCCATAAGTAATGACTTCTTTACAAGACACTTTGTCTACATAATTCACATTTCCGTATTGTCCGAAATCCGTAAGGTCGGTCTTTGCATCACCGATCACGATCTTTCCCATCATGACACCGTGCTCACGCAGTTTCTTGGTCAGCGCACGTGTATCGATTCCGTAAATTCCGGGAACACCCTCTTCTTTCAACCAGCTTCCCAGGCTTCCGACAGCATTCCAATGACTGTATTCATGACTGTAATCACTTACAATAATCGCCTCCGCATGGATCTTTTCACTTTCCATAAACGTGGCGATCCCGTCCGGACCGAATGTACGGGGAGGTACACCGTAGTTACCTACCAGCGGATAAGTCAGAACCATCAGCTGACCGGCATAAGAAGGATCGGTCAAACTCTCCGGATATCCCGTCATGGCCGTGTTGAACACTACTTCGCCGGTAACCTCCTTCTCGCAGCCGAAAGAAAGACCGCGAAAAACAGTCCCGTCGTCTAAGATCAATGTTGCTGTTTTTTCTGTTTGCATAAACTTATGTTTGAGTTGACAGTTGACAAGTGACAGTTGACAGTTAGAGCGAATCTGTCAACTGTCATCTGTCAACTGTTATCTGATTAAATATTCTTCTTCCATATAATTGATGAAAGCCTTGTTCACCATCCGTGCACCGCCCGGTGTCGGATAATCACCGGAGAAATACCAGTCTCCCGGATGATTCGGACAGGAAGCATGCAAGCCGTCCAATGTCTGGTAGACGATCTCTACCTTGGCACGTGTACCCGCCGGAGTAAGCAAATCGACCATCTTGGCCGAAATCTCCTCATCGGTGAACGGTGCGTAAATTTCCTTTACAAAATTCACAATCGTACCGTCCTCCTGTGCCTGTTGTTTCTTGGCTTTCCAATAAGCATCCGTTATCACCGACTCCATTCCCCGCTCTTTCAGCAAAGCCACCGCTGCCCTGAAAGCGATAAACTCGTTCATCCGCGACATATCGATCCCGTAATAATCCGGATAACGCACCTGCGGAGATGAAGATACGATCACGATCTTCCGCGGATGCAGACGGTCCAGGATACCGATGATACTTTGTTGCAGGGTCGTTCCGCGAACAATGCTATCATCTATTACAACCAGATTATCGACGAATGGTTCGATACTTCCGTAAGTAACATCGTACACATGGGCTGCCAGGTCGTTACGGCTGTTACCTTCGGCGATAAAGGTACGCAATTTTATATCTTTAATCGCTACTTTTTCAGCACGAACGCGCATGGAAAGTATCTGATCCAGTTCTTCTTCCTGCAAAAGATGGCTGCGGTCGGCGATCCATTCTTTTTTCAGTTTGTTCAGATAGTTGTTCAGTCCTTCCTGCATACCGAAATAGGCGACTTCCGCCGTATTGGGAATGAAAGAAAAGACAGTATGTTTGAGGTCGTAATCGACAGCTTTCAGTATCGGGTGAACCAGATTCTCCCCCAACTTCTTACGTTCGCGGTAAATATCCACGTCGCTGCCGCGGGAGAAATAGATACGCTCGAAAGAGCAGGCTTTATTCACCTTCGGCTCCACGATCTGCGAAGTGCGGAAACGGCCGTCTTTACTGATAAACATCGCTTCGCCGCGTTGCAATTCCTTTATATCTTCGGCCTGCACGTTCATCGCCGTCTGGATGACCGGACGCTCGGAAGCCAGTACCACGATCTCGTCATCCGCATAATAGAACGCCGGACGGATTCCCCAGGGGTCACGTACGCTGAACGATTCGCCGCTACCGGTCAGACCGCAGATCACAAATCCGCCGTCCCAGGTCGGTACACAACGCTTCAACACGTTCGACAGATCGACATGTGCCTCGATCGCATGGGTTATATCCATCCCCTTCATTCCTTCGTCTTCATACTTCTGGTACAAACGTTCGATCTCCCGGTCCAGACGGTGTCCCATCTGTTCGAGCATGATATACGTATCGGCAAACTTACGCGGATGCTGGCCGATCGCTGTAATTTCTTTAAAGATGTCGTTTACGTTTGTGAGATTGAAATTTCCGCAAAGAGCGAGGTTCTTGGCTCTCCAGTTGTTGCGGCGTAAAAAAGGATGGACGTAGGAAATACCGGACTTACCGGTCGTACTGTAACGGAGGTGACCCATATAAAGCTCTCCGGCGAAAGGAAGATTTGATTTTGCGAAAAGCGGATCATTCAATTTACCGGGCGGTAAATCTTTGTAATGTTCATGAACGGCGGCGAATATCTCGGTTATAGCTCCTGTTCCCAATGCTCTTTCCCGAAACATGTATTCTTCACCGGGGGTTGCTTCTAACTTCACGCAGGCTAAACCGGCTCCTTCCTGTCCCCTGTTATGCTGCTTCTCCATCAGTAAATAGAGTTTATTCAGCCCATACATCCAGGTACCATACTTTTGATGATAATATTCTAAAGGTTTCAGTAACCGGACCATGGCGACTCCACACTCATGTTTAAGTTGTTCCATCTGGTTCTATCTTGTTTATTTCGACCACAAAGATACGCACTTTATCAAACACAATGTTCATATTAATGCAAAATAATTGACACATTAATAGAAATAATCATTTTATCCGGCATTTGGTTAAAATATTATATATTCCCGTATTGTTTCGACAAAGTTACAATTACATAGCCGAAAACCACTCCCGACATAAAATTTGTAAGGAGAACGGGGATATACGATATAATTAATAACACTTATTTATAATAGTTCTTCCCAATCCTTATCTGTCAGCGACTTGAACGGGTCGTTTTCCGTAATAAATGTTTCAGCCAACTCACTCTTGGATTCCTGGAGGTTGCGGATCTTTTCCTCGATCGTATCGGCAGTGATGAAGCGGTAGGCAAAGACCTGTTTATCCTGCCCGATGCGATGGGCACGGCTTTCCGCCTGCATCTCAGCCGCCGGATTCCACCAGGGATCGATAATAAATACATAATCGGCATCCGTCAGGTTCAGTCCTACCCCACCCGCTTTCAGCGAGATGAAAAAGGCGGACACATCCTGGCGAGTTGAGAAACGGGCTATTTCGCCCTCCCGGTCCAATGTACTGCCGGTCAGCATTGCATACTGCCATCCATGTTGCGTAAAAGCATCCGCCAACAATTTCAGGTGTGTGACAAAAGAAGAAAAGATCAAAACTTTATGCCCTTCGCTCACCAGTGTTTCAAAAGCATCCAGCACCTGTTCCATCTTTCCCGAACCACCCGTATATTCCGGTAAAACCATCTGCGGATGATTAGCCAGCTGACGTAAACGGGTGATACCATTCAAAGCGACAAAAGAATTTTTGTAACGTTCCTGCAAGATCGTGTTCCGCAACGCATTCTTTTCTTTCTGATACACTTCGCGTTGCTCCGGTGTCATTTCGCAATATACGACCTCTTCCGTCAATGGCGGAAGTTCCGGTGCCACTTGCTGTTTGGTCCGTCGCAAAAAGAAAGGGCGAATGATTTGTTGCAAACGTTTACGGGCATTCTCATTCCCCTCCCTGGTAATCGGATGGATGAAATGTTTCCGGAAACCATCTGCCGATCCCAATAAACCGGGATTGATAAAATTGAATTGTGCCCATAGATCTTTCAGTGAGTTTTCGATAGGTGTTCCGGTCAGTACCAACCGGTGTTCACATTGCAGACGGACCACCGAATGATAGGTCATGGAAGCCGGATTCTTTATGTTTTGGCTTTCATCCAGTATCACATAAGTATAACGATACTTCTCCAGCAGCTCGATATCACGCCGCAACAGTCCATAAGTGACCAGCACGATATTATACCGGTTGAAGTTTTTACAGGGATCTTTCCTTTTCTGATCTCCGGTATAAGTATAGACACTCAATGTGCTGAACTTACGGATTTCCCGTTTCCAGTTAGGCAATAAAGAAGTAGGCACAACAATCAGGGAAGCGGGAATAGCCACTGATTCTTCCTGTCTGTCCTTCACTTCCTCATAGGGTTTGTCATCCGGCGAATCTGTTCCGAAAAAGGAAAGTTGCCCGCTTTGATCGACTGTAACATTCTCCGGAGCGGATGGAGAAATCGTGGCCTCTTTAGGTTCCTCCGGATCATATATCTGTTGCAGCAAGGTAATAGCCTGCAATGTCTTCCCCAATCCCATATCATCCGCCAGGCAACCACCGAAACCATTCGCCGCCAAATGGACCAACCAGGAAAAACCTTCCTGCTGATACGGACGTAACGTCGTCTTTATCTTTGGTGGAATAGCAACCGATTCTTTCTGCACATACTCCTTCGATACGGATTCATCCTGCTCCAAGGCAGAGACAATTCCCAAATGCATCTTACGGACTCTGATCTCCCCGGGCCGGTCATCGCCGAAAGCAAACAGATCGCTATATTTCTCAAACCAATCTTCTGGCAATAAGGCGACTTGCCCGTCCGGTAAAACAAACTCACGCTTCCCCTCCAGAATATGTTTTCTGAAGCGGATAAAAGGGAATTGAAAATCACCCATGCGAACTGTGATACGAATATCGAACCAATCGGGAGAAGGGGAAATTTCCTGTGTCAGCGAAATATCTCCCAGGTAGAACCGCAAAGAGGTATCGGTCTGCACAAAAGAGAAACAGGCTTCCAACTCACTTTTATGTTGTTGCAGCCAATCGATAAATGTATAACCACCCGCTTCTGTGGTCCGAACGAACTGTACATCGGTTATCTGCTTGAAATGCCATTGTTCAAGTAAGCTGATGTACGTTTGTTCCAATTGCAAATCACGTGTAAAATAATAAATGACCGGTTTCCCTTCGACATGTTCCAACCGGGGATAAGCGAACTGGTTTCTTTTTCCCGGCGTAAAAGAACGTTCTCCATACCTGAAACGCAGTTGAAGTGCCGGTTCATCATTGATAGAACGCTCCACAGATAATTCCGGGACACAAGTGCGGGGTTCATGGATCATATCAAACCCGGAAGAACTTGCCGGATAATCGCTGATCAAAGGAAGTGCCACCAGTTCCAGATATTTTTCAGTCTCAGCCAACGGAACTTCCACGTATTTCCGTGAAAGGAAAGGTGTAACTTTCGCCGCTTCTATACGTTTGAATGCTAACAACTGGTCATCTAGCAGGAATATAGCAGGCTTTGATGACAACAACAGAAACCGCCTCTTTTTCAATAAAGACACTTCCACTCCATTCATGTGACATAAGGCTGTGTACCGAAAAGAATGGTCTGTTATCTCGAAACGAAAAGAGATCTCGGCCTCCTCCCCGGAAAAGCGCACCCGGTCATGTTCATAAAGCAACTTACTTCCTGCTTCCTTTATATATACAGACAAATGGTTTACCTGTATCAACCGGACCATCTCCCTTATCTTCTTATCGATGAACGGTCGGAGTTGTTTCTTCAGCATCTCCGGCGTCACCGAATTCAGAAAGCCGGTAACTGTTTGTTGCCGGGAATACACCTGCATCAGTTTCTTTTCCGAGTAACTCTGTGCGATCGCGATTGCCCGTTTCTCCATATCAGACAACCCCGCTTCATTTCCGGCATGCGTGGCTTGCTCTTCCACGCTGATCACTTCCGGCGATACAGTTCTGGCAAAATAAGGAATAAGCAAAGGTCCCAAAACAGGATGGTTACTTAACGCAATGATCAATATCTGATTTTCGGGCATCAACGGTTCATTTTTATTAAAACTACAAAGTTACAAGAAAAACAATTATCTTTATCTCCCATAACAAACAAAACAGAATTTATGTCCTATTGCGAATACGTAAAAACATCTAAGGATTCAGCCGTCGAGCTTAATAAAGCCTATCATGATACAAGTTACGGTTTCCCTATCGAAGACGATAATGAGTTATTCGGCAGACTTCTCCTGGAAATCAACCAGGCGGGCCTAAGTTGGTCGACGATATTAAAGAAAGAACCGAGCTTCCGTTCTGCTTACGATAATTTCCATATTGAAAAGGTTGCAAATTACACGGAAACAGATGAAGCCAGACTTTTATCCGATTCCGGCATCATTCGGAATAAATTAAAAATAAAAGCAGCCATCCACAATGCCCAGGTCATTGTACAACTGCAAAACGAATACGGCTCATTCAAAAACTGGTTGGACCATCATCACCCTAAAACCAAAGAAGAATGGACCAAATTATTCAAAAAGACATTCAAATTCACCGGTGGTGAGATCGTCAACGAATTCCTGCTAAGTACCGGCTATCTTGAAGGAGCCCATACACCGGATTGTCCCATATATCAAAAGATTCTGGAAAAGAATCCGGCATGGAACAAACGGTAAAAATCAAACAAAGATTGTTTGATTTTCTTTGGAATCTATTGCAAATTCCATATTTTTGTATCTGTGAATTAATGTATTATCTAATTTATGGCATCAATCGACACCATATAGTTACTTCTTCCGGGCTTGTCAGGGAATATCTCCTTGACACAAGTTTTCATGCCCAAATTCCTCCAGAGCTTATTATAAAATGATGAATGTGTTTGCTTGTTAAAAAATGAAAGACATGAAATTTAATCAGATAGATATCGAAAAATGGAATCGTAAGGAATATTACATTCACTACATGAATGAATTACGCTGCACATATAGTTTGACCGTTAATATTGACATTACAAATTTAAAAGCAGTTGTAAGAAAAATGAATAAAAAGATATATCCTGTACAAATATATATGATTGCAAACATTGTAAATCAGTATAAGGAATTTCGAATGGATATTAATTCTTACGGAGAGTTAGGTTATTGGGATGAGGTACATCCAAGTTATACGGTGTTTAATAAGGATAATGAAACATTTTCCAGTATATGGACTAACTATAATCGCGTTTTCAGTCGATTTTATGACAGTTGTATTGCTGATATGGGTAACTATTCACAATCAACTTCCTTAAAACCGAAACAAAATGAGCCTCCTAATTCTTTTACGATTTCGAGTTTACCTTGGGTGAACTTTACAGGATTTAATGTGAATGTATTTAATGAGGGATGTTATTTTCCACCCATTTTTACAATAGGTAAATTTATTGAAACAGAAGATTCTGTTTTAATGCCGCTCTCGATACAAGTTCATCATGCTGTATGTGACGGATTTCACATTGGGAGATTCGTGCAATCATTACAAGATTTATCATCCAATCATAAGGAGTGGTTATTTTAAATCAGATATCCTTTTCAGAAACGCCTCAACTAAAGTCGGTGTCACATCTTAAGGCACAATCCCTTACCACCCGAGAAACATATAAAATGATTACGCACCGCCCGATACAGGTCAGCCGTACTTTCATCTCCGCAGGAACGTTTATCCTCTTCCTGCAACAGCATCTGTCCATAAAAATCTCTTTTCTTCATACTCTTCCTCCATTTTATTCGGATTAATCAAAAAGATAAAGATAAACATTCATCGCTTTCAGAATGTTCGATTTTTACTGATCAGGCTAACAACGGTTTTCACTCAAACAGCTGTTCCGAAAGAAAAGACCACCTTATCACCCTGTTTTCCTCTCTTCATAACCCCTCCTTTCGGAAATCATTGCAATGAATCTTCCTTATCATCACAATGTCCCGACAGAGTCATCACAATGACTTCACGCACTCATCACAATGAAGTGGGACAATCATTGTGATGAAAATTTTAACACTACAAAATATTGGGAAATTATCTTTGGGATTATACTCTAAAACCAGGTTTACGTGTCTTTCTGAAAGCTAGAAGCTCTTTCTGAACAGTTCATTTTCATTTGACAGATTGTAGCAGATTTTGCTTTTTCCCTATCACTAGCCCTGAAATCATCACGATGATTGTTTTATTGTCTTATCAAATTTCTTTTCTATCTCCTACAAAAATCTTTATAATAAACTTCAACCTCTGCTGAGGCTTCCAAAGAGCATTTCTCACCTACCATTCTCCATACAAAGCAAGAAAATGAAGGGATAATTATCAAAATGATAATCTGTAATGATTAGACGAATCGTTAGGACCTGAGATTACTTTAAATTATCTTTGCAGCCATAATCAGAAATAAAAATTTAGACATGATAAAACCTCTTACCTCGTTAAGGTTTATATTTGCATTGATGGTATTTGCCGCACATTGTTATGTGATCGATCCTCATTTCTCCCATTTTTTATATAAAGAAGGGTTTGTCGGGGTAAGTTTTTTCTTTGTATTAAGTGGTTTTATCATCGCATATAATTATCAACGAAAATTTGAATCTAAAAGTATATCTCATCGTGAATTTTGGATAGCCCGCTTCGCACGAGTTTATCCATTGCATATCGCCACTCTTATGTTGTATCCTCTGGTCGGAGGGGCTCTATTGGCTATGAACTGGGACACGGTATTAAAACTCGTGTCACAATTATTTTTGGTTCACCCGTTCATTCCGCAGACGGACTACTTCTTTGCTTTCAACTCTCCCTCCTGGAGTTTGGGATGCGAACAACTGTTTTATTTCTTATTTCCATTTTTAGCTTTATGGCTAAGCGATACCCGTAAGTTGTTTTGGATATTGATTGCAACAGGTTTAATAGTTGCCTGTGGTATGTATTTCACTCCTGAAGAGCAGATACGGGCTTACTGGTATGTGAATCCATTGACTCGGCTACCGGATTTCCTTGTGGGAATGTTGCTCTTCAAACTGTATGACAAGAGTACAGGAAATTGGAGTGTAAATCGGGCGACATGGTTTGAAATCGGAGCGGTAGCATTATTCATTGCGTTTTATTATTGTGGTTCAGCCGGTGTACTACCTAAAGTATATCGGTATTCGGTATATTATTGGTTACCCGTCTCTTTGCTCCTTTATGTCTTTGCAATGAACAAAGGAATGATTTCCCGCTTTCTGAGTAATAAATATCTTGTAATCGGTGGCGACATAAGTTACGCCATGTACCTTATCCACCTGTTTATTATAGAATTATACAAAAGCACCGGTTGGAATTATCCGTGGCAAATAGTAATCCCAATCTTACTCTTGATTACCATCTGTTGCAGCTTACTGTCGTACCGCTATTTTGAAAAACCGGTGAATAAGTATATTCGGAAGCATTTAAAATAAACAACTCCGCAGAAAGTAAAAAAGAGCAGAAGATATCTAAAAATACGCCCCTGATAAGGCAATTATATAAATCAAGGTAACCATCATAAAGAATAATATATGAGAAACAAAAAAGTACTATTATTTCTCGCACAAGGATTTGAAGAATACGAAGCGAGTGTATTTACAGATGTTTTTGGATGGAGCAGAGCGTTCGGAATTGAACCTGTTGATTTGATAACTACGGGACTTAGATCTGAGATTAAATGTAAATGGAATTTTATTGTTCACCCTGAGATTGAATTTAAGGAAATCAATATTGAAGACTATGACGCACTAGCAATTCCTGGTGGGTTTAAAGATTCAGGATATTATGAAGATGCCTTTGACCAACGGTTTCTCCACTTGATACGTGAGTTTGATAAATATAAAAAAGTAATTGCTGCTGTGTGTGCTGCTGCAATACCTGTGGGACAATCTGGTGTTTTAAAGGATAGAAACGCAACCACATACGATTTATCCGACATATATGGTAGAGAGTATCTTGCAAATTTGGGTGCAAATGTTCAAGATAAACACATAGTGATTGATAATAATATCATAACATCGACAGGACCAGCAACAGGTTTAGATGTTTCGTTTAAATTGCTGGAAATGCTAACTTCAACAGAAAATGTAGATGAAGTAAAGAAATATATGAGGTTTACTAACAAAGAATAAAGACCTGCCAACAGAGAAACGAGTATGACTATAATTTTAAATTAGACATCTGGTCGAATGATTATTTCGTTCGACTGTTGGTGTAAAATGAATTGCTTCGTAAAGAGGTTGAGTTTTTGGAACCCTTTATTTTGAGGACAATCCTTTCAACTTACAAAAATAAGGTTGTCCCAACCAAACCTTTCCATCACCTACGGCTACAAACCGTAATTTAGCACGTGTCAAAGCCACATTCAGCAAATTGGGTTTGGATGAAGCCCAAGCAGCAGCGCCTTTTGTCTTTTCATCAAGTCCCAGACATAAAATGACACCTGCAGCCTGTTTTCCCTGGAAAGTATGGACCGTTCCGATATGAGCATCCAGCCATTTCTTCAGTTCATCATCTCCGATCGGTTTAAAGGGGGCAAGTGCTTGCTTTATCGGTTGACGCAATTCTTTTTTCAGGACAGATGGTATTTCCAAAAATGGAGAGATGACAAACAAATCCGGTAAATCCTGTAATTGACGGATCTCATCCATAATCATCAGCTTGATGACAGTTCCTTGTTCCGGTACATAATGACGACCACACACCTGACCCTCAACCTGTACAAATCCGTTCTGCATAATCAAACCAGACGCACCTCCCTGAGTCGAATTATACATCATATTATTATATGCGATCTCATTAGCAATGGAAAACATCGGATCGATACAACGGCGGTGAACCCGTAAAGGTGAACCGGTCCAGGTATCATTAGTAATCCAGCCATACGGATTCGCCCGGTCAGCCATCGACTGAACGGAAAGTGAAGTATGTATCTGCGTCTTATCCAGTCCAAAATAATGGCTAAAATTATTGATGATCTGCTCCGGTATTGTTACGACAGGCTCTATCTGGAAAGGGTCACCTACAATAACGGCCCGTTTCGAACGCCAGATAGCTCCGGCTGCTGCCTGTGGAACGGCCTGTCCTGCCTCATCTACAAATAACCACGGAATAGAACCCGCACCCAACGTACTGGACATACGCTGGATAGATGCAAAGGTGGAAGAGACGACAGGAACAACCAACCAAAACGTATTCCACATCGCCTGTATCTCCTTCTCGGTAAGGTCGCCACCCGTTTTCAGGTAATTGAAGAAACCATCCAATGTCGTTTTTATCCGACTCGATGTTGCATTTGCCCGGAGTATAAACAGCTCGTTCACCTTCATCGCTTCGATGAACAATTCGGATTGCAACTGCTTCAGTTTCTGAGAATACCAGGGAGAGGTTTCTTGTGTTTCCTTCGATTCGATTTGTTTCCAAAACTCAGCATCAGCATAGGCTCCTTTTAACTCCTGACGAGCTTTTTCAGTAGAATCTACCAGCAGAGTATATAATGCATTTACTTTATCATAATCCTTTTTACTCTTCTCCTGTCTCTTTTTCAGCTTCTCTATTTCTGAATAAAGTTCCTGTAACCGAGCCTTCTGCTCTGCAATAGTCTCTGTCTGCCTATTGTATTCCGACAAAACAGAAGCCACAGCCTTTTTATATTGAGTTCGTACTTCCTTACTGAACCAATATGTAAAAAATCCGGGACGAGTAGACTGCAACAGTTGCATTTCACTCTTTATTTCATCCCTTCTTCGCGTACCCTCTTCTATTTCAGCAGACAACAGAGCAGATGCATTTTCCCGTTTATTCAATTCTTCCTTATCAAAAGTCAAACGGTTCTCTGCATCTTCACACTGAATCCGAATCTTCTCTCTGTTTTCCTCATCTTTCATAAAACCAGTCAGACGGGATTTCTCATCCCCGACTTCATGGAGCTTCTTTTTAAAAGACGATACAACATTTAACCATTCTTCTTCTGTGGGTTTATAATCGGCTAACTGTTGCTTTAACGTATAGGTTTCCTTCTCCGAATTCCCATTCCAGATGCTACCGATCAGTTTTCGTTGATTTTCTTTATTTCCTAATACAGCAGCGATTATTCCCCAATATTGTTCATCCAGACATTCCTCACTAACCTGCCGGAAATATCCAACCTGATCAGAATAACCTTTTACTTCTCCTTTTAAGGGTAGTTCTTTTGAGATATTTTCTACCGCTCCGTTATTCGAAGAAGCAACAACAATACCTCCATCACTGATGGAAGGATCCGGTGCATAAATAAACGGAGTATATTTATCACTGACCTGTACCTCACCTATTTTACGGAAAGCCTTTGCCGGATCAGTAAAACCAACCATCTTTTTAGCACGCTTCACCAGAATTGCAGCAATAATATCCCTTAGCAAGGTTGTCTTTCCTGTTCCGGGAGGTCCGTTTACAGAAAATAGTCCCTCTTGTTTCTCGCCGGCCAACTCTTTATTGACAGTATTTACAGCAAACTGTTGCATCAAACTTGCCCCATAAGGAGACGGCCAACAACCATCCGGGTAATTTTCTGGAATCAGACTTTCTTTCAGAATCTCAGGATGCAGGGATAGGTCCGAATGAGCGAAATCTTCATTCAAACAGGCACTCAAATAATTCTTAAATGCTGTATTATAACCTTCTTTTTCATAAGAAGCAATTATCCGCTCCAAATCGTCGATATAGAAACTGTTCAATATATCAGCATTCGATTCATCCGGATCTGAAGGGTTATTTTTCTTGAAAACTTCTTCTGTCCGGATGTATATTTCCGTTTCAGGAGAAGTACTCCACTTCAGTTTCCGTATGATTAATGATTGAATTTCTTGTAGATTTTCGAGTGTCTGGGTATCTGACAAATAACTCAGAAAGTCTTCAACCAGTTCTTTCCGGTTCTCGGTTAATTGCTCAAACATATTAGATTTTAACTGATTAAAATCCTCCGACCAGGTATCGGTTTCCACCTTATCTTCTTCCAACTGTTTCAATGCCCAAGGCATCGTAGAAAGGCCAAATGTATTTTGTATGTATATACCCTGACAATCCAGTTTAAAAGAAGCATAACAAACCTTGGCATTAACCGGATTTGGGTTGATACTTTCATCCTTAAAGAATTTTTTTACAAAATCGGAAACAGATGTCAGAGAAAAGACACCCAGATAAATAGTGTATTGAATCGTCTTTCTCGGATCTTTTGCTTCCAACGGACGCATCCATGGAAGCTCCTCTCCCAATCGTTTTACACTATTATCTTTCGGAAGAAGAGCCGGAGAAAAATGTTCCAGTTTGTGCCAACAGGAAAGTATATGTTTATAATCTGGCATTGTATTATTTGTTAGCTGTTTCAATTAACCACCAACAAAATTACTAAATCATTTTAAATACAATGCATAGAGGTTTATACAATATCAAAATTTCTTTATTCCATCCTGGCTTTTACCTTTCCCCAGGCATGCGTATCAAACAAACAGCTACTCCGCATTGTATCGTACATTTCCCTGAAACGTGACATCGGTATCATAAAACTTAAAATATCCGGTTCAAAATAAGGACGCACGGAAGGGTCGAAGAATCCGATAAAAGTGCGCTTTCCCCCTCTCGCATTCTCAATAACAGCTTGTGTGACTACAGAGCAACAACCGGAGCCAAATAAAGAAGTAACGGCATCCTGTGAATTATTATCGAAAAATGCCCAGGTAGCCAAGCCGGAAAGCATATCGGGTGTTGCCAGGAACAGAATTCCTTCCAGATTATCGAAGTTCTCAACTTTATCCATTCGGGCAAAATTCAGATAATCCATCTTTGCTCTCGGAACTTGCAATTCCTCCAAAAACTCAGAAACGCCTTCAGGGGTTTGTTTGTATTTTTCTTTTAAAGACACAAATCCGGGAATCCGTTCGGGCATCTCTGTAAAACCAGTATAGAATTTTCCACCGCCACAACCGATATTTTCCACACTCAAAGTAACCGTTTGCCCATCCCTGACATCCTTCATACATTTGAATAAACATCCTCCGATTTTATCAACAGAGTTTACCGGTTGCTCTGAATACCAAAAGACGATTGGAAGATCCACTTTTTCACCAAATGCTTCACGATAATTATTGAGAAATACATTTATGTCCATGATCTGATTATTTATTGGTTTTGTCAAATATACGAAAAATTCAATTCTATTATAGTATATTTGAGCAATCATTACAATATAAATCAAAAGCTATGTATGAACTTCAACAAGCAGGAGAACAAAGCTACTATATAAACTCACCGGCAAAGATCGGTATCTATCGGCAAAACGATACGGATATTTATCTGATCGATAGCGGAAACGATAAAGAAGCGGCCAAAAAAATCATTAAGATTGCTGCTGCACAAAACTGGAAAATAAAAGGGATTATCAATACCCATTCCAATGCAGATCATATTGGAGGAAATGCTTATTTACAAACACAAATCGGCTGTCCGGTTTTTGCTAACGGGATAGAAGCAGCTTTTACACAATACCCCATATTAGAACCGTCATTCTTATATGGAGGATATCCCTGTAAAGAGTTACGGAATAAATTCCTGTTAGCGAAAGAAAGCCAAACGTTGCCTTTTGCCGATAAGGATTTCCCTCGTGAACTGGAGATCATTCCCCTACCCGGCCATTTTTTTGATATGGTAGGTTTTCGTACTCCTGATGATACCGTTTTCCTGGCAGATTGCATCAGTAGTGAATCAACTCTGAATAAATACCAGGTCTCTTTCATTTACGATGTTGCCCGTTACCTGGAAACACTGGATTTTGTTGAAAAGATGCAGGCTGCACGATTTATTCCTTCGCATGCAGAAATGACAACTGACATAAAAGAACTGGTATCTGTCAACCGGAATAAGATTTACGAGATAGCCGACACCCTGCTCGAAATCTGCTCCATCCCTCAAAATAGCGAAAACATTCTTCAGATGCTTTTCGACAAATACGGATTATCGATGAACTTTGAACAATACGTACTGGTAGGCAGCACGATCCGCTCCTATCTTTCCTGGCTCAAAGATCTGGGTAAATTATCCGTCAGCTTTGAGAACAATACGCTTCAATGGAAAAGCGTTCATTCACCCCATTAAATACAACCTCATGAAAATTATATCGGTAAAAGAAAATCCGGCATACAAAGACATAGCGATCAACTATCTGCAAAGTAAATGGCCTTCTGTATATCCCGTCATGTATGAGGATAGTATTAATCATTGTATAGATTCTCCGAGTTCTTTTCCACAATGGTATTTGTTGGAAAAAGATGATCAGATCATCGGCTGTGCAGGACTGATCACGAACGATTTTATCAGCCGGATGGATTTGTATCCATGGGTTTGCGCTGTGTATATAGACGAAACTCAACGAGGAAATTTTTATAGCAGCCTTTTATTGGAGAAAGCCAAAGAAGATACGGTTAAAGCAGGTTTTAACAAACTATACCTCAGCACCGAGCATATAGGCTTCTATGAAAAGCTGGGATTCAAATATATAGGACAAGGATACCATCCCTGGGAAGACGAATCACGGATATACGAAATAGAAATAAAAGCATAATTTCTCCGAATAACAGAGATTATGCTGTAACTTTTTCAACCTAATTCATGCTTTGATTTTGAATAAATACATATATTTGCTTCTAATAAAAATAAAGTTTATGAGAATCACGTATTTTATTATCACCCTCGCAATTTGTTTTTGTACTTCGCTTTTTGCGGAGAACAAAGCAAACGATTTAATGAAACAGGCACAGAACAGCCTGGAACAAAAGGACTTTACCAAAGCCCGTTATCTTTATATCCAAGCTTACAAAGCCTTCTCGAATGAAGGAGACTATACGCAAGCCATTGATTGTGGAACAAAAGCGACATATCTTTATTACCGCGAAAACTACTATCAGGAAGCGTTTGAGCTTTGCCGGCAAATGACCCAGTTTCTGTTGACCGAAGAACAAAAAGCACAGAAAACATTCTACGACCAGCGTTTCCAACTGACAAAAGAACGGCTACAAATGTACATCAAGCTCAAAAATGCAGTGCAAGCCCAACTTCAGTTGAATACTCTGGATAACCTGGTCAGTCAAGCCGGTAGCGACAAGCTCGCCGAAGATTTATTATATACCCAGGCAAGCTATTATTATACCTTCGGACAAAACGATCAGGGAGACGCCAGTTTTAACAAACTGATCAACCAGTTCAAAGACAAAAAAGAATACGACAAAGTGAGTGAATGTTACAGACATCTGATCTCCATTGCCCGTACGGCAAATAATGCTCCGTTAATGGAACGTACCTATGAAAAGTATATCGTCTGGACCGATTCAGTAAAGGCACTCAATGCACAGGATGAACTGGGAGCATTGCAACTGAAATATGATGAAAGCCAGAAAACCATACAGGAAAAAGATGACAAACTATCGGGCAAACAATACATGATAGTAGGTCTCTGCACATTGGTGGTTATTCTTATCGCGGCTTTGGCTTTACTTGCCTTCCTGTTGTTACGTTTCATTGTACTCAACAAAAAGCTGAAAAACATTATCCAGACAACCAACGAGCATAGTGAACAGCAAACCAAATTTATTCAAAGTATTTCCGAACAAATGGAGCCTACACTCAATATGCTTGATATGTCGGCAGGAGAATTACGTAATACAGCTCCCCAACAAGCGGCTTCTATCCAGAAACGTGTAGATGCTTTGAAACAATTCAGCCTGAACATTCAGGAACTTTCTTCTCTTGAAAGTTCTTTAATGGAGACTTACGAGACACAATCCTTCAACATGGGAAGTTTCTGCAAAAAAGCGATGGATAAAGTAAAGGATAAGATACATCCTGACGTAGAAGTGATCGTAGATGCTCCTCAATTGGAAGTAAAATCAAATCCGGAACAGCTGGAACGTGTCTTATTACATTTGTTGAATAATGCTGCTTCATACACGACATCCGGCAAAATATGGCTGGAATTCAAGAGAAAAGGAGCTCATCTTTGCCATCTTATCGTAACAGATAACGGTACAGGAATTCCTGATGAACAAAAAGAGAACCTGTTCAAACCATTCAACGAAGTCAAAGACCTGGCAGATGGCGACGGACTCGGATTGCCAATCTGTGCTCTGATCGCCAATAAACTGAATGGAAACCTGTCGATCGATAAAGACTACAAAAAAGGATGCAGGTTTATTCTGGTATTACAGATCTAAGAGAAACATTAATCACTTTATTTTCTATATAAAAGCCTTTCAGGAAAACTGGAAGGCTTTTTTGTTATTTATTTGACCATTTCAAAAAGAACATCTTTCAGATTGAAAGCAAAAAGAAGTATATATATTTCATATTGATACCAAAACAACAACTATCACATTAAATAGAAACCATCCATTCAGATAAAGCAAAAAAACGTCACACTTTAACATCACGACATATATCACAATGAAAGAAATATCCTATATTTGTCAAGCAATTTGATAACAAAATAGGCATTATACAAACATAAGGTCAACGAACAATGAAAGAACAGATCTATTTAAACAGAAAACAGGGATTATATGATCCAGCGAATGAACATGACGCCTGCGGTGTAGGAATGTTGGTAAACATTCACGGAGGAAAGTCGCACGACATTGTAGAGTCAGCCCTTAAAGTATTGGAAAATATGCGTCACCGTGGTGCAGAAGGTGCAGATAACAAGACGGGGGACGGTGCAGGTATTCTATTGCAGATTCCTCACGAATTTATTCTGTTGCAAGGGATTCCCGTACCGGAAAAAGGGAAATACGGTACAGGTCTGGTCTTTCTTCCTAAAGACGAAGCACAGCGATCCGCTATCCTCAGTATTATGATCGAAGAGATTGAAAAGGAAGGACTTACCCTGATGCACCTGCGGAAAGTTCCGGTCAACAGCGATATATTGGGGAAGGATGCCCTGGCAACAGAACCGGATATCAAGCAGCTCTTCGTGACCGGATGCGATAACCAACAAGAGCTGGAATTGAAGTTGTACGTTATCCGTAAACGTATTGAGAATAAAGTAGCAACCTCTGACCTGCCAGGCAGAAATGACTTCTATGTGACCTCGTTATCCACTAAAAATATTGTATATAAGGGAATGCTGGAGTCGATGCAACTTCGTCATTATTTTCCCGACCTGACAAATAATTATTTCACAAGCGGACTGGCATTGGTTCACTCCCGCTTCAGTACGAATACGTTCCCGACATGGAGCCTGGCCCAACCATTCCGTCTGCTGGCACATAACGGGGAGATCAATACGATCCGTGGAAACAGGGGATGGATGGAAGCACGGGAAAGCGTACTCACCTCACCTACGATCGGGAATATAGAAAGTATCCGTCCGATCATTCAGCCCGGGATGAGCGATAGTGCCTCACTGGACAATGTGCTGGAGTTTCTGGTCGCTTCCGGATTGAGTCTGCCTCATGCCATGGCGATGCTGGTACCGGAAAGTACAAATGAGAAGAATCCGATATCGGATGACCTGAAAGCGTTTTATGAATATCATTCTATCCTGATGGAACCGTGGGACGGACCGGCAGCTCTGTTATTCAGCGACGGACGGTTTGCCGGAGGTATGCTGGATCGTAATGGTTTGCGTCCGGCACGTTACCTGATCACGAAAAACGACATGATGCTGGTAGCTTCCGAAGTGGGCGTAATGGATTTTGAAGCAAACGAGATCAAAGAGAAAGGCCGTCTGCAACCGGGAAAAATATTGATGGTCGATACAGAGAAAGGCGAAATATATTATGACGGCGAACTGAAAAAACAACTCGCCGAAGCCAAACCTTATAAGACATGGCTGTCAAACAACCGCGTGGAACTGGACGAACTGAAATCAGGACGTAAAGTACCCCATACAGTCGAAAACTACAGTAAAATGTTACGCACCTTCGGGTACAGCCGCGAAGATGTGGAAAAGATCATCATGCCGATGTGTACCGGAGGTGCCGAACCGGTCGGCTCTATGGGGAATGATACGCCATTGGCCGTTCTATCCGATCGTCCGCAGTTATTGTTCAATTATTTCCGTCAGCAATTTGCCCAGGTGACCAATCCTCCGATCGACCCGATCCGCGAAGAACTGGTCATGAGTCTGGAAGAATATATAGGAGCCGTAGGTAATAATATCCTTGTGCCGAGTGAAAGCCATTGTAAAATGGTACGGCTGAATCATCCGATCCTGACCAACACGCAATTAGATTTGCTCTGCAACATCCGCTATAAAGGATTCAATGCAGTCAAACTGCCTATGTTGTTTGAAGTGGAAAAAGGACGGGAAGGCTTGAAAGCAGCCCTCGACGAGCTGTGCAAACAAGCGGAACAATCCGTTACCGACGGTGTAAACTACATCATCCTGAGTGATAAGAACGTAGATGAAAAGAGGGCACCTATCCCGTCGCTGCTTGCCGTCAGTGCCGTACATCATCACCTGATCTCCGTACAAAAACGTGTACAGACAGCTCTGGTCGTTGAAACCGGCGAGATGCGCGAGGTTATGCATGCCGCCCTCCTGCTGGGGTACGGAGCAAGTGCCATCAATCCGTATATGGTTTTTGCCATCCTGAAAGAGCTGGAGGGGAAACATGAAATCCAGCTGAACTACGAAACGGCACGCAAGAATTATGTAAAATCCATTTGCAAAGGGCTTTTCAAAGTGATGAGTAAAATGGGGATCAGTACTATCCGCAGTTATCGCGGAGCCAAACTGTTCGAAGCCGTCGGTTTGGATGCCGGACTGGCGCGCACCTATTTCGGCGGTACGACCAGCAACGTCGGCGGTATACGCCTGGATGAGATCGCCCGTGATGCGATCGTTCTGCATCAGCAGGCTTTTAACCTTCCAATTGATGATATGCTGGAACATAAAGGGATATACAGCTTCCGGAAAGACGGGGAGAAACATGCCTGGAACCCGGAAACCATTTCTACCCTGCAACTGGCTACACGCCTGGGCAGTTACAAGAAGTTCAAAGAATATACCCATATGGTGGACGAAAAAGAATCGCCCATCTTCCTGCGTGACTTCCTTACTTTCAAGAAACAAAAATCTATTCCGGTCGAACAGGTGGAACCCGCCTCCGAAATTATGAAGCGTTTCGTCACAGGCGCCATGAGCTTCGGCTCCATCAGCAAAGAAGCACATGAGACGATGGCTATGGCGATGAACAAGATACATGGCCGGAGCAATACCGGTGAAGGAGGTGAAGACCCGGTACGCTTCACGCCACGTAAAGATGGTTCGTCACTCCGCTCCGCGATCAAACAGGTGGCATCCGGACGTTTTGGCGTTACTACGGAATATCTGGTCAACGCGGATGAGATACAGATTAAGGTTGCCCAGGGTGCCAAACCGGGAGAAGGCGGTCAGTTACCGGGATATAAGGTCAATGATATCATTGCCAGGACTCGTCATTCCATACCGGGTATTTCGTTGATCTCCCCTCCTCCCCACCATGATATTTATTCGATCGAAGATCTGGCACAACTGATCTTCGACCTGAAGAATGTCAATCCGAAAGCAGAGATCAGTGTCAAACTGGTATCGGAAAGCGGCGTCGGAACGATCGCCGCCGGAGTTGCCAAGGCGAAGGCCGACCGTATTGTCATCTCCGGGGCAGAGGGAGGAACAGGTGCGTCACCGATCAGTTCGATCCGTTATGCGGGATTACCCCCCGAACTGGGTTTGTCGGAGACGCAGCAGACATTGGTTATGAACAATCTGCGCGGACAAGTCCGCCTGCAAACCGACGGGCAACTGAAGACCGGACGCGACATCGTCCTGATGGCAATGCTGGGAGCCGAAGAATTTGGTTTTGCCACCTCTGCCCTGATCGTCCTGGGTTGTGTCATGATGCGCAAATGTCATATGAATACCTGCCCTGTCGGCGTTGCGACACAAGATGAAGAGCTGCGGAAACGTTTCCACGGACGGCATGAGTACCTGGTAAACTTCTTTACTTTCCTGGCGGAAGAGGTACGCGAATATCTGGCGGAAATGGGCTACAGCAAACTGGATGATATTATCGGACGGACAGATTTTATAATTAGAATTAGAAAGGGGACGCAGATGACGCAGAATACGCAGACAGACGCAGAACTGAAAAATTTTAATCTGCGAAAGTCTGCGTTCTCTGCGTCATCTGCGTCCCCTTTCAAATACGATCTTTTAGATTTTTCTCATCTATTGCACCTCCCGGAACAAGCTGCTCACACAGCTATCCATCATCTGACCAACCAGGTACATCAAATAGAGAATGTGAAAGATGTGGACATCATCCGTCATGCACAGGCAGCCATCGAACAGCAGCAGGAAGTATCGCTCGATTATGCCATCGCCAACACAGACCGCAGCGTCGGCGCCATGCTTTCCGGTGAAATAGCCAAACGTTACGGAAATGCCGGACTGCCGGAACATACGCTCAATATAAAATTCAAAGGTTCGGCCGGACAGAGCTTCGGTGCCTTTCTTGCCCACGGCGTTCATTTCCGCCTGGAAGGAGAAGCGAACGATTATCTCGGAAAAGGTCTTAGCGGCGGACGTATCAGCCTGATGCCACCGGTACGCTCCACCTTCGTTGCCGAGGACAATACGATTGCCGGCAATACCTTATTATACGGGGCAACCGGTGGAGAAGTCTACATCAATGGTCGTGTCGGCGAACGTTTCTGCGTACGTAACAGCGGAGCCATAGCCGTAGTGGAAGGTGTAGGCGACCATTGCTGCGAATACATGACGGGAGGCCGTGTTGTCGTCCTCGGTCGCACAGGCCGCAACTTTGCTGCCGGAATGAGCGGCGGTGTGGCCTACGTATGGAACAAGACCGGCGATTTCGATTATTACTGCAATATGGAAATGGTCGAACTCTCCCTGATCGAAGACAGTGCCACCCGTAAGGAACTGCATGAACTGATCCGTAAGCACTACCACTACACAGGCAGCCATCTGGCCGGAAAGATGCTGGACAACTGGGATAAACAGGTAGATGAATTCATCCGTATCGTCCCGATCGAATATAAGAAAGTCCTGCAGGAAGAACAGATGAAAAAGTTGCAGCAGAAGATTGCGGAGATGCAGCGAGATTATTAAACTGATTTTTTTGACATTAGACATTTAAACATCATGGGAAATCCAAGAGCATTCCTCACCATACATAGACAAGAAGCAGGCTATCGTCCTGTAGAAGACCGTATCGACGATTTCAGCGAAGTAGAACAAACACTCAACAGCAGCGATCGCCGCCGTCAGGCTTCCCGTTGCATGGACTGCGGCGTTCCTTTCTGCCATTGGGCTTGCCCACTCGGAAACAAACAACCGGAATGGCAAGACTTCCTTTATAAAGGACAATGGCGTGAAGCCTATCACGTACTGGAACAGACCTGCGACTTTCCGGAGTTTACCGGTCGCATCTGCCCTGCCCTCTGCGAAAAAAGCTGCGTGCTGAAACTGAGTTGCGATGAACCCGTCACCATCCGTGAAAATGAAGTCGCCATCATCGAAGCTGCCTTCCGTGAAGGTTTTGTACAGCCGGTCTCCCCCGTACGTAACGGAAAACGCGTCGCCGTCATAGGCAGCGGTCCGGCAGGACTGACTGTTGCCAATCAGTTAAACCGCAGAGGATACGAAATCACAGTCTTTGAAAAAGACGAACTACCGGGTGGTCTGCTCCGTTTCGGCATTCCGAACTTCAAACTGAGCAAAAACATCATCGACCGGCGTATCCGCCTGATGGAAAAGGAAGGTATCCGGTTCCGGGTCAACACCATGGTAGGAAAAGAAATCCTTGCCAAGGATATAGTAAAGGAATACGATGCCGTCTGTGTCGCCATCGGAGCTGAAACACCCCGTGACCTGCCGATCGAAGGCCGTAACCTGAAAGGCGTCCATTTCGCCCTCGAACTGCTGGGACAACAAAACCGTCTTTTGGAAGGTATCGTCATCCCTCCCAAAAGTATCATCAACTGTAAAGGCAAGAAAGTTCTCGTCATCGGCGGCGGCGATACCGGAAGCGACTGCGTAGGAACAGCCAATCGTCACGGTGCAGCAAGTGTGACACAAATCGAGATTATGCCGAAACCGCCTATCGGTCATAACCCTGAAACTCCCTGGCCCATGTATCCACAGGTACTAAAGACCAGCAGCAGCCATGAAGAAGGTTGCCTTCGCCGGTGGAATCTCGCTTCCTGCCGTTTCATCGGAGATAAAAATACGTTGAAAGGCGTAGAAGTAGAGGAAGTAGAATGGCATTCATCTGCAAACGGAGGCCGTCCCGAAATGAAACTGACGGGAAAGAAAGAGATCATCGAAGCCGACCTCGTATTCCTGGCCATGGGTTTTGTCCATCCCGAACAGGAAGGTCTTGTCAAAGAGCTTTCACTGGCAGTAGATACCCGTAAAAACATTGTCGTCGACCATAAGCACCAGATAGCCGACAGCAAACTATTCGCCTGCGGCGATGCCGTCAGTGGTGCCAGCCTGGTCGTTCGCGCCATGGCTTCGGGCAGGGAAACGGCAAAAGCAATAGACAACTATCTAACAAAATAAAACAATAACGATTATGTGTGGCATTACAGCAATCTTCAACATCCGTGAAGACGCCTCCGCCCTCCGTGGCCAGGCATTGGAAATGAGTAAACGAATCCGTCACCGCGGACCGGACTGGAGCGGCATCTACCAGGGACGCACTGCCATCCTTGCCCACGAACGCCTCTCCATCGTCGACCCGGCCTCCGGTGGTCAGCCTCTGAAAAGTAAAGACGGCAAACTGATCCTGACCGTAAACGGTGAAATCTATAACCACCGTGAAATCCGTGAAGAGCTAAAAGACGAATACGAATTTCTGACCGGTTCCGACTGCGAAGTCATCCTCGCCCTCTACCGCAAATACGGTACCGGTTGCGTCGAACGGCTCAGCGGCATCTTTGCCTTCGCCCTCTACGACGAAGAAAACGATACCTACCTGATCGCCCGCGACCCTATCGGTGTCATCCCCCTTTATATGGGTTACGACGACCACGGCCATCTTCTCATCTCTTCCGAACTGAAAGGTCTGGAAGGTTTCGCTACCATGTACGACCAGTTCAAACCCGGCCATTATTTCTATAGCAAAGATATCGACCTCACCCGATGGTACGTCCGTGACTGGATGGATTATGAAAATGTAAAAGAGAACCCCGCCCGTGCAGAAGAATTACATGATGCCCTCGAATCCGCCGTCCAACGCCAACTGATGAGCGATGTTCCCTACGGTGTCCTCCTTTCCGGCGGCCTGGACTCTTCCATCATTTCAGCCATTGCCAGGAAATACGCTGCCAAACGTATCGAAACCGATAACAAAGCCGATGCCTGGTGGCCGCAACTCCACTCTTTCGCTATCGGCCTGAAAGGTGCCCCTGACCTGGCCGCAGCCAGGAAGGTAGCCGACTACATCGGCACCGTCCACCACGAAATCAACTATACGGTACAGGAAGGGCTCGATGCCATCCGCGACGTAATCTATTATATTGAGACGTACGATGTAACGACCGTACGCGCCTCCACTCCGATGTATCTCTTGTCCCGCGTGATCAAAAGTATGGGTATCAAGATGGTGTTGAGCGGTGAAGGAGCCGATGAAGTTTTCGGTGGTTATCTCTATTTCCACAAGGCACCCGATGCCAAAGCATTCCACGAGGAGACCTTACGTAAACTAAGTAAATTATACATGTATGATTGCCTGCGTGCCAACAAAAGCCTTTGTGCCTGGGGTGTGGAAGGCCGTGTCCCCTTCCTCGACAAAGAATTTCTGGATGTAGCAATGCGCCTGAACCCAGCAGCCAAAATGTGCCAGGGCAAGACCATCGAAAAGAAAATCCTCCGCGAAGCCTTTGCCGGCATGTTACCGGAAGAAATCGCCTGGCGTCAGAAAGAACAGTTCTCCGACGGTGTAGGCTATAGCTGGATTGACAACTTAAAGAAGATCACATCCGAACTGATCACCGACGAAGAGATGAAACATGCGGCAGAACGTTTCCCGATCAATACGCCTCAAAACAAAGAGGAGTATTATTACCGTACTATCTTCGAAGAACATTTCCCCAGCGAAAGTGCCGCACGCAGCGTTCCTTCCGTTCCGAGCGTCGCCTGCTCCACAGCTGAAGCATTGGCGTGGGATGCTACTTTCAGTAATATGAACGAACCGAGCGGACGTTCTATCAAAGGAGTACATGAAGCGGCTTACTGACCGTGACATAAACCGAGTCAACCCTTTTTATTGATTAGGCAGAAAGTAGTCAACTAAAATCGTTAAACTACACAATAAAAGTGTTTCAACGTAATGGAACAACTGTTTCATTACGTTGAAACAACTGTTCCATTAGGGTGAAACACTTTCAAGGTTATAGTCGTCCGGATAACATTCCGGCAGTTATAAAAAATCTTCCCTAACCGGACTAAACGTATCGATCAACACACCGGCTTCCACACATTCGCATCCATGTAAAACACCTGGTTTCATATAAACGCCATCTCCTGTCCTGACGATCTTTGTTTCCCCGTCCGTCATAAAATTAAACACGCCACTGGCCACATAAGTAGTCTGTGTATGCGGATGTGTATGAGGTGCCCCGACTGCTCCGGTCTCAAACTTCACCTTTACCATCATCAAATCATCATTATATCCCATGATCTGACGCTGCACACCTCCACCGAGGTCTTGCCATTCTATCTTTTCTTCAAATTGAAAATTAGCACTTTCCTGATTCATAACCTATTATTTTACATTTTAATAGAATGTAAAGATAAACGATAATACATATTCTTCAAATATTGATATAATATTTTCATGCAGTCAGGATTGATGATTCATCTATAAGATCGCTTTATCTTTTCTTTAAATTAAAAAAAACAGGAATATAGTAAGATAAGAAAAAAGAATTCACACCCTAGTTCTTGAAGAACTTATGCATTTCAAGGGTACAAATATAATTTATTTTACTATTCGTGGTTGTTAATTGTGTAATAATCAGAGTTCATTTTTTGTGTGTTAATAATAACATATACATCCATAATAGTGGTTAATAAACTTTTGACTATATCTAACAGGCATATTATAAGCAAATTACCGTATTCGTTTATTCATAGTTCTTCAAGAACTACACACAATAGTAAAGGAGAAAGAGTTCTATTGCGATGGACAATACAAAGGAAAAGGAGATTAATATAATTGATAATTTATTTTGGAAAATTGCTATTAAAGATGACGAAACTGCATTCCGTACTCTTTTTTTTCAATTTTTCTCCCCTTTGTGTGTCTTTGCCCACCGATACATAGATAATTGGGAAACCTGTGAAGATATTGTACAGGATACTTTTTTTAAAATATGGAAAAACAGGAAAAACATAGAAATAAACACCTCTAGTCGAAACTTTCTTATTACCAGTGTCAGAAATGGCTGTATAGACAATCTAAGAAAAAAAGAATCGGAACTGGACTGGCAACAAAAAGAGTCGATCTCTGTCCAAAGCTATTCATCCGAAGATATATACACAACCATTGAGCTGGAGCAAATGCTAAATGCCGCATTGTCCAAACTCCCGGAAAATATCCGGAGCGTTTTTGAAAAGAATAGATTCGGAGGAAAAACATACAACGAAATCGCTATCGAACACAATATTTCCATAAAAACAGTAGAAGCTCATATGACGAAAGCTCTAAAACACCTGAGGGTGGAACTGAAGGATTATCTGCCATTGCTACTACTCTTTATCCATTAACACATTTTAATATAGGGTAATTGATGGACCTATACGTCTAATACAAAAATCATAAAAGTGGAAATAAACACAGAACATATTATAGCGTATCTGGAAAATCGTTTATCAGCAGAAGAAAAGGAGATTTTCGATCATTTAATACAGGATTCCCCTGAATTAAAAAAAGAAGTCGATGATTTACGTTTTATCCTTCAAAGGGCTGATGATCTGAATCTCCAAAGACAAATCGATCCGACCGCACACTGGAAAAAAGTATCCAGACGGATCGCTTTTGAAAGTTATAAAAATAAAGCCTGGAGACTACTCCGTTCCAGTGCTGCTGTTTTATTAATCCCTGCATTGATTACGAGTTATATCCTATATAACACATTAAATGAATGGAATAACAAGCCTATAGAACAATTAGAGGTCACATCTGCCTACGGATTAGTATCAAAAGTAACATTATCTGACGGATCTGAAGTCTGGTTGAACTCCGGTTCCCGTCTCTCCTTCCCGGAAAGATTTACCGGAAAAGAGAGAAATGTTTCATTATCCGGAGAAGCCTATTTTAAAGTTTCCTCCGATAAAGAAAACCGGTTTAACGTTACTATCCCGGGCAACCTGGTAGTCAGTGCCTACGGTACAGAGTTCAATATCAACGCATACGAAGAAGACAAAAATATTGAAACAACTTTAGCCAAGGGCCATGTCGATGTATCGGAAATCGATCAACCCTCCTTCAGGACATTGCATCCGGGGCAACAGGTAACCTTTAATAAAGAAACCAACAAGATGGATGTTGCTGATGCCAACCTATTGGTCACCACTTCATGGAAAGACGGAAAAATGATTTTCCGCCGGGCTAGTATGGCTGAAATCATCCGGCGTTTATCCCGCCATTTCAACGTTGATATAAAACTGGAAGGAAAAGAAATATACAATTATGAATATTCCGCAACTTTCACGACTGAATCATTAAGCAATATACTACAACTATTAGAAAAGACAGCACCTATCAAATGCCGGATCATAGAGCCTGAACAAAGTGATGACTATTCATATTCAAGGCGAACAGTCATTATACGATCATTAAAATAAAAAAAATCACTTTTTTCATAGGGGGTTTGAAAGGTAGTACGTCTAATATACAAAAGCGAACTGGTATTAATTATTTGTTAACTTAAAAAATAAATTATGACATGAAAACGTAAAGACAAAAACGGGAAAATGCTGACTACATTTCCCCGCTTATTCCAAATTCATTACCTATCCGAAAATCTCACCTGACGAATGGTAATCGTTTAATTAAGTTATTTATAAACCTAATCAATTTAGACAATGTGAAATTATGAAGAATTTGTCAAAACAAAAAGGTTTTAAGTCTAATTTTGACTTATTACCAAAAATTCCAATGCGTATGCGGATCGCTTCTCTTTTTCTCGCAGGCTTTTTATTTCAAGCCAACGCTGAAGCTTTATATTCCCAATCTGCACTTGTATCCCTGAAAATGGAAAATGCAACAGTGGAAGAAGTATTGAATAAGATTGAAGAAAAGTCTGATTTCTATTTCTTATACAATAGCAAACTGGTAAACGTTGACCGTAAAGTATCTGTTTCTGTTAACGGAAATAGTATAGAAACTATCCTACATTATTTATTCGATGGGACTGATGTCGATTATAAGGTAAGTAACAGACAGATCATATTAAGCCGAAAAGAAGATACAACAAATACTATTACAGGCCAACATGGAAAAATCATTACAGGAACGGTTATCGATGCCACCGGTTACCCCGTGATCGGAGCCAATGTGGTGATCAAAGGTACTACCAACGGAACCGTTACCGATGCGGATGGTAAATTCTCCTTACAGGTCTCGGAAGGAGATATCCTTGAGGTTTCTTTTATCGGATATTTATCGTTTGAGACAAAGGTAAGTAGTGCCAACCAATACTCAGTGACATTAAAAGAAGACAGCCAGAAACTGGACGAAATCGTTGTCGTAAGTTATGGTACCCAGAAAAAAAGAGAATTGACGGGAGCCGTAAGTACGATGAAAGCAGATGATTTTGCCGATGTACCGGTAGCACAGCTTTCACAGAAAGTTCAGGGACAGATCCCTGGCGTACAAGTCGTTCAGCAGTCGGGTATTCCCGGTCAGGGAATGGCATTCAGAATCCGTGGTGCAGCATCCATCAACAACTCCAGCCAACCGCTGATTGTAGTCGACGGAATGCCTATATCAACAGGCCTGAATAATCTGAACCCCGATGATATCGAAAGCTTCACCGTCCTGAAGGATGCGGCAGCTTCCTCTCTTTATGGCTCCAGAGCAGCTAACGGTGTTGTTCTTATTACGACCAAAAAAGCCAAACAAGGACGTACTGAAGTTACTTTAAACACCTATTTCGGAGTTCAGACACTTAAAGGGCTGAGTGATTTTGATAATTTCGATATGATGGATGCCAGAGAATTCGCACAATATAAGAAAGAATGGTACGAAGATAAAGCCAAATACGAAGGCTATACCGACGGAGTTCCGGAAATGTACCAGCATCCCGAACAATATGGAAAAGGCACAAACTGGTATGAAGAAGTGACACGCTCGGCAGCTACAATACAAAATTACACGTTGAACGTAAGTGGCAGCAAAGATAAATTCAATACGAATATATCTCTCGGCTATTTCAAACAGGAAGGTTTGGTAGTTAATTCCAATTTTGAACGTTTCACTTTCAGAGCGAATAATGACTATCAGGTAAATGATAAGATCCGTTTAGGATTGAATATATCTCCGATGGTTCAGAATTATACTAATGCGAATACGGACGGTCAACGACAAATATTAAGTGCCTCTCTTTCGGCTGACCCTTGCGTAAGTCCTTATGATGAAAACGGAGACCTTACTATCGCGATCAACTCGCCGGGAATGTTCGGACAGCCGAACTGGAAACGTTATGCAAATGAAAGACTTAATAATTACAGGATATATACAATCCTGGCTAATGCTTTTGCCGACGTGGATATTTACGCCGGAATAAAATATAAATTCCAGATCAGTGCAGACTTAGGTTCCCGCCGCTTCAGAGAATGGACTCCGTCGACTTCACAAGGGTCGTGGGTACAGGCACCGCCTAATAAAGCTTATAGTCAGCATAACTCGGAACAATATTATACATGGACAGCTGAAAACCTGCTGACATATGCTAAAGAGATCGCAGATCATAAGTTTGACCTTATGGCTGGTTATTCCGCTCAGAAATTTGTTTCCGAGTACGGTAATCTGAACGGAACTGATTTCGGAGACGATGATATCCCCTGGATAAGTGCCGCTGCTACTAAAGGAGGAAGTGCCGGTATCGATGAATGGGCTCTGGCTTCAATAATCGGACGTGTCAATTACAGCTTTAAAGACAGATATTTCTTACAGGCCAATATCCGTCGTGACGGTTGTTCCCGTTTTGGTGTAAACAATCGGTGGGCTACATTCCCTTCTGTTTCCGCAGGTTGGGTTTTCTCGGATGAATCTTTCATGAGTCATGTAAATAATGTAATGAATTATGCGAAGGTCAAAGCAAGCTACGGTGTCACTGGTAACTACAATATCGGTAACTATGACCATTGGTCTACAGTAGGAGTCGGCAACTATATTTTAGGAAATACATTGGTACCCGGTAAAGGTCTTACAGCTATAGGTAACAGCGGTTTGACCTGGGAAGAAACGGATCAATGGGATATTGGTTTGGAATTGGGTTTCCTGAATGACCGTATCTTTATGACATACGACTTCTATAACAAATTCACAGACGGAATGCTTTACCAAATAGATATGCCCTGGTCTACCGGCTTTGACAATATCAAAGCAAATATCGGTAAATTCCGTGCATGGGGTCATGAACTATCTATCGAGTCCAGAAACCTTATCGGCAATTTCAAATGGAAAACAAATCTGAATCTGACCATTCCCAGAAATGAGGTGAAAGCCCTCGGCCCCAACAACGTGCCAATCGGTGGATACGATGTTGCTGAAGACTGGAACCGTCTGGAAGTAGGCCAACCTATCGGTATAATCATGGGATATGTTTTCGACGGCGTTTATATGACACAGGAAGAATTTAATTCGCAGCCCAAACACGTAACATCCGTTGTCGGATCGGCACGCATGAAAGATACAAACAATGATGGTGTGATCGATATCTATGACCGTGTTAAAATTGCAGATCCTAATCCGAGTGTATTATTTGGTATTACCAACGAATTTTCATGGAAGGATTTTGACTTAAGCATTTTCTTACAAGGACAAATCGGAGGTGATGTTGTTGCCGGTATATATGAAAACTGTTGGAATCTCGATGGTGTATTCAATGTATCGAAAGATGTAAAAGATCGTTGGAGATCTGAAGAAAATCCGGGTAACGGTAAAATCCCCCGTACTTACGGTCCTTCAACAGAACTTTTCCGTAGTTATCATACGGGAATGGTCTATGACGCATCTTATATATCGCTCCGCAATGTAACACTCGGATATAATATACCTATTAAAAAGAATGCATACATATCAAAAATACGGCCTTATATTTCCGGACAGAATCTGGCTATAATAAAAGCCTATCCGGGAACCAACCCAGAGGCTAGCAGTAGCAGTAGTCTAAGTTGGAGAGGATTAGGTATAGACAGAACAAACTATCCGATACCAAGAACATTTACTATTGGCTGTAATATTACATTTTAAGTTGTATCGTATAAAAAGTATCAGACATGAAAAAAATATTTATAATATGTTTTGCAGCAGCGCTGTTAAATACTGCATGTTCCAGTAGTTTTTTAGATATTCCGCCACAAAGCTCTTCGACAGAAGGGAGTTTCTTTAAAACAGAGGATCATTTCACACAAGCCATAAATAACACCTACGCAAGTTTGCGTGAACTTTATAATGATAAAGGTTGGTCTATGTCGGAAATGAGATCCGATAATACTCATTATACCAGATATGAAGCAGGAAGAGGATATCCCACAACCGATAAAGAGAATATCGCCGACTTCCTGGTTGCTATAGAAAATACGTATGTACGTGACATGTGGAAATCTTGCTACACAAGCATATCTAAAGCAAATACAGTGATAGACAGAATTGAAACAAAGAATTTCTCTGAAGATTTCACAAAGAAAACATTGGGACAAGCTAAATTCATCAGAGCATTCGTCTATTTCCAATTAGTTCAGTACTTCGGAGGTGTGCCGTTGCAATTGCATGAAGTAACGAGCGCTGAAAATAATGATTTGCCACGTTCTTCTGTCGAGGATGTATATGCACAGATAATTACAGATGTCAAAGAGGCTATCGACTATTTAAAACCTGTAAGCTTTCCTCAGGACGGGTCTGCAACTCAGGGAGCCGCCAAGACGTTATACGCCTATGTCTTGATGACCAAACCTGATCGTGATTATGCTGAAGCAGAAAGACAATTGCTGGACGTTACAAAAATGGGATATGATCTTGAAACTGAATTTGCAGATGTATTCGATACCGGTAAGAAAAACGGAAAAGAACATATTTTCTCTATCCAATATCAGCAGGGAGATCAGGGACAACAAAGTAGTTGGCTGTACATTTTCTTACCGAGAACAGCTAATGCTGATGTTGCAACAGGAGTACAAGGAAGTAACTTAGTAGAAAATTCCGGCTGGAATGTTCCTACATCTGAAACGATCAATCTTTTCTCTGATAAAGACAAGCGTCGTGATGTGTCTATAGGAATAGCTGTCTGCAACGATAACGACATGTACACTAAAATCGATAATTGGTTCTATGTCGGAGATCCGGAGATAGCAAACTATAAGTTAGCCCTTCCTTTTATCCGGAAATATCAACATGCACATGCCAAACTGCGTAATATGGATGATAACTGGCCAGTATACCGGTATTCAGATGTATTGTTACTGTTAGCAGAATGCGCTGTAGAACAAGGGAAACCGAATGAAGCCAATAAATACTTAAACCGTGTACGTGAAAGAGCAGGTTTAGAAGCATACAATGGTGTTGTTACAGCAGATATAGTTGCTAATGAGAGAAGAATGGAGCTTGCTTTTGAAAACCACCGTTGGTTTGACCTGATCAGAACAGGCAAAGCGCTTGAAGTTATGAAAGCGTATGGTGAATATATCAAAAAAGAAGACGTTGGTTTACCGGCTAACACTTATAATATCAAACCCGGGTATCTGTTATACCCCATTCCTTTCCAGGAAATGGAACGTAATAAGAATCTGACACAAAATGAAGGCTATCTGAAGTAGTTCTTTCTAATAAACAACTTAAATTCCGGAATATAGATCTACTTTATATTTCGGAATTTATTTTTAATCACAAACATTAAAATGATCAGAATGAAGAATGTATTTTTTATTTTGCTGATATTATCGACGAATATCCTGTTCAATGCGTGTAAAGAGGAAAGCGATACCGTCTTTGAAGAAGCATTCGACAATCCGCCCGAATCAACGAAACCCTGGGTCTATTGGTACTGGATCAGTGATAATATATCGAAAGAGGGCATTACACGCGATTTGGAAACGATGGCCAAAGTCGGCATCGGTGAAGCCCTTATCGGCAACGTTGTCGACCCGGGGAATCCCTGGGGGAAAGTGAAAGTTCTCAGCGAGGAATGGTGGAGTTGCGTAGAGCACGCCATCAAAGAAGCAGACAGGCTCGGTATCAAAGTCGGTATGTTCAACGGCCCCGGATGGAGCATGTCCGGAGGTCCCTGGGTACAACCTGAAGAAGCGATGCGTTATCTCACTTCGTCTGAAGCCAGGGTTACAGGCGGAAAGAAGATAGAGATTCAATTGGAACAACCGGCAGACTTCTTCCAACAGGTTTCCGTACAGGCTTTTCCTGCTCCCAAGGATGATCAGGGGCACATAACTGCCGCCATGGCAGAGATACATGCTGACCAGCCAGGAGTAAAAGCCATGTTCGACGGAAACAGGAAAACCGCATTCAAAGCCGATAAATATCCTGTCATCATCGATATCCATACCAAAGAACCTTATACGGCACGAAGCATCGAATTCGTTCCCGTGGAAAGCGGTATCGGAGCAAACTTCAAATTGCAGATCAAACAAAGCGAAGGCGATTACAAAACCATTGCCTACCGTGATGTTGCCCGCACAAGATTGGATGCCAATATGGGCGGTATGACATTCGGACCTGCTACAGAAAGTTTCGACGCTGTTACGGCTTCCGATTTCCGGATAATCATAGACGGCTATTATGGCGGACATATCGGAGAAATTGAAATATCAGGAGCCGCCAGATTATCCCATTTTGTAGAAAAACAGTTAGGGCGGTTAAGCGATATCCCGCAGGTGAAAGCCGATACTTATATGTGGAACAAATCGGCCGAACCGGAAAATGATGAGCTGAAAATAAGTGCCGGTGCAATCATCGATATCACCGGTAATGTGGATGAAAAAGGTGTCTTAAGATGGGAGGCTCCGGAAGGGGAATGGATCGTTTTAAGAACGGGAATGGCACTTACCGGAACACAGAACGCACCGGCTTCTCCCGAAAGTACAGGTTATGAAATAGATAAAATGAGTAAAGCCACAGCGACCAAACATTTCGATGCTTATGTCGGTGAGATCATACGCCGCATTCCGGCTGAACAGCGCAAAGGTTTCAGGCACGTTGTGGCGGACAGCTACGAACAAGGTTCAGATACATGGACGGAAGGTTTCGGCGAACTGTTTGAGAAAGAATACGGATACAGTCCATATCCATGGATGCCCGTATTAACCGGGCGTATCGTAGAGAGCGCCGAACGTTCCGACCGCTTTTTGTGGGATCTGCGGCGGTTGGTTGCCGATCGCATAGCAATTGATTATGTCGGAGGACTCCATGATAAATGCGAAGAGAACGGATTACGCCTTTGGCTGGAGAATTACGGACACTGGGGATTCCCTGCCGAGTTTCTGAATTATGGCGGTGCAAGCCATGACGTCGGCGGAGAGTTCTGGATAAGCGATCCAAGCCTGGGAGCCGTTGAATGCCGTTGTGCCTCATCGGCTGCCAATACATACGGGAAACCGTTCACCTCTGCCGAAGCCTTTACCTCTTCCTGGTCGTTCAACCTGACTCCGCGGGATATGAAGAAGATGGGAGACTGGTCCTGGACAGAAGGGATAAACCATTTTGTATTGCATGTGTATATCCACCAGGCCTATGAAGAGAAGCCGGGTATTAATGCCTGGTTCGGTATGGACTTTAACCGGCACAGCAACTGGTTCCCGCACTCCGGCTCCTATTTCGATTATGTACGCAGGTCGACTGCCATTTTACAAACCGGAAAGCATGTGGCGGATGTTGCGTATTTTATCGGGGAAGATGCCCCCAAAATGACAGGTGAGAAAAACCCGTCTCTGCCTCGTGGCTATGACTATGACTTCATTAACAGTGAAGTTCTACATAAATATGCGGATGTTAAGGATGGCAAACTGGTACTGAAATCCGGCATGTCTTACAGGTTGCTTGTTTTACCCAACCAACAGACCATGCGTCCTGAAATGTTGGAAAAGATAGCGGAACTCGTTAAAAACGGATTGGTTGTCTTAGGTCCCAAACCCCTATCCTCTCCCAGCGGCAAAGATTATCCTTCCGCAGATAACAGGGTTGCTTCCCTGGCAAACGAATTATGGGGGAACGGCGAACATGCACACAAGTATGGCAAAGGAATGGTTCTTTCCAATATGGATATCAATGAAGCGGCAGAATTATTGGATATGAAACCGGATATGGTCATGCCGGAAGGTTTCTTATTCACGCACAGAAGTACTGGTAATTCGGATGCCTACTTTATTACCAATCAGAAAGATGACAAGAACAAGGGTGAGTTCGGTTTCAGGGTTACAGGAAAACAGCCTGAACTATGGAATGCTGTTACCGGAGAAAAGCACGACCTATACGAATTCAGGGAAGAGAACGGTTTTACCTATATCCCTCTTGAGTTCGACCAGTCAGACTCCTGGTTTATCGTATTCCGTAAAGGGATAGAAAAGAAGAAAGACAGACCGAACTTCCCTGAAAAAACGACTGTGCAAACACTAAAAGGGGATTGGAAAGTCAAATTTGAAGCAGCAAATGACACCATCGAAAGTATCATCCTGCCGGAATTAAAAGACCTGACAACCTTCGATGATCCTTCCATCAAATATTTCACGGGAGTTGCAACCTATTCAAATGAATTTGAATATGCCGAAGAGCCGACTTCTCCTGTATGGATTGATCTGGGAAAGGTTGAAGCGATGGCACAGGTCACGATCAACGGACATGAACTGCCTTATCTCTGGAGATATCCTTACTCCATAGAAATCTCCGATTTTCTTGTGAAAGGCACCAACAGGATTGAAGTGGATGTCGTGAACACATGGTGGAACCGTCTTGTCGGTGACAAGCAACCCAACAGCAAGCAACATGCTTCTGCAACAGTCTGCAGATGGAATGCTGAAAGTAAATTGTTGCCGGCTGGATTGGTAGGACCCGTTACTATAAAAAAGGAATAAGCAAACTTTTCCAGTAAAGATTCGGATAAATTGCCGAATCTCATTTTACAAAAAGACGCCATTTTGAACGATTCACTTACTTTTCGTTCAGAATGGCGTCTCTTTTATCTCCTTTCATTGACAAATAGTCATACTTACCAGGAATAACAAGTCTCCTTTTAACGATATTTCAGCAAGTTTTCACTTGCGTCAACTTACAATATACTCCTATTCACTGTTATATAGTTATAATTCATAACAAACAAAGGGGATTATTAAAACAATTTATCACCACACATAGTTTTATAGAACATTTAGATGCACTTATCGCACATAAAATATCAAAACGTCGTATATTTGCATTACAACAAAACAAAAAGAAATACCAAAAGGAGTAAAACAATCGAAATGACAAATCCAATTAGATTCACAAAGATGCACGGGGCCGGTAACGACTACATATACATAAACTCGATGGCTTATCCGCTGGAAAATCCGGAAGAGCTAGCCATTAAGTTGAGTGCACTGCATACAGGTATCGGATCAGATGGATTGGTTTTAATCGGTTCATCGGAAAAAGCCGATTTCAGCATGCGGATATTCAATGCCGACGGCTCCGAAGCCATGATGTGCGGAAACGCTTCCCGTTGTATAGGTAAATATGTTTACGAAGCAGGACTAACCGACAAAGAGACAGTCACACTGGAAACATTATCAGGCATCAAGATTCTGCAACTAACAGTTTCCAACGGCACCGTAACCGAAGTAACGGTCGATATGGGAACCCCGGAAATAATTGAACCAGCCATTGAACTGAAAGCCGACGGGCAAACCTATACCGGCACTATCCTGTCGATGGGAAACCCTCACCTGGTTATTTTTGTTACTAATATAAACGATATCGACTTGCCGGCTATCGGACCTAAGCTGGAATGTCATCCCCTCTTCCCCGACCGGATAAATGTTGAGTTTGTACAGGTTTTGAAAGACGATGAAGTCCGGATGAGGGTATGGGAACGGGGATCAGGGATTACCCAGGCTTGCGGAACAGGTGCTTGTGCAACCGCCGTCGCTGGAGTCGTATGCGGTAAGACCCAACGTAAAACAAAAGTGATCATGGACGGTGGACCGCTCACCATCCACTGGGATAAAGACAATGGAAAAGTCTATATGACCGGAGGAGCAGTCACCGTATTTGAAGGGACAATAGAAGTATAACAAAAAGACAGGCGCCCCCTGTCTCCACAAGACAACAACATAAAACAACAGAACGAATATGGCACTGATTAACGAACATTTCCTGAAACTACAGAACAGTTACTTATTTTCCGACATTGCGAAAAAAGTAAATAGTTTCAAGATAACGCACCCTAAAGACAAAATAATCCGCATGGGAATCGGTGATGTAACACAACCGCTGGCACCAGCCGTTATCGAAGCGATGCACAAAGCCGTTGACGACCTGGCAACCCAGGAGAATTTCCACGGCTATGGTCCCGAACAGGGTTATCCTTTCCTGATCGACGCTATCATCAAGAATGATTATGCCAGCCGAGGGATATTTCTGGAGCCGGGCGAAGTTTTCGTCAGTGACGGTGCCAAAAGCGATTGCGGAAATATAGGCGATATTCTCCGCCACGATAATAGTATCGGAGTACTCGATCCGGTCTACCCCGTCTATATAGATTCCAACGTCATGAGCGGACGTACCGGAGTATTGGAAAACGGAAAATGGAGCGATGTCGTTTATATTCCCTGCACGGAAGAAAACGATTTCATTCCCGAACTTCCGAGCCGCCGGGTAGATATCCTCTATCTCTGCTACCCCAACAACCCGACAGGCACAAGCCTGACAAAAGACGAGTTGAAGAAATGGGTAAACTACGCGCTGGCAAACGATGTACTGATCATGTACGATTCAGCTTACGAAGCTTACATACAGGACCCGAACATCCCTCACTCGATCTATGAAATCAAAGGGGCGAAAAAGGTTGCTATCGAATTTCGTAGCTTCTCGAAGACCGCCGGTTTCACCGGAGTACGTTGCGGATATACGGTTGTGCCGAAAGAACTGAACGGCTTTACGTTGGGAGGCGAAAAGGTACAATTGAACAAGCTGTGGAACCGCCGTCAAACGACCAAATTCAACGGGACCAGCTACATCACCCAGCGGGGTGCCGAAGCGGTCTACTCTCCGGAAGGAAAAGAACAAGTGAAGGCTACGATCAACTATTATATGACTAACGCACGTATTATGAAAGAGGGTCTCCAGGGTTGCGGTCTGAAGGTATGGGGTGGTGAAAATGCTCCTTATCTCTGGGTAAAAGCTCCGAAAGGTCTCTCCTCCTGGAAATTCTTTGATAAGTTGCTTTACGAAGTCAATATCGTAGGGACACCGGGCGTAGGATTCGGCCCGAGTGGCGAAGGCTATCTGAGACTCACCGCCTTTGGCGACCGGGACGACACTTTGGAGGCAATGGCCAGGCTGAAGAAGTGGCTCTGAATAATTGAAAATTGAGAATTGAAAATACAGGAAGCAGGATGAAACAAAAGAGTAAACAACGTATCAATTCAGGTTATCTCATGAAAAGGACCGTATAGAGAAGCCGGCCGCTGCTTTTCGATTTTATAGAATGTTATACCGCAATGCCAAGCCCCAACTATGGCAGGTAACTCTATACTCCTTTTTATAGGGCAGCAATCCCTCCACATATGTGATTACTGCATCAGGATGTGGAAAGGAAGGTTCCTCCTACCTTCCCGGAAGATAAATAATAACAAACACTTACTTTAAAATCAAATAGTATGTCAAAGTTAAGATTCAGAGTTGTAGAATCGGCCTTCAAGAAAAGAGCCACCGAAGTAGCCACCCCGGCAGAACGTCCGTCCGAATATTTCGGAAAGAACGTATTCAACCGTGAGAAGATGTTCAAATATCTTCCGGAAAAGGCTTATGCCAAACTAGTCGATTCTATCGACAACGGCACTCCTCTCGACCGGGAAACGGCCGATGCCGTAGCCGCCGGTATGAAAAAATGGGCGATCGAAATGGGAGCAACCCATTATACCCACTGGTTTCATCCTCTGACCGAAGGAACCGCCGAAAAACATGACGCTTTCGTAGAGCACGACGGTAAAGGCGGAATGGTTGAAGAATTTTCAGGAAAACTCCTGATCCAACAGGAACCGGATGCTTCCAGTTTTCCGAACGGCGGTATCCGAAATACCTTCGAGGCACGCGGCTATTCGGCCTGGGATCCTTCATCCCCAGCTTTCATCGTTGGCGATACCTTGTGCATACCGACCATCTTCATTGCTTATACCGGCGAATCGCTGGACTATAAGGCTCCCTTGCTGAAAGCATTGGAAGCTGTCAATAAAGCAGCCGTCGACGTATGCCACTATTTCAATCCGGATGTAAAGAAAGTATACGCTTATCTAGGATGGGAACAGGAATATTTCCTGGTAGACGAAGGTCTGTATGCCGCCCGTCCTGACCTGTTGCTTAGCGGTCGTACGCTGATGGGCCACGAAAGTAGCAAGAACCAGCAACTGGAAGATCACTACTTCGGTGCCATTCCTACCCGCGTCATGGAATTTATGAAAGAGTTGGAAATTGAATCCCTCAAATTGGGTATCCCATTGAAGACCCGCCACAACGAAGTAGCTCCTAACCAATTCGAACTGGCTCCTATCTTTGAAGAATGCAACCTGGCAAACGACCATAACCTGCTCGTCATGGCACTGATGCGTAAGATCAGCCGCAAGCATGGTTTCCGTGTCCTGTTGCATGAAAAGCCATTCAAAGGAGTGAACGGATCAGGTAAGCACAACAACTGGTCACTGGGTACCGACACAGGCATCGGCTTGATGGGCCCGGGGAAGACTCCGGAGGACAACCTGCGCTTCATCACTTTCGTTGTAAATGTTTTGATGGCCGTTTATCGTCACAACGGATTACTGAAAGCGAGTATCTCCAGTGCAACCAACGCCCACCGCCTGGGAGCCAACGAAGCACCTCCCGCAATTATCTCCAGCTTCCTGGGGACCCAGTTATCACAGGTTTTAGACCATCTGGAAAAGAGTGAACCGGAGGATCTCATGCTGGCCGGTAAACAAGGAATGAAACTGGATATCGCCCGTATCCCCGAATTACTGATCGATAACACCGACCGTAACCGTACCTCCCCTTTCGCTTTCACCGGAAACCGTTTCGAATTTCGCGCCGTAGGTTCCGAAGCCAATTGTGCCTCGGCGATGCTGGCTCTGAATGCCGCAGTTGCCGAACAATTGAAGTTATTTAAAGCAGAGGTAGACGGAAAGATCGCAACCGGCAAAGACAAGTTTGCAGCCATTCTGGAAGTACTCCGCAAAGACATCAAAGAATGCAAAGCCATCCATTTCGACGGCAACGGTTATAGCGATGAATGGAAAGAAGAGGCCAAACGCCGCGGCCTGGATTGTGAAACCAGTGTTCCGGTCATTTTCGACAATTACCTGAAAGAAAGTAGCATCAAGATGTTCGAGTCGACAGGTGTCATGACCCGCAAAGAGCTGGAAGCCCGTAACGAAGTGAAATGGGAAACATACACAAAGAAGATACAGATCGAAGCCCGTGTATTAGGCGACCTGACGATGAACCATATCATCCCTATCGCCACCCGCTATCAGACTTCGCTGGTCGATAACGTTTATAAAATGAAAGATCTTTTTCCGGCAGACAAGGCATCCGTCCTTTCCGCCCGCAACCTGGAGATCATCGAAGACATCGCTTGCCGCACCAACTTCATCAAGGAAAAGGTCGACGAAATGATCGAAGCCCGTAAGGTTGCCAACAAGATCGAGAGCGAACGCGAAAAGGCCATTGCCTACCACGACACCATCGTCCCGATGCTGGAAGAGATCCGCTACCACATCGACAAACTGGAACTGGTTGTAGACGACCAGATGTGGACATTACCAAAATATCGCGAATTATTATTTATCAGATAGTTTTTTGTTGATTGTTTTGTGTTTTAAAGGGAAGCATGCTACGAAGTATGGCTTCCCTTCTTTCATATTCCCGGAGAAATACATACCTTTGGATCATCATTATATAAGAAAGGAGTTTACGTTATGACGGCAATGGAATTACAACAATGGAGAGAAAACTTCATCAAGGAATATCTCAACAAGATGGATAGCCTCGAAACAATGGCTAAACTGGAAAAGTATGCGAAGCGGATAATGACGAAAAAGACTATTACTTTGTCTCCTATCGCATATAGCCTTGAAGAAGCCAACCAAGAAATCGACCAAGCAGAAAAAGAGCTTCACGAAGGAAAAGGAATTAATGAAACAGGAATGCTTCAATTCTTTGCCAAGAAAGAGAATCCTCGTCCTTGCGTCGTTCATTCGCAAGAAGAAATGATTGCGGCAATCAGGGAATCGGAAGAAGCAATCGAGCGCGGAGAATATATCACCGATGAAGAACTTTCTGAAGAAATAAAAACATGGTGGAAATAGCGTATCGTCTTATTTGGTCCCGACCTGCCCAAAAAGAATTAAAAGCCATAGCCTTATACTATAAAAAAGAGGTCTCTTTAAGAGTTGCCCAAAGTATAATTGAAGCTATTCAAGCAGAAGCAAGACGGCTTATACACATGCCTTTCATAGGACAAATAGAGCCATCTTTAGCCGATGATCCTCGCGAGTATCGTTATTTGATTAGTGGTCATTATAAGATCGTTTATCACATCAATAAAGATAAGATACGTATAAATAATATCTTCGATTGCCGGCAAGCCCCCGATAAACTCAAACAAACAATACGATAAACAAATAGAATATGAACTACGGATTTATAAAAGTAGCAGCAGCCGTCCCTCACGTACAGGTGGCAGACTGTTCTTATAATATAGGGCAGATAGAAAGCCTGATACGTCAGGCATCGGAAAAGGGAGTCCAACTGATCGCTTTTCCTGAATTATCGGTGACGGCCTATACCTGCCTGGACTTGTTTGCCCAGCAAACTTTACTGAAGAATGCAGAACAGGCCCTATTAAAACTCGTCAACGACACCGCCGACCTGAACCTGCTCACCATCGTAGGTGCCCCGCTCGTAACGGACAACCGACTGATCAATGCCGCTATCGCTTTTCAAAGCGGAAAGATAATAGGCGTAGTTCCCAAAACATATCTGCCGAACTACAAAGAATTTCAGGAACAGCGCTGGTTTACTTCCGCTACCGAGCTATGGGATAAAACCATCTCGATCGGAAACAACGCATACCCGATGAATAGTCACCTATTATTCACCTCCGGACAGGTAAAAATCGGTATCGAGATATGTGAAGACTTATGGGTTCCCGTTCCCCCTAGTTCCCTACTGGCGATGGAAGGAGCCAATATCCTGGTAAATATATCCGCCAGTAACGAACTGATCGGTAAACACCATTACCTCCGTTCACTGATCTGCCAGCAATCTGCCCGTTGTATGGCAGGATATGTCTACGCCTCCGCCGGTTTCGGAGAATCCAGTACAGACCTTGTTTTTGCGGGTAACGGCATCATTGCCGAAAACGGAAATCTCCTGGAAGAATCGCCGCGCTTCACCATGCAGGAACAACTCATCATCAGTGAGATCGACGTTGAAAACCTGCAAAACGACCGTCGCGTGAACACCAGCTTCATGCACGGAGCCTCCACTTTATTACCGGAGGAAACGATCGTAGTCCCGTTCGCCCTGTCCGAAACTTCCGGAGATCCGGTACTGACGCGCCCGATCGACCCGCATCCTTTCACTCCTTCCGGCGATGCTTTAAAAGAGCGTTGCGAAGAAATCTTCCAGATTCAGGTGGCCGGACTAGCCAAACGCATGGTCCATACCCACTCTAAAACGGCGGTTGTCGGTATTTCGGGTGGACTGGATTCCACATTAGCCCTGTTGGTAACCGTGATGACCTTCGATGCGCTCGGTATCCCCCGGGGTCAGATACTCGGTATCACCATGCCCGGCTTCGGAACCACCGACCGCACCTATACCAATGCTTGCGACCTGATCCGTTCATTGGGTGTCACACTAAAAGAAATTTCGATCAAAGATGCCTGCCTCCAACACTTCAAAGACATCAACCACGATCCGTCTGTCCATGATGTTACTTACGAGAACAGCCAGGCACGCGAACGTACCCAAATCCTGATGGACGTTGCCAACCAGGAAAACGGTATGGTGATCGGAACCGGCGACCTGTCGGAACTGGCACTGGGTTGGGCGACCTACAACGGCGATCATATGTCGATGTACGGTGTTAACGGAAGCATCCCTAAAACATTAGTCAAATACCTAGTGGAATGGGTTGCCCACAACCGGGTGGATGAAGCCTCCCGCGCTACCTTGCTGGATATCGTCGATACCCCTATCAGCCCCGAACTGATCCCGGCAGATGAAAACGGAAATATCAAACAAAAAACGGAAGACCTGGTAGGCCCTTACGAACTACACGATTTCTTCCTGTATCATTTCCTCCGCTTCGGCTCCTCACCTGTCAAGATCTACTTCCTGGCACAACAGGCTTTCAAGGACAATTACGACAAAGAGACAATCAAAAAATGGCTCTACACTTTCTTCCGCCGTTTCTTCCAGCAACAGTTCAAACGAAGTTGCCTGCCCGACGGCCCGAAAGTCGGTTCCGTCAGTCTTTCCCCACGCGGCGACTGGCGTATGCCGAGCGATGCGATGGCAACGTTATGGCTGAAAGAGATAGAAGCTTTAGATTGAAAAAGACAGAACTTATAAATAAATAAAGAGCATATCCATCATCCTTTACGGAACACAGATACGCTCTTTATTTATCCCTGTCTATCAGAAGATATCTATCTTACTTCGTTATCCCAGATATTTACGATAGAACCCTGTCAGTTTCTCAACAGCCGGATTCACATACTCCGGATTATCATACAGGTCATAATGGGAAGCATTCTCAAAAACAAGCAAATCCTTTTCTTTCGATGCAGCCCGTTTGTAAAGTTCTTTGCCATCCTGGAAAGACTTGAACACACCGCCTTTAGCACCGACAATGATCTGTAAAGGTTGCGTCAGCAGTTTGTCCACCATATGAAAAGCATCGAAAGCGATTACGGAAGCCATACTTATAAAACGTAATTTATTTGTTGAATTCGGATGTTGTCCACGCGGAGTCAAGTAATACTCATACGCCTCACGCAAATCTATATCTTCGGCATCTTTGCTTTCAGCTGCCACCCAGGGCACAATCAGCGGTTCTGCACCTCGAGCTTCCGCCGTACGCTGTCGGCCAATCATCTCCAGCACCTTGATCACCTCTTCGGCAGGCCCTTCGTTATTTACCCGGCCAATATTAGCACCTACAGACGTACCTACCGCTTTGATACGGCGTTCCGTCATTGCGGCATTCACGATGTAACCTCCGCCGGCACATATACCAAGACCACCGATACGTTCTTCATCCACATAAGGAAGTGTTGTCAAAAAATCCACCGCACAACGTATATCTTCGACACGTGTTGCCGGATCTTCTATATCCCGTGGCTCACCACCGCTCTCTCCCTGATAGGAAGCATTGACAGCTAAGGTAACAAATCCTTGTTCAGCCAGTTTTCCCGCATAAATAGCAGCCGTCTGTTCCTTACAACTACTTCCCGGATGAACAACAACAATAGCTGCATATTTCTTATTTTCATCAAAACCAGTCGGTAGGTAAAGGTCGGCTGCCACATCGATAACACGATTTTTAAAAGTCACATTCTTCTTCATTGCCAATAATTTTTATAGTTGAACCTTCTTTCTTTATATATTACAAAGATAAACAGGAATCCATCCTATAAGTTTTTCCCATTGGCTCAAAAAGATGTTTCGGAAAAGCTCAGAACACAGGGATACATATCTACCGGGCAGGTGTAAACCCAAATTGTTTTTTGAAAGCCGTAGTAAAATGAGACCTGTTTTTAAAACCGACACTAAAACACACGTCCGATATTTTCTCTCCCCCGCTCCTGATCTTTTCATAAGCGACATCCAACCTCTTCTGCATAATCCATTTCTGAGGCGACAAACTGCTTATTTTCCTGAAATCCCTCTTGAAAGTCGCCAGGCTCCTCCCTGTATATAAAGCGATCTCCTCCATAGACAGATCGTGCATATAATTCTTATTCAGGAAATCAAGTATATCGATCTTCCACGGTTCCGTAAAATCAAAAAGCGTAGGATAAAAATCTTTATTCATCGCCAGCAGGGAGATCAATCCCTCGCGTAGTTTCAACTGCATCAACTCATCATTCGGCTTGTTCTCCGAATTAAAGTAAGGGACCATTGAAAAGAATAAGCTCTGGATATCGGCAGATTCAGGAAGTTTCAAAACAGACACAGCCAATGGTTTCGCTCCTTTGGGAATATCTTTCCGATCTAAGGAACGGTAATAGTCACGTAGAAAGTTCCTGTTGAATTTCAGTGTAATCCCCCTATATTGTTCCCCTTTGGCAGGTCCCTTATTGATAGTCACCGTATGATCCCGCTTAACGAACACACATTCACCGGCTCCGGCAGTAATCTCCTGCCCATTCTCCTGGATAGACATTTGCCCCGAATACACATAAATCAACAGATGCGACACGGCTTTGTGGCTACAGACCGTATCATTATTCAGGAAAAAACTGAATATAATATCCGAATAACTGAATATAGTAGTCTCTTGCTGTTCCATTTTATCCTTCTTATTTTCCACAAATATACAAAACAACAGACAAATAAGATTTTTCTTAACGGCTCAAATACACTATTCTATCCGGCTCTTATAAAAAGAAAAGGAGATGCATCCAAAGACACATCTCCTTCTTTTTTTATCGCTTATTTATTAATTATAAACCGAATTCCGGTTTACGGTGAATCCACTGTCCGCGAGTGAAGTCAGGGAAATCAACTAATGCACCGCCACGGGCGATAGACATTTCAGACAAACCTGAGATAGCACTCCAAGCTGCAGCATCATAGCAGTCCATAGGAGCCGGACGTTTGTTTTTGATGCGGTCAATCAGGTCGTACATCATAATGAAGTCCATACCACCGTGACCGGCTTCTTTTGCCTGAGCATCCAACTGGGCCCACAATTTGTGGTCGTATTTCTTAAACCATTCTTCAGAGTCATCCCAACGGTGAGGTTTAGACTGATTCTCTACATACACATGATCGCCATCGTTCATCCACAAACCTTCTGTTCCCTGAATACGGAATCCCAAAGAATAAGGACGAGGAGAGTTTGTATCGTGGGTTACGATGATTGTTTGGCCGTTCGCACATTTGATCATAGAAGTCACGATGTCACCCAGGTTAAAACGAACTTTAGCCAACGGATGGTTTTCGCCACCATTATCTACGATAAACTTATGCAATCCGCGAGACTGAGTTGCCATGGCAGAAAGAGAAAGGAAACGGTTACCGCGGTTGATGTCCATACAGTTAGCAACCGGTCCGATACCGTGAGTCGGGTAAATATCACCATTACGATGTACGGAGTGATTCGTACGCCACTGAGCTTCAGCAAAAGCCTCCGGTCCCATACGCAACTCGCCACCCTTCTGGTAAGTATAATTCTTACCGTCATTAAACTTCACATCACGTAAGTCATGTTCGTAACCGCAACCACCATGCAGCAGTTCACCGAACAACCCTTCGCGAACCATGTTCAATGCAGCCATACAGTCACGACGATAGCACACATTTTCCATGATGTTCAAATGGCTGCCTGTTGCTTCCGATACATTGACCAGATCCCAGCATTCTTCAACTGTATTAGCTGCGGAAACTTCCACGCCAACATAAGGAACGCCAGCCTTCATGGCTGCTAACGACATCGGCACGTGCCATTCCCAAGGGCTGGCAATGATCACACAGTCGAATTCTTCGTTATTCAACATCTTTTCAAATTCACGTTCACCGCCCTTATAAACCTTAGGTGCATCTACGTTAAATTTAGCAATGTGTTTGAGAGTTCTGTCGATCGGCCCCTGTTGAATATCACAGATAGCAACGATCTTGTTTCCCGGAATAGCCAACACATTATTGATGTGTTCATGGCAACGTGAACCTGTTCCGATAAATCCGAAACGCAGTTTGCCATCATCTTTTCCGGCTGTTTTCTTCTTCTGAGGTTCCGGAGAACCTGCTACTGTAGTGGCAGAGGCGGTACCAGCCATAGCCAAACCTGCTGCACCAACTCCGGCTGCAGTCATTTTTTTAAGAAAGGAACGACGAGTGTTTTCCATGTTCTTTATTTAGTATTTTATGTTAAGTGGGCAAATTTATAATATTTAATCAACTTCTCAAATATGTTTAGAAAAAAAGAATCAATCAAAATCACCAATTAATAATTTGTAATCTTTCCGGTCTCTCTTTTAAGCTTTTCAAACGTCATAATCATTTGCCTCAAACGCCTTGATTCCTTCTCCGCCAGGTTATGTTCCTGTCCGATATCTTCCTTTATATTATACAATTGATAACAGTTTCCCAGTCCTGAAAAACCGACGCCGTCAGGATCGTCATAATAAGCAGGGTAAGGCGGGATCATCACCCAATCACCCTGATGCAGGGCATAATTGAAATAACCTTCAGTAACCAGCTCTTTACGTCCCTGATCGCTTTTTCCCAAAAACACGGGCAAGGTATTCTGGCTATCAGTCTTATCCGAATAGGTCTGCCCTGTCAATGCCGCCAGAGAGGCCAGCAAATCCATTTGACAAATCAAAGCATCCGACACTCCGGGGCTAACGACAGCCGGCCAGCGCAACAGGAACGGAATACAAGTACCCCCATCGTATAAACTGGTTTTCCCACCGCGGTAAGGACCTGCCATTTTATGATCACCAACCAGTTCCACTGCCTGATCCTGATAACCGTCATCCAGCACGGGACCATTATCGCTGGTAAAGATCACCAACGTATTCTCTGTCAATCCCAACTTATCCAACTCGTTCAAAAACTCCGTCACACACCAGTCAGCCTCCAGAATAACATCCCCGCGAGGTCCCATGCCCGACTTTCCGACAAATTTTTGATTCGGCACACGAGGCACATGAGGCTGGTGCAATCCGTAATACAGGAAGAACGGTTTATCCTTATTGTCTTTAAGAAATCCTTTCGCCTTCTCCAGGAACAATTCAGCCATATCCTCGTCTTTCCACTGGGCCGCCTTGCCGCCTTTCTGGAATCCGATACGGGGTACGCCATTCACGATCGATCCGGCATGCCCCACACTCGGATGCATCCGAAGCAATTCCGGGTTATCCTTACCGGTAGGTTCACCCGGGAAATTATGCTTATAACTGACATATAACGGATCATTCGGTTCCAGTCCGACACCCTTTCCGTTTTCAATAAAAATACAAGGAACCCGGTCGTTGGTCGCTGCTTGGATAAAAGAATAATCATATCCAACTTCTTTCGCCCCGGGATAAACAGTTTCGTTCCAATCGACGGCACCGTCACCCAATCCCAGATGCCATTTACCGACAGAACCTGTCACATATCCCGCCTGCTTCATCACTTTCGGCAAAGTGATTTGCTGGGTATTAATGATCAAAGCCGCATTCCCCGGAAGTATTTTGGCGTCTTTGTTAGTCCAGGGATACAATCCTGTCAGCAAGGAATAACGGCTGGGTGTAGAAGTTGCTGCCGTACAATACCCCTGTGTAAAACGCAGCCCTTCATTGGCTATCCGGTCCATACCCGGTGTATGAATACGGGTCGCACCATAACAACTCAGATCGCCGTACCCCAGATCATCAGCTACAATAATTACAACATTAGGCTGCTGCCCAGTCTGAGCGAAGGCGTTTAATCCGGACAAGGCTCCTATTCCGGTTGCTACACATAGTAGATTTTTCATATTCATGTTTTTCATATATAATAATGCAGGCGTTGATTGTGACAATCAACGCCTGCAAATATAACAAATCATACGGATCTCATACTATCCGTTTATGGATTTTGTGTCAGTGTACCCGGATAAGCATTGATCTCCGATTGAGGTATATACTGAATTGCGAACGGACTTGTTGCCGGATATTCAGGAATACCATCGTGAAAACCGGGATAACGGCGTACCATTGTCTCTCCCACCCGGTACACGTCAAAACCACGGTCCGCTTCATAAGCCAGTTCCAGTTGTCTTTCCTTCATGATACGTTCCTGTGCATTGGTAGCATCCAGGGAAGTGTAGGCTGCATCCGGCAGTGAACGTTCGCGAACCACATTCAGATCAGACAATGCTTTCGGATAATTGCCTAATTTGGCACTTGCTTCCGCACGTATCAGATATATTTCACCCAAGCGTGAAATGATCGGTGAATACAAATGAGGATACCCGTCCTGTTTAGAACATTTATAGCTGAAAAATTTCGGATTACCCTGGCTTTCCAGCATATAGTAATCATAATCTCCTACATATGTCTTGCCCTCATAAACAATCGAATAACGTTTATTTGCCACATCTACCGGAGTCAGTTCATATTCCTTTGATTCGATCGTAGCGACCAACTTGCCACCCACTTCTTTCGTTTCTCCCTGGCGATATACATAACTGGAAAGTTTTCCATCCACATATAACTCAGCGACAAAACGGAATGCAGGGATCTGCTGGTCATTATCATCCGTCTTATACTGCGGATGGATAAAGGCTTCACGGGCATCGGTATCTTTACCGGTTTCATGCAACAAATCCATATACTTGGCACTTGCATATACTTCCCCCCAGCCCTGGCCGTCGATTTCCGCATACATACTTCCTATCGGATCGCCCCAGTCGGCCACATCAGATGCGATATATTTCACGGCAAAAATCGTTTCCGTCTGAGAAGGATCGTCAGGAGCCAGTTCATTATATCTCATAAATGAACTGCGATTTAACAAAGAGAACTGTCCGCTCTCAATAACAGTGTTCGCATAATTATATGACAATTGAGCAAACTCCTTATCAGGGTTTTCGAATGTACCGCTCATATACATATATACTTTTGCCAACAAAGCCTGAGCCGCATACTTAGATACATAAGTACCCGACTTAAAGCCAGTCATCAGTTGTTCCGCTTTCTTCAAGTCGGCCAGTACTTGTTCGTAAGTTTCCTTCACGGTTGAACGATCCGGAAGATTCAGGTTCGACAGGTCCTCCGGCATACCGTTCACGATGGGCACCCCCAGATTCTTGCCTGGTTCTTGGTAATAAGGACGGCCAAACACACGGCAAAGGTAGAAATACATCATTCCCCGCATATAATAAGCCTGCCCCAATTTATTATCGAGCTCTACTGACTCACCCTCCTGGATCATGTTCATCAGCGAACTTGTTTGGGAAATAATATTGTATGCACTATTCCAAACGGTAGAAAGGCCGGAATTATTTACAGTATGCTGATACGTAAAATAAGTACCGAACGGATTAGTTGTCGGTTTATCCTTACAAACGTTATCGCTCGGGAATTCACCGCAATAATGAAGATGCTCAGAAGCGGTCTTCATTTTAGAATAACATCCGTTCAATAAAACATCTACGGCTGCTTCCTTATCGGCCATGATCTTATCATCCGTATAATAACCATACGGGGCACGGTCGATATCACAACTGGTAATCATTGTGGCAGCAGCAGCCAACGCTGCTATAGCTATTTTTTTCATTTCGTTTTCCTTTAATTAAAATGTAACATTCAGACCAAACATAAATTTACGCACCTGGGGATATGGAGCGATAGCGACACCGTTCTGTCCCGACTTGCTCACTTCGTTAACAGGAAGTTCGGGGTCGATACCCGAGAAACCGGATATAACGAACAGATTCTCACCGGAGAAGAACAAGCGCAAATGATCTATATAAGGAATTTTGGCAGTCGGCACGTTATAACCTAATGTCAGGCTACGCAGACGCAGATAGCTGGCATCTTCCAGGTAACGGGAAGATCCACGGCTCGACTGACTCTTGTTTCCATATTCAGCTTTCGGATGGGTTGCGATATCACCTGGTTTTTCCCAGCGATTCCAACCTTTCTTCAGGTTCATCTGATTGTAGTTTACATACGCACCGTCACTATCGTACATCGAACGGTCGTAATTGAAGATCTTGCCACCTACCGAGTAACCGAATACGGCCGACAGGTCAAAGTTTTTCCAGGATACGTCTGTGGAAAAACCTCCATAGAAATCCGGAGTCTGCTTTCCTAATACGACCTGATTTTTAGAAGCTTCCCCGTAGCTGGAGGTTGTTACACGCTCGCCCTGTTCATTTGTAGTGAACCATAGCGGAGAACCCGTTTCCGTATCTACACCGGCCCATTCCGTACCATACCATGTATCTACATCATGTCCGGGCATCACAACCTTATCCATATAAATATAGGTATTCGTACCTGCATTACCTGTAATGATCTGACTCTTGCCGCCATACAGTTCGGTTACCTTATTACGGTTCAGACCGATATTTGCCGATACATTCCAGTTCCAGTCTTTTCCTTTCAGGATATCCATGCTCAAAGAAGCCTCGAAACCGTTATTTTTTACAGAACCGACGTTACGGTATACACCTGTTACACCCGTTACGCCCGGTAGCGGTACGTAATACAGCAAGTCGGTTGTTTTCTTGTTATAATAATCCAGATTGATAGTCAAACGATCAAACAGGATCGCATCGATACCTACGCCGGCCGTGTATGTTTTTTCCCAGGTAAGATCATCATTTTTCACCTGATAGATATAAGCACCCGGATCGCCATTGTATCCTGACCCCAGGTTATATAAGGTGTACTGAGGATATAACTGTGTCGGACGGTTACCTACCGAACCGTAGCTGGCACGCAACTTCAATTGCTGTACCCAATCGGATGCCTTGAAAAACTCTTCCTGATGAATATTCCAACCACCGCTGATAGAGAAGAAATTACCATATTTGGCATTCTGTCCAAAGTTTGAAGCTCCGTCGCGACGGAAAGAGAATGACAACAGATAACGGTTATCATAAGCATAGTTAGCATTGAACAAATAAGATTGTACAGCCCATTCGCTCTGGCTACCTTTGGTCTTTTTAGGAGTTACCGCCACATCCGCCACAGAGAAACCGGGGGCGAAGCTGGCAGCTGTCTGATCTTTTATTTCCTGTGTATAGGTATTCCATTCATAAGCCAGGATCGCATTCACGGAATGTTTGTCGAACACCTTATTGAAACGGAGCAACTGGTTACTGTAGACACGATAATAGGAAGTAGTCTTATCCTGCAACAAGCCCTTATCAGCCTTACCACCCTGCGAACGTGGATCTTTATAATTCTTCAAAGCCGTACTTCCGTATTTATAGTTGTTAACGGAAGCGAAAGTCAACCAGTCAGTTAACTTGATATCGAAGTCGAAGTTACCCATGAACTCATAGGATGTTTTCTTTTCGTAGTTCCACTGGTTGTCATACAAATAGTTTGTAGCATCACTATTAATCCAGTTCGTCGGTTTGTATTGCTGTATCAGTTCGCCATTTTCATCGTATGGTGAGTCCCAGGGGAAATCCACATACATGATCGAACTGATATCATGCTGCTGGTCCATGATATCGCTACGGGTAGCCCATACCTTCGGTTTGATGGTCAACCAGTCCGTAGCCTTGTAATCAACATTGAAACGCAGATTATAACGAGTATAGTCATATCCCTTTACGGCACCATCCTCATCATAAACACCGATCGAAGCATAGGTCTTGATATTTTCGGAACCACCGGATACCGACAGATTATAATCCTGTGCCAGTCCCAGATGCGTACCTTCTTTCCACCAGTCAAAATTGCGGTCGCGCAAATCCGGAGTAAAGTAAGAAGGAATAGCTCCTTTATTGGCAAATGAATCATAATAATCATATAATTCAGCACCATTCATCATATCCAGATTACCACGGTGCAACTGGTTGACACCCAGTTTTACGGAAGCGTTGATCGTAGCCTTACCTGTCTTACCTTTTTTGGTTGTTACAACGATTACACCATTTGCTCCTTGCGAACCATAGATAGCGGTCGAAGCCGCATCTTTCAAAATGGACATCGACTCTATATCGGCAGGGTTCAAACTCCCGGCACTACTACCAACGATTACTCCATCTACAATCCACAACGGATCTGTACTACCGTTTACTGTTGATTTACCACGGATCACAACTTTACCCGCAGCACCCGGTTGTCCTCCACCGGTAGTTACATATACACCAGGAGCCTTGCCCGACAACAGGTTTTCTACCGTAGGGGAAGTCGAGTCCATCAGTTTTTCATTGCTGATTACCTGCATGGCACCTGTCAGACTCTCTTTCTTCTGAACCGTATACCCCACTACTACCACTTCATCAAGGTTCTGGGTATCTTCCTTGATTTTGATCTTCATCTCGCTTGCCGCCTTTACCTCTATCGGCAAATAACCGATATAAGAGACTACCAATGTGGCGCCTGCCGGAGCTTCCATTGTAAAATTACCATCAAAATCCGTACTAGTACCGTTCGTAGTACCTTTCACGATAACATTAGCACCGATAACAGGGTCGCCTGTAACTGCATCATAAACAGTACCAGTTATTTTTATCTCTTGCTGAGTAACCTGTTTTTCAAAAGATTTAATCGATTCTGGTTTAGAATTAACCTTGTAAACGACAATTCGGTTGTCGTTTACAATAAAATCAGCATGCTGATTTTTCAATGCAATCCTTAGGATTTCTTCGACCGACCGATTCCTCATATCAAGAGAAACCCGCTCGTTCAGGTCGATATCGTTGTTACGGATAAGGAAAGTGTAATCGAACTTCTGTTCTATCAGTTCGAACAGTTCTTTTAAACTTGCACTTTCCATCTGGACAGACATGACATGAGTCTGTAATTTTGACGCAGAAGCGGCTCCGGATACTAAAGGTAAACCAGCGATCATACATGCTGTAGCCATTAGCTTCCCGGTCTTTTTTAGATAGTTCATTTCTAAAATGTTAGATTTAAATTATGATTAGTTGTTCTCTGTAAGTTATTATATTCGAATTAGATTAAAATCTCATTTGTCTTCTATTATAAATTCGTTACCGATCTGTTTCCAGGTATATTTCTTCTCCACATCGACTTCCCGGAGTATATAATCCAGCGTCTGATCAGCGGAGAAACTACCCGAAAATATTTCCTTATGTAAAGACTTACTATTGATACGGATCTGTACATTGAACTTTCTTTCCAGATCTCTCGCTATCCGGTCGAAAGGCTGTTTATCGAACTCGATCCGGCCATTGGTCCAGGCATAAATAGAAGCACCATCCACTTTCGACATTTTAACCTGACTCGTCTCTTTATTATAACTGATCATCCGATTCGGAACCAGAACGATATCTTTAGCCTTCTCTTCCTTATTATCATCGTCCAGATGAACATTTACCTTTCCGGAAACCAGCGCTACATCTATCGTTTCCTCATTATCATAGGCCTTGACGTTAAAACAGGTTCCCAGCACTCTGATATCCAGTTTCCCGGACTTCACGACAAAAGGACGCAAAGAGTCTTTTGCCACCTCAAAATAAGCCTCACCGGTCAGCAATACTTCCCTGTTCTGCTTCGTAAAGTCTATGTTATATTTCAAGGAAGATCCGGCATTCACCCACACAACCGAATGATCCGGTAAGATGACTTTCGATTGAGAACCCGCAGGAGTAACCGTTTCAAACCAAGCTATCTGTTCCCTTTCCGGTTTCCGGTCACTTTTTCCGGCATAATAAGATGTCGTACTTATTGCCACAACCAGCAATACGGAAACAGCCACCTTTCCCCAGATGCGCCAGTTAAATAATCTGTGTTCTTTTATCGGGAGAGTTTTTCCGGTCAGATCCCCGAAGTGATCCCGGAAATCGGATTTCATATTCGACTTGAACAGAGGTACATGTGCAATAGCCCACCAGTCGGCCATTTCTGAAAATTTTCCCTTATTTGCTTCATCGGCTTCGAGCCAAAGCAACAATTCCTTTTCTTCGGTTTCAGACAGTTCACCGGCGAAATAGTCCAGTAGTAGATTTTCAATATGTTTTTCTTCTGTATTCATATATAATTACAACCGTGTTAATCCACCCGGTTTTCATTATATACACGCATTTTGGAGATTGCGTTTAAAAGAAAAGCATTTATTTTTGAGAAAAATTAAAAATAAGCAAGAACAGAGGGTAATAATCACCCAGAAGTGTCTTTAACTTTGATAATCCGATCTTGATCTGTACCCTGACCGTACTAGGACTGATATGATTACATTCGGCAATTTCATCATACGATTTATTATGATAGAGATATTGCACGAAGATATCACGGCATTTATCCGGTAACTGATTTACCGCTGAATAAATCCGTTCTTCAAATTCCTTATTCTCCAGATAAGCTAAAGGATGGGACTCTTCGCCGATCTGTTGTTCCTGAATAGTCAACAAATGCTCCTGCACATCCGACATGGAAACCATTTGAAGACGTTGCTGGCGAAGATGGTTAAGGCATCGATTCTGTACGGCACGTATCAGGTAAGCCCGTACCGGATATGTTAGTGTGGAACGATTATTCCACACATTTATAAATACATCATTTACTACTTCGCGGGATGCTTCGGCGTTAAATATATATTTGGTAGCCACTGCACAAAGATAGACATAGCAAGTCGAATACAACACCTCAAAGGCTTTCATATCTCCTTCGTTTATACGTGTAACTATGTCTTCTTTTATTTCCGGCATTTACATCAGTTCAAATTCATACTCTGCACAAAAATAATTAAAATCCGCGAAAAATCAGGCTCTTTACGGTTTCTTTTTAGCCACCTTCTGATTTCCAGCCTCTGTCCGTTTCTTATTCCTCCAGTAGCTGCCGTCGCGTTTGCTACCGAACATATTCCGGCGTTTGGACTCCTGTTTGATGGCTTCTTTCTTATCGGCCACGGCTGCTTTTACTTCCGCCGTTTCAAACTCATTCCCACCGGCAACAGGAATCTGCTTACCGATCAGTTTCTGTATATCTTTCAAGTACGGTACTTCTTCCGCATCACAGAAAGAATAAGCCACTCCGCTACGTCCTGCACGGCCTGTACGTCCGATACGGTGTACATACGTTTCCGGCACATTCGGCAATTCGTAATTAATCACATGCGTAAGATGATCCACGTCGATCCCCCGGGCAGCAATATCCGTTGCGATCAGTACACGGGTCGTATGATCTTTAAAATTGGTCAATGCACGCTGGCGGGCCGTCTGGCTCTTATTGCCATGAATAGCCTCCGCTCCGATATTTGCTTTTGCCAGGACACGCGCCACTTTGTCCGCTCCATGTTTCGTACGGGTAAATACCAGAACCGATTCCAAAGCGGAATCTTTCAGCAAATGAGTTAGCAGACTTACCTTCTCCGCCTTTTCCACAAAATAAACCCACTGGTCGATCTTATCGACTGTCGACGAAGCCGGAGTAACCTCCACCTTCTTCGGTTCCACCAGGATCGTTCCGGCAAGACGTTCTATCTCCGGTGGCATGGTAGCCGAGAAAAACAACGACTGGCGTTTCTTAGGTAATAAAGGCAGGATTCGCTTGATATCATGGATAAATCCCATATCCAGCATACGGTCGGCCTCATCCAACACGAAATAATCCAATGTCTTCAGGTTGATAAAACCCTGGTTGATCAAATCCAGCAAACGTCCCGGTGTCGCGATCAGTATATCCACGCCCCGCTGCAACGCATCCGTCTGGGGCTTCTGTCCTACTCCACCGAATATAACCGTATGTTTCAGTTTGGTATATTTCCCATAAGCGGCAAAACTTTCCCCGATCTGGATAGCCAGTTCACGGGTCGGTGTCAGTATCAAAGCCTTGATACCACGTGCAAACCCATTCTGACGTTCATTATACAGATTTTGTAAAATAGGGATTGAAAATGCGGCAGTTTTACCCGTTCCGGTCTGTGCGCAACCTAATAAATCGTATCCATCTAACACATAGGGAATCGCTTCTGCTTGTATAGGGGTTGGAATGGTATAACCTTCTTCTCTGAGAGCCTTACGTATCGGCTCGATCAGTTGTAATTGTTCAAATGTCATCTAATAAAAATGTTGAGCCATCACGGCTCGTTAAATAAATAATGGACGCAAAGATAGTCAAATATAGCCACACTTCCTCATTTCATAGGAAGATTATTGCATATCACAACCGTACACCTTTCATATCACAGATGGATTCCGTTTGTCTCACAGTTGAATTTCTTTTGTTTCACAGCTGTGATATGAAAAGAAAAACGGTATAAAATATATCCGTCTCAAAGCTTGTCCGATAGGCCTGCCAGGTAACTGACTATATCCCAAGGGTTAATTCCGAAGCATTCCTAATAATCAGGCAGACCAAGCAGTTATTTAGAAATTATACTATCTTTGTAAATTGATTTTTGGATGATGAAAGAGTTACTGTTGCTGTTAAAGAAGTTTTTTGGGTATACTTCTTTCCGCCCGTTGCAGGCGGAGATCATACAACGCATTTTGAGGAAAGAGGATTCGCTGGTGCTGATGCCTACCGGTGGAGGAAAATCTATTTGCTATCAACTTCCGGCTATTTACCTGCCCGGAACAGCAGTTGTCATCTCCCCATTGATCGCCCTGATGAAAGACCAGGTAGGCGGATTGGTAGCCAACGGTATTCCGGCAGCCGCGCTCAACAGCATGATGCCGGAAGAAGAACGCCACCAGATCAAACAACTCTGCATCCAGGGAAAAATAAAGTTGCTTTACATCTCTCCCGAAGGATTGGTAGGCGAACTGCATTGGCTGCTTCCCCGTATGGATATCTCCCTGATAGCCATTGATGAAGCTCACTGTATCTCGCATTGGGGACATGATTTCCGTCCTGAATATACCCAGTTGTCCGTCCTGAAAGAACATTTTCCAAAGATACCGATCGTGGCATTGACAGCGACAGCCGATAAAGTAACCCGTACCGATATCGTCAACCAACTGAACCTGCGTGATCCGGAAATCTTCATTTCTTCCTTCGACCGTCCCAACCTGTCTCTCACCATCCGGAGAGGACTGAATAAAAAGGAAAAGACGGCAGCTATCGTCCACTTCATCAATGCCCACCGTCGGCAAAGCGGCATCGTCTATTGTATGAGCCGGAATAATACCGAGTTCCTGGCGGAAGAACTTTCCTCTTACGGGATCAAAGCTACCGCCTATCATGCCGGACTTCCTCCCGCTCAACGCGAAAAGGCGCAGGATGATTTTATCAATGACCGGGTAAATGTGGTTTGTGCAACCGTAGCTTTCGGGATGGGGATCGATAAAAGTAATGTGCGTTGGGTGATCCATTATAATATGCCGGGCAGCATTGAAAACTATTATCAGGAGATAGGACGTGCCGGACGCGACGGGATGAAAAGCGATACGCTGCTGTTCTATTCGGTAGGCGATATACTTGTTCTCCGCCGTTTTGCCGAAGGAAGCGGGCAGAAAGACGTCAACCTCCAGAAACTCAACCGGATGAGACGGTATTGCGAAGCGGATATCTGCCGCCGCCGTATCCTGTTGAGTTATTTCGGGGAAGAGGCCGACCAGGATTGTGGGAACTGCGACGTATGCAAGAACCCTCCCGAACGGTTCGACGGCAGCATACTGGTACAAAAAGCACTCAGCGCCATCTTCCGTACAGGCCAGTTTGTCGGCATGAATATGCTGATTAACATTCTCCGCGGATCGGAAAAAGCGGATATTACCGAGAAAGGATACGATAAACTGAAAACATACGGTGCCGGAAAAGACCTTTCTTATAAAGAATGGAAAGAATATCTGTACCAGATGCTTCAGCTGGGGTATATCGAAATCGACTACGTCAACGCCGGTATCTTGAAAGTTACTCCGTTAGGACGAAAAATACTGTTCGGAGAGCAGAAGGCAATGATGTCTATTTACAAGGAGCCGGAAGAGAAAACTTATTTCAGAAGAAAAGATTCCAAATTCAAATACCGTCCGATCAAGCCACTCAAATCCGCATCGGTCGAAGAGACGTTGCTCGACTCACTCCAGCAACTTCGCAAACAGATCGCCGAGAAAGAACAGACACCGGCTTATATCATCTTTTCCGATGATTCACTGGAAGATATGGTACAGAAGAAACCGGTCACGCTGGATGAATTCAGCGATATACGGGGTGTCGGTGAAATCAAACTGGATAAATACGGAAAGGTATTCGTGGCACTGATCCGGTTCGTGTTGCGATTGCCGAAAGAGGGGTAAATTCACCTCATTTTATTTCAGTTTCCGAATATTCCGTTTTAGGAGTAAAAATTACCGTTACAGCAAAAAAAGGGCAGATTCCTACAAATATTCCTTGTACTTTAGCTTTCGAAACAAAGATACGGGGACAGTACACCCTACTCTACCCGATCAACATAGTATTAACTTATAAAATAACAGCTTATGAATACACTAAGTTTAAAGATGTCTCAGAGCATATCCCAATTGTATGAGACTTTGTGCCAGGTTGGAAGAAGTACATTTGCTGAATTACAAAGAGCGACAAATTTTCAGGACACCGAACTTTGTCTGGCTCTATGCTCTCTTATGCATGAAAATAAAGTATATCAGGCCCGTATCAGTAATACCATTTATTACATTCTTAAATAACCGGGCCTGAAATAAATTCATTCCGCGTATCACATACGTAATAATCTAACGGACATTCGCCACAGGAAATTCAATCTCACCGAACCCGATCATCGCATTGAACAAACGGATCAGCGAATAACGGGACAGATCCTGCGGACGGATTGCAGCCGGAACAATCATTTCCTTCCCCAATAGAGATGCCCGCATCGTTCCTTCCAACAAAGGGACTTCGGGTGTCTCCCATTTGGAACCATCCCACAAGGCAATATTAGCGATCGAAGTATCCGTCAGGAGACCATCGCGCACGATCAGTATATCGTCGGCCTCTCCCCGTTGCCCGAACAGTCCGTCCAATTTCTGACGGTCAGTACTTTTATAAGTATAATCCAACCCGTCGGAGGTGACTATTTTCAAACTATTTACCGGACGGATGGTATACGGCAGATATTCAACCTTCTCCACCTCTTCCTGATACTCCACCCGGCAGCGGGTCCGTTCGGTATATTCTCCCGGCTGGATAAAATCAGCCAGATTTACAGGTAAATTACATTCAAAAATATCTCTCCGCGTCCGGTTGAAGCGGTAATTATGGAAAGCCATATTCACAGCCTTTCCATTCTCGATTCTGATTGTTTCAATAAATGGGCACATATACTTTCTGTTTCATTTCATTATACTCACTTTGCAAATCACTTTGGGAGGTAATGCCACCCCCACTCTTAAACAGCAGCTGTTCTCCTTCCTGTTCCAGGAAACGGATCATAACGGCACTGTCCAGACGGTTACCGTCGAAATATCCCATTACTCCCGTATAGAATCCCCGCCGGTATGTTTCAGCCTCATCGATGATCTCCATCGTCTTTTTCTTTGGTGCACCGGTAATGGAACCGGCAGGCAACAGGCTGAACAAAACAGTCCCTAAAACAGCTTTCCAGTCATCGGGTAACTTTCCCCTGATCTCTGAACTCACCTGTAATAACCGGCCTTTGTTCGTTTCCAGTTCATCTATATACCGATATCTCGATACCGTTACATCCGATGCCACCTGACTCAAATCATTACGGATCAGATCGACAATCGTGGCATGTTCGGCTTCTTCCTTTTTATCTGCCAGAATCCGTTCCCGCGCATCAGGCCGAGATGCATCGATCGTCCCCTTCATCGGATACGAATAGATGAAACCATCCTCCATACGTACGAATATTTCAGGAGAAAAAATAACAAAACGGTCTCTCAGCCACAACCTGTAAGGAGCCTGCGAAGAATAAAAGATCTCTTTCAGTGTCAGGTTCGTCCGCACCGGAGTAGCGCAAGTCAGGTTGACAAGATAAGAATTACCGGCATGGATATGACCGGATACTGTCTGAAAAGACCGGGAATACGTTTCAAAAGAGACAGGTTCGGTTTCCCACTCGACCTGCTTCTTTGGATACTGCTTCCCATTACCTGTCACATTGGTAAAACCGTTCAGGTCATACAGCAACTCTTCCGGATCAACTGCATCCGGCTCCTCCACCCAAACATGCTCCTGCTTATAATCGACGATAAATATAAAAGGCCGTCCGGATAATCCTGATCGATTCATATACCGGACGGCTTCATCTTTACTACAAAATTTCATATCAGATCAAAAATCGCTCCGTCAATCCGCCGAAAGCATCGATACGGCGGTCACGGAAGAACGGCCACCAACGGCGCACATTCTCACTCCGTGCTTTATCGATCTCCACAACACGCACCTCCTCGTGATCGTTCGGGAACTCAGCCAACAGTTCTCCCTGCGGACCGGCAACAAAGCTGTTGCCCCAAAACTGAATACCGTTTGTCTGTCCCGAAGGGTCCGTCTCATGCCCCGTACGGTTCACAGTGATCACCGGAAGACCGTTTGCCACTGCATGTCCGCGCTGTATCGTTACCCAGGCATCCAACTGACGTTTCTTTTCTTCTTCCGTATCGCTGCTCTCCCAGCCGATAGCTGTCGGATAGATCAACAGTTCGGCTCCTTTCATCGCCATCAGGCGGGCTGCCTCCGGATACCACTGGTCCCAGCAAACCAATACGCCCAGTTTGCCGACGGAAGTTTCGACAGGCTCGAATCCCAGGTCACCGGGAGTAAAATAAAACTTCTCATAATAAGCCGGATCATCCGGTATATGCATCTTCCGGTACTTTCCGGCAATCGTTCCGTCTTTCTCAAGCACGACAGCCGTGTTATGATACAATCCCGGAGCACGTTTCTCAAAGAGGGAAAGCACCAGCACGATTCCCAGTTCTTTAACCAACGCACCGAACTCTTCCGTGGAGGGCCCCGGAATCGTTTCTGCCAGATCGAATAGCCCAGTATCTTCCGTCTGGCAGAAATACAAGCCATTATGTAATTCCTGCAAAACAACCAGCTCCGCCCCTTCTTCAGCGCAAAACCGGATATTATTTTTCAGTTTCTTTATATTATCTAACCGGTCACAGGTGTTCGCCTGTTGGATCAATCCTATCTTCATCTGATTTTCAATTTTCAATTCTCAATTAACAAATTCTTCCGGGTACTGCATCGTCACGCAATGCAGTGAACCATGTTGTTTAATTAACGGTAAGCAATTAATACCTACAATTTCTCTGTCCGGGAATGCTGTCTGCAAAGCCTCTTTCGCAATCTCATCTTTCGGTGAATCGTAGAACGGCAGAAGCACCGCCCCATTTATAATAAGGAAATTCGCATAAGTTGCCGGTAAACGCTCGCCCTCCCATTCCACTTTATCAGCCATAGGCAAAGCGATCAAACGGTAAGGTTCGCCATTCTCCTGCGTAAACTCTCTCAGCTCTTCCTCCATCTCCTGCAATTCGGCATAATGCTCATCTTCTTCATCCGTGCACTGCACATAAGCAATCGTATCCTCACTACAAAAACGGGCCAGCGTATCGACATGGCTATCGGTATCGTCACCAGCCAGGTAACCGCTCTCCAACCACAAAATACGGTTCAGGCCGAATACCTGTTTCAGATAATTTTCCAGTTCCTCCTGCTGAAGATATTCGTTCCTGTTCACGGAAGAAAGACATTCGACCGTAGTCAGTAAAGTGCCTTTTCCATCCGACTCGAGACTTCCGCCTTCCAACACGAACGGCTGCATATTGACAGGGATCACCTCCTCTGCAAACGTTTTGCCATGGAACAGTTTCCGTGTGATCAGATTATCATGGTTGGCTGCGTACTTCATTCCCCAGCCGTTGAATACAAAATCATATACGACCGGAGCACCTTCTTCGAACACAGAAATACCGCCGTGATCACGTGCCCAGGTATCGTTTGTCTCCATCTCCCGGAAAATAATACGGCTATAATCCACTTCTCCCAACTGAGAGCGTACCACCGATTCATCCGGACAAACAATCAGTAACTTCTCCCGCTTGATCACCTCTCTGGCAATCTCCACAAAGCAAGGTACCACCTCGTCGAGTATCGGTGCCCAATCCGTCCCTTCATGCGGCCAGGTAAGCTGAACCGCACTTTGCGGATACCACTCCGCCGGTAATATCGTTTTATTTTCCATATTTGCTAGCTTTATTTTCAGAAGACAAAGATAAATATTTATTATATGAAAGCTATCACATCCAGTAAACTTGTGCTTCCCATTACCACAAAACGAACCTCTCAATCCAGCAGAGAGTTACGTAAGAGGAGTAAGTCCGAGATTTAAGTAATAAATTTGTACTCACTTTTAAACCCTAATTCATCAATTATACACATAAAGACACTATCTTTGTAAATAAATATTCGTTAATCAGTAAACATGTAACTGAATTAATTAAAAGCCAATCAAATGACTATAAAAAAATGAGCAAAAAATTCCAAATTAAGAATAGTACAGCTGAATTTCTGATATTTACAAATCAAGCTAAAGAAAATGGCATAGAAGTCAGAGTATAAAATGAGACCATTTGGTTAAGTCAAAAACTAATGGCCGTTTTATTTGACTGTTCGACCGATAATATTTCACTTCACCTCAAAAATATATTTAATGATGGAGAATTGGACCCCGACTCAGTTACCGAGGAATTCTCGGTAACTGCTTCCGATGGAAAAAATTCAAGTACAATTTCAGCACAAGTTGCGAAAGCTTTTGCTGAAACTGAATTCGAAAAATATAGAATTATACAAGATCAACTGTTTAAATCTGATTTTGATAGCTTTAACGACAATAATCTACTAAATTTTGATTTAGATCCATAACATTACCCTAAAAACTTTACCCCATTTATTTGGAATCTTCAGAATCCTTCTTAACTTTGCACCACAAAGTACTTTTTATCGCAAGTATATGAACAAGCAAGTAGAAGACATAAAAGCCATTCGCGAGATGATGGAAAGATCATCCAAATTCCTTTCGTTAAGCGGTTTATCCGGCATATCAGCCGGAGTTATAGCGATTATCGGGGCAGCACTCGCCTACTTCCAGATTCTGAGGGAACCGGCAAACACAGACTTCAATACGACACACGAAGCGATGTTCCGCGAAATCACTCTGCTGATCACGGATGCTGCTGCCGTCCTGCTCTTCTCTATTTGCTTCGGTATCTATTTTTCCTGGAAAAAGTCAGTGAAGAAGAACCTGATGCCCTCCAAAAGCCTGATAAAAAGGACACTTTATCACCTCGGTATTCCATTGGTTGCCGGAGGTGTCTTTGCGCTTATTTTTCTGTTGCGCGGCGACCTGGCAATGGCAATCACCATGACACTTACTTTTTATGGCCTCGCCTTGATCAATGTATCCAAATATACCCTCGACGAAGTCCATTACCTGGGCCTGACAGAAGTCGTTTTGGGTGTCATCGCCGCTTTGTTCCCCGACTGGAGCCTCTTGCTCTGGACTATCGGATTCGGAGTCTGCCATATCATTTACGGCACAGCTATGTACATCAAATATGATTTGAAGAAAGAATGAAAAACATACTGTCCAAATTAAATAAAGCCTTCGAAAGCCGGATACGACTGGGTATCATGTCTATCCTGTCGGTAAACGAATCAGCCGACTTCAATACCATGAAGCAGTTGATGGAGTTGACCGACGGAAACCTGGCAAGCCATCTGAAAGCCCTGGAGACCATCGGATATATCCGGTCCACCAAGCAGTTCATCGGCCGGAAACCTAATACCCAGTATACAATCACCGAAGAAGGAAGAAAATGCTTTCGGGAACACCTGGATGCATTGGAAGAGCTTATCAAATAATTTTTTTTACCTATTCACTTTGAAACACAAAGTACTTTTCAACCCATACAAACAAGTTAAATTTATGGAAACAACAATCAGAAAAGCAAGCAAAATCAACCAGTCCATTACATTCAAGGCTATGGTTATCGGAGTTCTGACCCTCATTTTACTGATACCGGGGTTAATGATTCAGGATCTGATCCGGGAAAGACAGGACAGAAGTATCGAAACGATCGAAAAGATCAATGCCAAATGGAGCAACGCCCAGACCTTCTGCGGCCCGGTCCTCTCCATCCCTTATACAACAACGCATGTCGATTCGAACAATAAAACCTATTTTCAGGAACATGTCCTGACCATCACTCCCGGAAACCTGACAATCGATACCCGGCTATTCCCGGAAGAAAGATATTACGGGATATACAAAACGATCCTTTACAAAAGTGAAACAGACATTTCCGGAAACTTCGACAAAATCAATTTCCCCAAGATAGAAAACGGCACTATCCACTGGGACCAGGCTTATATGGCAGTCGGTGTTTCCGACCTCCGGGGTATCACCGACAACATCGATTTCAAGCTGGAGAACAAACAATACACGGTAGAAACCACCGGCAATCTGGATACACAGATAGGCAAAATGCTCGCCATCCCGTTAAACGATCCCGAAGTGCTTCAATCCGAACAGCCGCTTACCTTCAAATGCCAGTTAAAACTGAACGGAAGCAGCAACATCAATTTCATCCCAATCGGTAAAACGACTAAAGTCCATGTGGCAGGCAACTGGAAATCTCCCGGCTTCATCGGCAACTTTACCCCCGACCATACCATCACTGAAAATGGCTTTGAAGCCAACTGGAGTATCCTCAGCTTTAACCGGAGTATCCCGGAAATGTGGACCGACGGACAAACCTACTCGTTCGAAGACTCCTCTTTCGGTGTAAACCTGGTCGATCCGGTAAACCATTACCAGCAGAACATGCGTTCCGCCAAATACGCTATCATGTTCATTGCCCTGACATTCGTTGTCTTTTTCTTTGTCGAAATACTGACCGGAAAACGGATCCACCCGATCCAATATCTCCTGGTCGGCCTGGCTCTGATACTGTTCTACAGCCTGCTCCTGTCCATATCCGAACAAATCAACTTCGGCATCGCCTACCTGATTGCCAGTATAGCCACCATCGGACTGATCACCGCCTATACCTATAGTATTTTCAGGAACAGGATACAGACCGGGGCACTTACCGGCATGTTATGTTTATTGTATATTTTCCTGTATGTCGTCCTGCAACTCGAAGATGTTGCCTTGCTTATAGGAAGTATCGGTTTATTCGTTATACTGGGAACTATTATGTATTTCTCCCGGAAAATAAACTGGTATAAGCCACATACATTATAAAGGGAAAGAGATCGACTCCAACATCTGTTTTCGCCAGGAGAGAAGTTTTCCGTTTTTGGATAAACGCCGTTGAACGAAGCACCAACTACCGAGCTTATTTTCACGGACAGTGGGCCAGCGGCGTTTCTCCTGGTAAAACAGTTTCAATTTTTCATAGTTTTCCAGCCAGATATCATCGGTATTCCAGATAAAACCGGCTTCGTCCATCATTCTGACGCGGTCGGATACAAGTACTCCTTGCTTACGGTACTTACGCTGGGTACTACACCAGGCACCCAGTTTTCCATCGTTACTTTTGGGCCAATATCCTTTTTGCTGATAAAAGAGCACCACTTGTTTCCAGTTCTTCATCCACTGGACATCCAAATCCTGCTCCCATACAAAGCCGATATGATCCAGCAATCGCACCCGTTCCTCGGACAACAGACCTTTTTTACGGCTCTGCCGCTGTGTATTGCACCATGTACTCAGACTGTTCTCTCCTTTTTTAGGAAGACGGTGCATCCGGTCTATAAAACATTTCAACTCTTCATAATATTGCATCCAGCGGCTATCCTGTACCTCCCACTCAAAACCGATATCTTCCAGGCGAGAGATATATTCGTCAGACAATGTCCCTTTTTTCCGTGCGATCCGCTGGGTGTTACACCAACTACCCAATCGGCCCTCGGCTGCACATGGCCAACATCCCTCCCGTTCTTTATATTCTATCAGCCGTTCATACATCACCGGCCACGCATCCAGTTCTGCCAGCATATCATCCACCCGGGCACGGATATCCGACAAGAAACCTGTTACCTGAAACTCGGTGAATCCTTTGAATGTCTTCGGTGCACGGATAGTAGGATGGTAAGACAATTCATACGACATCGCTTCATAAACAGAACGTCCGGAAAGATTATTCACAAAATCCAACACAACAGGACGGGCATCTGAACCGGCTTTCAGGCAACGCCCAAGCTGCTGCAAAGCAACCACATACGACTCTGTCCGGCGCAGGAACATGGCTGCATCCACCCCTTCCACATGCAATCCTTCGATCAGCATATTGATAGAGAACAGCACATGCAATTTACCTGTATCAGTACAAAAATCACGGAGGGTCCGTTCATTTACACGGTTACTATACCCATTATGTATTTCAAACATTTCAAATACAAATCCGCCATGCATCAACCAACGCGATACTTCCGGCATCATATGTTGAAGGTCTTCCTTATCTTTACAGAAAACGAGAAGCTTCTTCACATCCTTCGGCAGGTAACGCCGTATCAGTTCCGAAGCACTCCATGAACCCCGGAAATCCAACCGGGCAAAATCAATCTTCTCCTGAATACGCTGCCGTCGTTCATCCGTACAGCCACTTCTGTTCAGCAGGTGTTGAACCTTATCCAGCTGGTTATTCAAATCGAATACGCTCTGCACCAACACCGGTACCGGCAGAATCTTATAATACCAGGCCATCGAAAGGGAGAGTTCATAAAACAGGTTCCCTTTGAAATAGACCTCTACCGTATCCATCATCTCTTCCGGGCGGATCGGGGTAGCCGACATACCCAATACGCGGGCTTCCGGATTGGCATCGATCACATCCTGTACGGCTTTTCCCCATACCTCCGCACCGAAATGGTGAAACTCATCGATAATGATATGGTCTGCCTGCATGGGAGGAATCTTGTCACGTTGGCGTGATAGTGCCTGGAAAGTCATAAAAGTAACATGCCGCATTTTCCATCCTACCGCTTTCTTTATCTCTGCTATAATGGTAACATTCGGGGCCACGACCAATATTCGTTCTTTCCGGTGGTTCACAATATAACGGGCTATCAGATATGATTTACCCGTTCCAGTAGCCTGTACGACAGCCCCGATACGGTTCTTTTGGAAGCCTTCCTCAATAGCGCGGTAAGCGGCTTCATTATGGGAAAAGAGTTCGATGTGTTTTCCGCTTTTCAGGCTTTTCAGATAGCTTTCGTCGGATACTGTCAAACCATGCAACTCAAAAGAAAGAGCCTCCGGCAGATATCCGCCATGTGCCAGGATACGGTATTGCTTACAGTTACACATCTCCCCGATCCTCTGTAATTCTGTATACAGATCATCCACCTCCGCCAGGCAAAGAGCATCTTTATTCCATAACTCTTTTACAATGAAAGTTACAGAATTCTCCCTGAACCCTACTAACAGACAGCCGGATTCTTCGGTTACAAAATAATTATAAGAAAGGTAAAGATCGCGAAGGGACATCGGTTTCCCTATACTTTATTTCCAAATCAGTAACTTTCCGATGGAGATACAACGATTGAATATTCAGGACCGTAACCAGCACCCTTTTCATTGATCGCATAGGCACGGATATAATATATCCCCGGAGACAATTCTCCGAGCGTTGCCGTAAAGTCATTATCCGCCTGCACACTATCATCCCAGATATCTGGTTCACCGACTGTATTCCAACAAAATCCCCACTTGCTTATATTCCCTCCGCCGTTATCCAATAACCTCGAACGATATGTATATGTTGCAGCATTCAAGACTTCGATCTCCCCTACTTCCGGAACCTTACGTGTATCCAGTACCAGCGTACGACTATATCCCGTACCGACTTTATTACTCGCATAAGCCCTTATGTAATAAACCCCTGGATACATTGTCCCCATAACGGCCGTAAAATCTTCATCTGCATCCAGCAGGTAATCCGAAACATCCGGATAGTCATGTGTACTCCAGCAAAAACCATTGGCTGTTATTTTACTGCCGCCCACATTAAGTATCGAACATTGTATCCGGTTGGTTTCCCAATCAATGATACGGACTCTATCCAGAACAGGAATCGTCAGGACATGAATCGAAACGCTCAACTCTTCACCATAACCAACCCCCGCCTTATTAACGGCATAGGCACGGATATAATAGGTACCCGATTCCATTTCAGATATCATGGCCGTAAAATCTTCGTCAGCCACTACAACATGATCTCCGACCGATGGATTTCCTGTCATGTTCCAACAGAAACCTTTTTCCGTTATCTCACTTCCACCGTCGGTCACCAGTACAGAACGGAAGACATTGTTCTCCGGATCGATACGTTCTACGGTACCCACAATCGGCAGCGATACGATACTGACCGCCAGTTCCTCGCTATAACCTATCCCAAACGCATTCTCAGCAAATGCACGCACATAATAAAGCGTATTAGATTTCAAATTCGTCAGCATGCCCGTAAAATCATCGCTCACTATTTCTTTTTCATCCTCCACAGTCGGCATGCCGGTTGTATTCCAACAAAACCCCCTCGAAATAATTTCAGCGCCTCCGATATCCTCCAGCGTAGCACAGAATTCCTTCTTCAACGAATCCAATAACTGAATACCGCTGATTCTGGGTAGCGTTTTACCCGTGTGAATCGTTATCTCTGGGCTGTAAGCTAAATATGAGCTGTCGTTCAATGCAAAAGCACGAAGATAATAGGTTGTGTTCTCCTGCAGGTCCGGGATGGAAACAGTAAACGCAGTCTCCTCCCCTTCCGCTTCCTGCTTCCGGTCATCTATCGTCGGACTGCCTTCCGTATTCCAGCAAACACCTTTCGAGAGTAAGTTATGACCCGTTCCATCTATTCCATCATCTTTCACCCTGAAAGTGAAAAGATTAGCTACCTCCCCGTCTGCCTGCAAATCTGAAAGCAACGGATCACCATACAACAACGTATTAAAACTGCCCGGCTCACCCATTAGACGGTCTGTCCCATTACCTGCATACAAACAATACTCGTACGACGCATCCGGCTCGAGCCCCTCCAACAATACCTGCAAACCATACGACAAAGAATCCTGGCAAGCAACCTCCGAAGCATGCTCCCGGTCACCAGTCTTCCACCACAGGAACCCCGTCTCTTTCAACGCAGCCTGACTCGTCACACGACCTTTCAAGCGGACATACGTTCGTCCTATATGCAGTGGTTCTTCCAGCTGCATCCCTATCGATACAGCTGCAGGCTCAGCATCCTTTTCACAACTTCCCAACATCAATACGACAGGAAGAAAAAATAATATATACTTCAATAGATTCATGGATTCTTCTGTTTTTCCGTTCATCGATTAAAAAATAACTCCTATTCCCAGATTCCCTTCCAGGTACTTAAAACTGTTCGTCTGTAAACCGAGTGAAAACACCATCGGACCGACTGACAGAATACACCCGGCTTCTGCTTCCATACCTTCAACCGAATGATCCTTGTTCTTCCCCCACTTGCCTCCAACAGTTTCCCAAACCAGCGTACGGCTTCCATATCCAACTCCGGCATACAGGTAAAATGGTTTCCAAAGGCGTTGCACGATCCCCCCCGTAACAGCCCAGCGGCTTTTCTCCGTCTTTCCTGTGTACCACTGAACCTGCCCATCCTCATCCGACACACCTCCGTCATCGCAGTCGAAATCTCCTGAATGAGTGTTGCTGAAACTATATTTAGCCTTTATATATCCGCCCGTACGCTTCATCGCCGCAACCATCAAACCATATGACATCTGAGAAGAGCGGAATCCCATCACAGGCATCACCATCACGCGAGGTCTGTCAGGCTTTTTATGCGTGGACAATAACTGCACATAGTTTTCCAGACGTGCCTGCATCTGTTGCTCCCGGGAAAACTGTTGTAATGTATCGGCGGACACATTCTCCGCATGCTGTCCGTAAGCTGCAGACACACAGGCCACCCACAACAGGCAGATCAACATTTGTCGAATTATTTTCTTCATTTTTTACCTTTTTGAGATTTTTCGTTTCCGTAACCATAACCGTACCCGTAGCCATAACCATAGCCGTAACCATAACCGGCACGTTTCATATTGATACCGTTCAGGATTACCGCCATATTGTGGAATTTTTCCTGTTTATACAGTTTTTCTACTTCAGGCAGCTGGCGACGGTCCATCAGGCCGGCACGAATCACATAAATCGTCAGATCGGCCACACGATTCACAATCGTAGCATCCGCTACCATACCGGCAGGCACATTATCCAGGATCACATAATCATAACGGTCACGCAAAGCCTTTACCAACTCTTCCAGACGGTTGCTTAAAAGTAACTCCGAAGGATTAGGCGGTACAGGTCCTGCATGAATCACATCCAAACGATCGTTGAGACCCGAAGAAGCGATAATTTTATCCACATCTTCCACCCTTCCCGACAAATAATGCGTCAGTCCCGCATTAGCGTGACTAATGCGGGCGCTAAGGGTACCCTTACGAATATCGGTATCGACCAAGATTACCTTCTTATTCGTAAGAACGAGACTCATAGCCAGATTCATCGACACGAATGTCTTTCCTGCACCCGGATTCGAAGAGGTAAACATCACTACTTTCAGATCCTTTGCTTTTACACGCATAAATTCCATGTTCGTCCGGACAATGCGGAATGCCTCAGAGACACCGTCGCGACCATTTTCATGCACTAATATCTCACTCTTGTCTTTCCTGCTACGCGAAGGTATCTCACCCAGGAAGGGGATGGAGAGGTTATCTTCCACATCTTTCCTTGAACATACTGTAGTGTTCATCGTCAACTGTATCCAAAGAATACCGGAAGGAATCGCCATGCCTAACACACAGGCGGCTAAAAGAACCAGCATCGATTTAGGGGCCACCGGTTTCTCACTTCCCTGTGCCGGGTCAATGATGCGGGCATTACTCTCCGTAATCGCCTGCGACAATGCATTCTCCTCCCGCTTATTCAGGAGGTAAAGGTAAAGTTCCTCCTTGATCTTCTGCTGGCGTTCCACCGATAGCACATACTTTTGCTGAGTCGGGACAGCGGCAATACGACGGGTCGTCTGTGCTTCACGTTCACGTATATTCTTTATTTTTATATTCAACCCCACGATCAGGTTATCTACCGCCCTGATAATTGTCTGTTTCATCGCCCCCAGCGAATTGTTCAGGTCCATCACAACCGGATTCTTATTACTGCTATTACCGATCAGCTTATCCCGTTTCAGAAGTAAGGCGTTATATTCCGATATCTGACTTTCTACATTTGCATCCGAGATACCCGTATTAGCAGGGATCAGATCAGCCCCTTTATGTGGGTCTGTCAGATATTCCCGGATATATTTTGCCAACGTTAGTTGGTTCTCCAAACCTAGTCCTTCCTGGCTGTACTGGCTACCTTCCTGCAGGTACAGCCCTGCTTCCGAATGAATATCGGTCAACTGGTTCTCCCTTTTGAAGACTTCGATCTCTGCATCCACACTTCCCAGTTCTTTTTCGATGATGATCAAGCGGTCGTTAATAAAATTCGATGTGTTGACCATCACCTGGTTCTTATCGCTTATCGCATCCTCGTTATAAATTGCGATCAGAGTATTAAGAACATCTTCCGCACGGGAAACGGAGGCATCCTGCAGAGAAAGATTCAAGATAGTAGCGGTCTTACTGGCCAACGCGACCTGCAAGGCTTCATTATAATTTAGTGCAACCCAGTCCCGACTACTTTTGGTGACCGTTATCTCACTTCCATAATAAAGATCTGTGTAATACAAGCTCGGAGTTACCACCACTTTCCCGATAGGTGTCGATACCGTATCGTTCAACGCCACTGTCAGCGTTTGGTCTTCCAAGGACTGCCCCTCTTCCTCCAGTTCTTCGGAGGTAAAACCAGACAAGCTTACCTCCTTATCCGATACAGGTACTACCGTCAATCCGATTTCCAAATTTTCATTTATCTCCGGAAAACGAACCACCACCGGTGAATGGCTGTACAACTCCACTGTACGCAACCCTTCACGGATACTGTAACTGATATCCAGATCCAAACGTTTAACAACTGATTTCATCAACTGTTTCGACTTGAAGACCAGCAGTTCATTATCCACACTTCTTTTCATATTGAACATATTCAAATCTTCAAAGACGGCAGCCTCACTGGCTGCGCCTCCTCCCTTCGTATCGTCCTTGATCAGTACCGTTGCCGTACGCTGATAAATTTTCGGTGCCCACCCCAGGTAAAGTACCGCTATCGCACAACAGACCACTACCGACAATAGATACCAATACCAGTTCGCACGTACAACCCGGTAGATATCAATCAGATTCAACTCATTTTCCTCTGCACGAAGCATATTTGTTTCTTGTTCGGGATTCATCGTTCTTATACTCCTTTGTTATTTGAATATTAATACTGCAACTGTAGTCAGCAGGGATACAACCGATACCCACACACCTACCGTATTGTTCTGGTTGATGCCGCTTTGCCCCGCTTTTGCCTTGTTCGGTTCCACATACACGATGTCGTTCTGCTGGAGATAATAGCAAGGCGAATCGAAGATATCCGCCGAACGGAGGTCATGAAACAGGATCGTACGTTTGCCGTTATTCTCACGGATCACAGCCACACGATCGCGACGACCGTAAATCGTAAGGTCGCCAGCCATACTCAAAGCCTCCAGTAGCGTGATACGGTCACCCGATACGGTAAAACTCCCCGGACGACTTACTTCTCCGATAACAGAGACTTTAAAGTTCAGGAACTGCACCGTTACAATCGGGTCCTTGATCAAGTCCTCGTCTATCAATCGTTTCTTGATCAATTCTGTCAGCTGCATACGGCTAAGACCCGAAGCATGTATCTTGCCCAGGATCGGGAAATCGACATCCCCATAGCGGTCCACCAGATATCCCAGCACACGCTGTTGACCGGTCGTACCATTATTTGTCCCTAACTGATAAGTTACCATCGGCATATTAAAGGGTAATGCCAGTTCCGGGTCACGACTATTCACCATGATTGCCAGCAAATCATCCTCATGGATGATCGGTTCGTATATCTGTTCGATATTTCCCTGACGAAAAGGTTCCACATCCTGCATGTAAATAATGTTTTTAGGTGACGCACAAGAGCTCAGTATCACCACAAGCAAAGCCCAAAAGGACTGTTTGTACAAGTTCATTTTCATATTTTATTTGTTTTTATTGATATTTCGATTCAGAAAAAGATGGGATATTTCTGACAAATTTCAAATCAGAACTTTCTGAACTCCAACCGAGCAAAGTCCGATTGTAAGATCAGGTGTTTCGACGTTAATTCTTTTACACCAAAACGTTGCTCCGTCCCATTCATGCCGAAAGGCAATAGATCTTCAATTTTACTGATGGGCATTTCGACAAACAATGAATCCCCGGTATATTCCATATTCCCAGTCTGGCTCGTAACACCTACTTGCATCAAGTTGATCGTATGTAAAGCCACACTATAATATGCTCGTTCCGGTGTTTCTTCTTCTCCGGAAGCATATTCTATTTTTAGGATCTGCCAACGGCCATCCAAGTCTCCGTTGATCGGTGTTTTTCCGCAAGCACTGACTATCAGAACTAACAGTACTGCTATTATATACCATTTCATTATATTCATTGAATTCATCATATCCATCCCGTTTTTCTGATTGTCAGCATTCCTCCGGCACTTTTACCAAGCATTCCGCCTCTATCAACACCAAGCGATGCTGTAAAGTCCCAGCCTTTCAACTGATGGGGCGTATAAGTTAATTCGACCAACGCATTTCCATTCTTTTTGATCTCATAAAAAGGTAAACCATACGTTCCCCAGTTGCGGGTAAACGACAATAGAATACGATACTGCAAATCGCTTGCTGGATTCCCCATGATCCCCAAATGATGTCCTTGCATACGTGAACTCTTAAAACTGATGTCTCCATCCTCATTATAAACAGGAGACATCACTAAAGGATTTCCGATACCCATTCCCCAATGCTGCCAACCGGTATAAATACTATGATTATAATAATTATCAGATCCACTTACTTGCTCCGGTATCTCCGGCGTATGATCCCAATAGACAGCACCAGTCTGATCCTTTGTTGAAATATATTCGTAAACAAAACTGCTAACGATAGGATTTTTAGGGAACGTTACTTCTATTCCTGCCAGACAATCTTTCCAGCCATATTCCCCGAACATTTGTGAGTGATCTTCAAAATAATGTTCATAATAAGGGCGAACCGTCCAGTCCTGTGGAGCATACCAGGTGAGTGAAAAATTCCAACTACCTAAATGGTTGCCATATACATTCAGTTGTTCCCCCATTGGCGTATCACTACCACCTCCACTCGGAATAAACACTTTAAAGAAATCCTTTATCCCATTCGGCATATCGATCTTTTCATTCCCAATAAATGCATTCCCTCCGAACTGAGCAGCCATTTCCAGCCCTCCTTCAAAGATCAGTGGAAACTTTTCCTGATTACCGATTTTCACGTATAAATCTTTGGAATGATAAAGCACATGTTCCGTATATTTATTTCCCGGAGCTACAAAATCCTTCTGCCAACCATCATCCGTAAACATGCCATAAGCAACATGCCCTTTGAAGGCCAGCCACCCTTTTGTCCCCGGTACAACGGTATATTCCGGAATACCGATACGCACTTGCGGAATGGGACGAGCATTCCCCGAAAACGTCAATCCCCCGCTACTTAAAAGCGGATTATTGAATTCACTATACCGTTCCTTGCTGCCGATACTCAGTCCCAGGCAACGATATTTCAAGTCCGCATATAATTGCTGGACAATGAATGTAGATGTAAAATTATAGGCTACAGCCAGATCCGCCCCGAAAGCATACGAAAAGCGTTTATCCTCTTCCATCTCCCGGAAAATCCCGGCACGCAGATAACCGTTATTCTTTTCGATAGACGAAAGCCCTTGTTTGTTCGCAGTCAGCCAGAAAGGCGTATGTTCCCCTCCGCTAAAGCCGATCCCGGTCTCTGTCCGGTAATTCAGTTTTTTAGTAAACTGAGCATACGTATTCCAGGGAAGCAATAAAATACCTCCCCCAATAATTAGTTTAGATATAAATTTCATTTATTATTTGATTAGAAATAATTGAACCCAAATGCCGTAACTGTTCACGGCGTTTGGCAATATGAATAAGGATGGCGAGGCGTTTCTTTTCATTTTCGGAAACAGTTTCCAATCACTGTTTCTTCCACCTGGCGTACAGATTCTATTGCTTCCATAATCGTCATTAGTTAGGTAAGTTTGTAGAATCCTGCATGCTTCGTCCTCCCATCTTCGCTTCGGCTTCCGCCATTTGGGCTGCCGCTGAACTTTTAGGGACGTCAGTCTTTTCCTTTCCTCCGGTTTCCGGTTCGGTAGGTACAAAAGTAAATTCATCGTAACCGGTCAGACAGATGCGGCTTCCACCGATGACATGCTGGAGGGATACCAGTCCAAGATAGTTCATTCTCTTTAATAAGCGGCTCAATGTACTGGCACTTATATCCATCCATTTAGCCAGGGTGGCTTGTTTTCCGATGAATTCTC